>NZ_JBIBWT010000007.1:0-405990 GCF_043081525.1 Streptomyces sp. NPDC014864
ACGCACTCCAGGACCTGCTGAGGTGCTGGACCGGCACCTGCACCACCTGCGGCCGGACCCTTCCCAGAAACAGCCGCAGAAGCAGAAGCAGAACCGACCTGTCCGGCGGATCAAGTCGCAGAGAGGCAACGGCGCCTCATCAGCGCAGGTGAGCGGGGGTCTGGGGCCTCCAGCTGCAAGGCGGAGGAGGGCGTCGGCGCGGAGCGTCGGCAACCGACGACAACGCCGCAGATGGGCCTGCAGGACCCCGCGTCTGCGGCGTGATCCACCGGACCGACCCCAGCCCCCGTCACCCCCTCCCCCGCCCGGGGCACGCGTCCCCTCGTCCCGGCTCCCGGATGCGGCGCGACGGTCCCGTCGCGATGATGGGGGTGCGCGGCCGCGCGCCGGTTCAGCCGGGGTCCGGAGAGGAGGCGCCGTCGCCATGTCACGCCTGCCCCGCCCGCCCGGCCCGACGCCGGGCACCGCCGGTCACGGAGACGGACACCGCCGGCGGCGGCGTTGAGCGGCGAGCGGCCCGGCGACCGCCCCGCGGCAGCCCCTGGGTGGGCCGCCGAGCTCTACCGGCGCGGCAAGGAACTGGAGCTGATGCACCGGGCGCTCGGCTTCGCCACGCTCGCGCTGGTGACGCTGGCCCCGCTGCTGATCGTCGTCGCGGCGGCCGATCCCCTGCACCACGGCGGGTTCGCGCTGTGGCTGGTGGACGGCATGGACCTGTCCGGCCGGTCCGAGCGGGTGCTGTCGGAGGCGTTCAGCCCGTCTCACAGGGTGGTCGGTACGCTCAGCGTCTGGGGCGGTGTGCTGCTGGCCCTGTTCGGTCTGTCGTTCGCCTCCAGCGTGCAGAACGGCTACGAGCGGGTGTGGCGGCTGCCGGCCGGCCCCTGGCACCGGATCTGGCGGCAGGCCGTGTGGCTGCTCGCGCTCATGACGTACCTGTACGTGCAGGTGCAGACCCGCACGGTGCTGGCGGGGACGTACCGGATGCTGCTCAGCCTGGCGATCGGCGTGCTGTTCTTCTGGTGGGGCCCGCACTTCCTCCTCGGCCGCCAGGTGCGCTGGCGGCTGCTGCTGCCCGGCGCCGTCGCGACCATGGCGGGCCTGGTGGGCCTGCGGGCGTTCTCGTACCTGGTGTTCACCCCGCTCATCGTGACCAACGCGGTCAGCTACGGAGCCGTGGGTACGGTCCTGATCGTGGAGTCCTGGCTCGTCGGGGCCGGATTCGTGGTCCACGGGGGCGCGCTGGTGGGCCATCTGTTCTGCGACCGCGCGGGGCACCTGCTGGCGCACGAGGAGCGTGGGGTGGCCGAGGGGGCCGACCGGATCCACGAGATCGACGGCATCGGCGCGAGCGGCAGGACCCACGTGACCCGCCGGACCCACGGGACCGAGGAGAACACGGACGTCGCGACGCCCGGCGGGCCCGAGGAGCCGGAGACCGGGAAGCACGGGGCGACCGGGGAGGACAAGGGGACCCGGGAGACCAGGGAGCCCGGGGAGTATGACGGGACCAGGCAGGACAGGGAGCCGGGGAAGGACGGGCCTTCCGGGCGGCACGACGGCACCGGCGGCTGATCCGCGCCCGCGCCCTCCCGCGCACGGCGGCCGAACCGCCGGGGCAGACAGTACAGGTGACCATCTCCGCCACAGGGCCGATACTGCGGAGAGCGGGCGGCCGGGCCCGCGCACGACGCCCGTCCGACGGCGAGGGACGGGCGCCCCGACCACCGGACCTCGCCCACGACGCACGGAAGCCGGACCGAGACAGCCCACCGGGCTCACCAGGAGGCAGCCATGAAGATGCTCATCAACGTCGCGGAGACCGTGGTCGCGGACGCGTTGCGCGGTATGGCGGCCGCCCATCCCGAGCTGACCGTCGACGTGGAGAACCGGGTGGTCGTACGGCGGGACGCGCCCGTGGACGGGAAGGTCGCCCTGGTCTCGGGCGGCGGCTCCGGGCACGAGCCGCTGCACGTGGGGTTCGTCGGCCCGGGGATGCTGTCGGCGGCCTGCCCGGGAGAGGTCTTCACCTCGCCGGTCCCCGACCAGATGCTGAGGGCCGCCGCGGCCGTGGACAGCGGGGCGGGCGTGCTGTTCGTCGTGAAGAACTACACCGGCGACGTGCTGAACTTCGACATGGCGGCCGAGCTGGCCGAGGACGAGGGCATCCAGATCGCCAAGGTCCTCGTCAACGACGACGTGGCGGTCACCGACAGCCTGTACACGGCAGGCCGGCGCGGCACCGGGGCGACACTGTTCGTGGAGAAGATCGCGGGCGCCGCCGCCGAGGGGGGACAGCCCCTGGAGCGGGTCGAGGCGATCGGCCGGCAGGTCAACGAGAACTCCCGCACCTTCGGTGTCGCGCTCAGCGCGTGCACCACCCCGGCCAAGGGCAGTCCGACCTTCGACCTGCCGCCGGGCGAACTGGAGCTGGGCATCGGCATCCACGGCGAGCCGGGCCGTGAGCGGCGGGCGATGATGACCTCGCGCGAGATCGCCGACTTCGCGGTGCACGCGATCCTGGAGGACATGAACCCGCGCAACCCGGTCCTGCTGCTGGTCAACGGCATGGGCGCGACGCCGCTGCTGGAGCTGTACGGCTTCAACGCCGAGGTGCACCGGGTGCTCGCCGAGCGCGGTGTGCCCGTCGCCCGGACCCTGGTCGGCAACTACGTCACCTCCCTGGACATGGCGGGCGCCTCGGTCACCCTGTGCCAGATCGACGAGGAGCTGCTGCGGCTGTGGGACGCGCCGGTGAACACGGCGGGCCTGCGCTGGGGCATGTGACACGGCGGCGGCCCCCTCGCACGCGAGGCGCGTCAACGTACCTACCACGCAAGGAGATGCAGTGCTCGACGCCGATTTCTTCCGCCGTTGGATGACGGCGACCGCCGCGTCCGTCAACCGCGAGGCGGAGCGGCTCACCGCCCTCGACTCCCCCATCGGGGACGCCGACCACGGCGCCAATCTGCAGCGCGGGTTCACGGCCGTACGGGCCGCGCTGGAGAAGGAGGAGACGCAGACGCCCGGTGCCGTCCTCACCCTCGCCGGACGGCAGTTGATCTCCACTGTCGGCGGCGCCTCCGGCCCGCTGTACGGGACGCTGCTGCGCCGGGCCGGCAAGGCGCTCGGGGACGCCGCCGAGGTCGGCGAGGAGCAGCTCGCCGAGGCTCTGCGGGCGGGCGTCGACGGGGTGATGACCCTGGGCGGGGCGAAGCCCGGCGACAAGACCATGGTCGACGCGCTGCTGCCGGCCGTGGACGCGCTCGGCGACGGTTTCGCCGCAGCGCGGACCGCCGCCGAGGAGGGCGCCGTGGCCACGACGCCGATGCTGGCCCGCAAGGGCCGGGCGAGCTACCTCGGGGAGCGCAGCATCGGGCACCAGGACCCCGGCGCCACCTCCTCGGCACTGCTCGTCGCCGCGCTGGCCGAAACCGCGGAGGCCGACGGTGAGTGAGGAGAGGCTGGTCGGGATCGTGCTGGTGTCGCACAGCGCCGAGGTCGCCGAGTCCGTGGCGCGGCTGGCGCAGGGACTGGCGAGCGGGGGCGCGGCGGTGCCCGTGGCCCCGGCGGGCGGCCGGGAGGGCGGCCGGCTGGGCACCAGCGCCGAGCTGGTCACCGCCGCGGCCGCGTCCGTGGACCGGGGGGCGGGGGTGGCGGTCCTCACCGACCTCGGCAGCGCCGTGCTCACCGTGAAGGCGCTGCTCGCGGAGGGTGACGAACTGCCGGGCAACACACGTCTGTTGGACGCCCCGTTCGTGGAGGGCGCGGTGGCCGCGGTCGTCACGGCGGCGACGGGGGCCGACCTGGACGAGGTGGAGGCGGCGGCCACGGAGGCCTACGGCTACCGGAAGGTCTGAGGCGCGGAGGGGCCCGGAGAGGCCCGGAGTCCGAAGGCCGCGCCCTCGGTTCAAGCGTCACGCGTGCCGGGTGGCCGGGGGCCGGAACCCGTGTCGGTTCCGGCCCCCGGCCACCCCTGCCGGCGCGGCATCAGCGACGACAGCGGTCCGCGCCGCAGCGTGAAGTCCCCTGCCCTCGGGGCCTGTTCAGCCGAGACGACACCAGCATACGTAACCCTCCCGGACACTCACCGGCGACCGCCCCCTTGAGGGGGACCCCACCGGCGGTGCATATTGGTCCGGACCATTGCGGGGCGGCGTCCGCGCCGCTCTCGCCGCCGTTTCCGGGGGAGGCCGTTCTCGTGCGACGCGTGCCCGGCCGGACCCTCCTCCCCCGCCGCGTTCCCGCGCGTACCGTCGCGGCCTGCGCCGCACTACTGGTGCTCGGCGGCTGCGGAGGGGACGGCTCCGGCGACGGCGGCGGCCCGCTGCCCGGGGCGCCCACGGGCGTCACCGCGGTGGCGGGGAGCGCGACCAGCGTGCACGTGATGTGGAACGCGGTGTCCGCGCCGTCCGGCATCGCCGGGTACGAGGTGTACCGGGGCACGGCCGAAGTGAGGGACGTACCGGCGTCCGCGCACATGGTGGACGTCCCCCGGCTCAGACCGGCGACCACGTACGTCTTCACGGTGCGGGCCCGCGACGCGGACGGCCGGCTCGGGCCCCGCAGCCGCGCGGTCCGGGCGACCACGCCCGGCGCCGCTCCGGCGGACGGCTCGGCGCCGATCACGCCGGGCGCCGTGCGCGGCCGGGCGGCGGGGAGCCACGCCGTCCGGCTGTCCTGGTCCCGCTCGGCGGACGACCGGGGCGTGGTCTCGTACGACGTCCTCCAGGGCGGCACGAAGATCCACAGTGTGCGCGGGGACGGGACGGGGACGGTGGTCACGGGGCTGCGGGCCGGGACGCGGTACTCCTTCACCGTCCGGGCCCGCGACGCGGCCGGGAACCTCTCCCCGGCCGGCGCCCCGGTCCGCGTCACCACCGCGCCGGGCTCCGACGACGGCCGGGACCTCGCGCCCCGCGGCTTCCGCGCCGGCACCCACCGGGCCGACGGGGCCTACTACCTCGACCTCTCCTGGGTTCCGCCGCGCACGGACGGGGTGGTGACGGAGTACCAGATCCAGCTCGACCGGCGTCCGGCCACCTCCCTCGTCTGGGGCGGCACGGCACCGCGCGGGAGCGCGCGGTACAGCTTCTACGTGGGGCGGGAGGCCGGGGTCGGCCACCGGGTGCGGATCAGGGCCAGGCTCCCGGACGGAACCTGGGGCGGCTTCTCGGCCGAGCGAACGGTGACCACCGGCCCGCGGGCGAGCACACGGTGACCACCGGCCCGCGGGCGAGCGCACGGTGACCACCTGCCCGCGGGCGGGGCGGCCATAGACCGACCGTAGTATCGAGACCATGGCCCATAGGAATTCCGATGGCCGGGCGGGTCCGCAGGCACCCCTGGACCTGTCCCTGCTGCGCACCTTCCTCGCCGTGCACCGCGCCGGTTCGTTCACGGCGGCGGCGCGGCTGCTGGGGCTCGCGCAGCCGACGGTGACGGCACAGATCCGTGCTCTGGAGGAGCAGCTCGGGCGGGAACTGTTCGAGCGTCAGTCGCGCGGCGTGGCGCCCACCCCGGTGGCTGACCAGCTGGCCGGCCGGGTGGCGGCACCGCTGGACGCGCTCGCCGCCGTCGCGGATCCCGGCGGTCTCGGGGCCGACCGGCCGCCGGAGCCGGTCCATCTGGCGGGTCCGGCCGAGATCCTGTGCACCCATGTGCTGCCCGCGCTGGCCCCGCTGGTCGCGCGGGGCGTACGGCTGCGGGTCGGCACCGGGCTCACCGACGATCTGCTGGCCGAACTGCGGGCCGGCCGCCACGACCTGGTGATCGCCACCTCCCGGCCGCGCGGCCGCACACTGACCTGGGTCCCGCTGATGGACGAGGAGTTCGTGCTCGTGGCGGCACCCGCCTGGGTGGAGCGCATCGGCACCGGACGGATCGCCGCCGAGGGGCCCGCCGTACTGGCCGAGGCGCCCCTGGTCACCTACGCCGAGGACCTGCCGATCGCCCGGCGCTACTGGCGGCACGTCTTCGGCACCCGGCTGACCGGCCAGGCCGCCGTCACCGTGCCGGACCTGCGGGGCGTGCTGTCCGCGGTGGCCGCCGGGGCCGGGATCACCGTGCTCCCCCGCTACCTGTGCCGCGCCGAACTGGCCTCCGGCGCGCTCGTGCCCCTGCTCTCCCCGGAGGACCCCCCGATCAACACCGCCTATCTCACCCAGCGTCCGGGAGGCCCGGACCACCCCCACGTCGCCCTGGTCCGGGAGCGGCTGCTCCAGGCCGCTCCGGCCTGGTGAGCGAGCCGGGCGACCCGCCCGGCCCGGCGCGTGCGCACCCGGCCGCGCCTCAGCGTTACCCGACCGGGTGCGCCCCGGCTGCGGGAGACGGCCCGGGGACATTGGCTGCCCCTGGGGCAGCACGGGCCTTTCCCTATCTCCGGCGGTACACGGGACGGACCGCCGACCGTGCCGCCGGAGGACAGTCCGATGCGCATTTCTCAGCCGTTGCTCCGCTCCGTCCCCGTCGCGGCGGCCGCCGCGCTCGCGCTCGGCGTGGCCGCCGGGCCCGCCGGCGCGGGGCCGGGAATCTCCGTCGCCACCAGCGGTTCCACCGTCTCGGTCACCACCAGCGCGTGCAGCGCCGTCGACGGCGACTGGGGCACCGCCTCGCTGTTCGGCGGCGACCGGCCGGACCTCGGCCCGGGGCGCCAGGTGCCGCTGCGGGGCACCAGCGTGAGCCAGTCCGCCGCCTGGCGGGGCGTCACGCCGGGCACCTACACGGTGGTCGTCGTGTGCGCGCACTACCTCACCGCGGGCAGCCAGTCCGTCGTCGTCCCCGAGCCCCCGGCGCGCACGTCCCCGGCCGCCTCCGCGCCGCCGCGCGGGGTGGCGGGCGGTCTCGGTGGAGACACCGGGGGCCACGGCACGGCCGCCTACGCGGTGGGGGGCGCGCTGGCGGCAGCGGCGCTGGCCGCCCTGGGAGGGGTGCTGCGGCGCCGCCCGAAGCCGTACCGGCTCTGAGCGCCGTACCGGCTCCGAGCGGAGGACCGGCTCGGAACGGCCGGGGTCACGCCGGGTCGTGGCCGGGCAGTTCGGCGAACTCCTCCAGGGCGTGCCTGAGCCACCCCGTCCAGAACGTCTCCAGGTCGATCCCGGCCCGCAGCACCAGATGCTGCAACCGCTCCTGGGGGCCGTCCTTCCCGGGTGGGAAGTCGCGCCGTTCGATCTCCCGGTAGGTGGCCAACTGCTCCTCGTGCAGCTCCAGATGGCGGCGGAGGTCGACCTCCAGGCCGGCCGTGCCGACCACGGCCGCGGCACGCAGCCGCAGCAGCAGCGCGTCGCGGTGCGGCTTGGGTTCCTGGTGCGCCGCGGTCCAGCGGGCGAGTTCGGCGCGGCCCGCGGGCAGCACCTCGTAGCTCTTCTTCTGTCCGCGGGCGGGCTGTTCGGCCGGCAGTGCGCGGATGAGTCCATCGGTCTCCAGCCGTCCCAGCTCGCGATAGATCTGCTGATGCGTCGCCGACCAGAAGTAGCCGATCGACTTGTCGAAGCGGCGCGTCAGCTCGAGCCCCGACGAAGGCTTCTCGAGCAGGGCGGTGAGGATCGCGTGCGGGAGTGACATGAGGTCATCCTAGGGACGGGCCGCGGGGGGCAGCCCCTGCGGCCCGTCCGGTCCGGGCGACGGCTACAGGGCCGCCGCGACCTCCGTGCCCTGCTTGATCGCGCGCTTGGCGTCGAGCTCCGCGGCGACGTCGGCGCCGCCGACGAGGTGGGCGCTGCGCCCGGCCGCGATCAGCGCCTCGTACAGGTCCCGGCGCGGCTCCTGCCCGGTGCACAGCACGATCGTGTCGACGTCGAGGACGCTGCTGACGCCGTCCACGGTGATGTGCAGCCCGGCGTCGTCGATCCGGTCGTAGCGCACACCCGGGACCATGGTGACGCCCCGGTGCTTGAGCTCGGTGCGGTGGATCCAGCCGGTGGTCTTGCCCAGGCCCGCGCCGACCTTGGTGGTCTTGCGCTGGAGCAGGTGCACCCGGCGCGGCGGGGCGGGACGCTCCGGGGCGGCGAGGCCGCCGGGCGCGCGGTAGTCCATGTCGACGCCCCAGGCCCGGAAGTACGTCGCCGGGTCCTCGCTCGCCTTGTCGCCGCCGTCGGTGAGGTACTCGGCGACGTCGAAGCCGATGCCGCCCGCGCCGAGGATCGCCACCCGGTCGCCGACGGGAGCGCCGTCGCGCAGCACGTCCAGGTAGCCGAGGACGCGCGGATGGTCGGCGCCGGGGATGTCGGGGACGCGCGGGGTGACGCCGGTCGCGACGACGACCTCCTCGAAGCCGTCGAGGCCGCCGGCCTCCACCCGGGTGCCGAGGCGCACGTCGACGCCGTGCTCGTCGAGCCGGTGGCGGAAGTAGCGCAGCGTCTCGTCGAACTCCTGCTTGCCGGGGACCTTGCGGGCGACGTTGAGCTGGCCGCCGATCTCGCTCGCCGCGTCGAACAGGGTGACCGCGTGGCCGCGTTCGGCCGCCGACACTGCGCAGGCGAGTCCGGCGGGTCCGGCGCCGACCACGGCGACCCGCTTGCGCAGCCGGGTCGGAGACAGCACCAGCTCGGTCTCGTGGCAGGCGCGCGGGTTGACCAGGCAGGACGTGATCCGGCCGCTGAAGGTGTGGTCGAGGCAGGCCTGGTTGCAGCCGATGCAGGTGTTGATGGCCTCCGGCCGCCCGGCGGCGGCCTTGGCGACGAAGTCGGGGTCGGCGAGCATCGGGCGGGCCATCGACACCATGTCGGCGTACCCGTCGGCGAGCAACTGCTCGGCCAGTTCGGGAGTGTTGATGCGGTTGGTGGTGACGAGGGGGACCGAGACCGCGCCCATGAGCTTCTTCGTGACCCAGGTGTAGGCGCCACGCGGCACGGAGGTGGCGATGGTGGGGATGCGGGCCTCGTGCCAGCCGATGCCGGTGTTGATGATGGTCGCCCCGGCCGCCTCGACGGCGCGGGCGAGCGTGACCACCTCCTCCAGGGAGGAACCGCCGGGCACCAGGTCCAGCATGGACAGCCGGTAGACGATGATGAAGTCCTCGCCGACCGCCTCACGCACCCGGCGCACGATCTCCACCGGGAAGCGCATCCGGTTCTCGTAGGAGCCGCCCCAGCCGTCGGTGCGGTGGTTGGTCTGCGCGGCGACGAACTCGTTGATGAGGTAGCCCTCGGAGCCCATGATCTCCACGCCGTCGTAGCCGGCCTGCCGGGCGAGGAGGGCGGTGCGCGCGTAGTCGTCGATGGTCCGCTCGACGTCTGCGTCACCGAGCTCGCGCGGCACGAAGGGGCTGATCGGCGCCTGGAGCGGGCTCGGGGCGACCAGGTCGCGGTGGTAGGCGTACCGGCCGAAGTGGAGGATCTGCAGCGCGATCCGGCCGCCCTCGCGGTGGACCGCGGCGGTCACGCCGGCGTGCTGCTCGACCTCCGCCTCGGTGGTGAGCTTGGCTCCGCCCTCGTAGGGCCGCCCCTCCTCGTTGGGCGCGATGCCGCCGGTGACGATCAGGCCCACTCCCCCGCGGGCCCGGGCGGCGTAGAACTCCGCCATCCGCTCGAAGCCGCGCTCGGCCTCCTCCAGGCCCACGTGCATCGAGCCCATGAGGACGCGGTTGGGCAGGGTGGTGAAGCCCAGGTCGAGCGGGCTCAGCAGGTGCGGGTAACGGCTCATCGGCCCCTCCGTGCGCGGTGTCGTGCCTGTAGTTGTAGAGGACGGAGCCCCCCTTATGCAACTAGTTGCACAAAGCCTCGCCCGCGAAGGCCCGGAACCGGCGCCACGGTCGTCCGCGAGGACTGCTGACGTGATCCACTCGCCCGGGTTATGCTCCAGCGCCGGTCGGGGGCGGGCGGTGGCGCGAGGAGGCGCCGGGGACGCACGGGGGTGGGCGCACGATGGTCGAGGACAGCAGACCGCGCGGAGGAGGAAGGCTCGCGTGGCCCGTCGCGGCGGCTCTCGCGGTCCTGGCGGCGGGCGCGGCCCTCGGACTGGCGGTGGAGTTCCACTTCCTGGGGTGGACGTCCCTTCCCGGTAACAGCTGCGGCGGCCGCTACGCCCCCTGCCCGGACGGCACCATGCCGACCCTGCTGCTCGCGTTCCTCTTCACCTTCACCGGCTTTCCGGCCGCCACGGCCGCCGTCGCCGCGCTCACCAAGGCCCGCCCGGGCAAGGTCCTGCCCGCCGTGCTGCTGACGGCGGGCGTGCTGCTGGCACTGTGGCCGGGGCGGCAGGCCTACCTGTGGATGCGGGGCCCGGTGCTCGACGTCGCCTGGAAGGCGGGCCTGGACCGCCCGCCGACGGTGCGCGGCCTCGGGGTGTGGACCGTGGGCCCCGGGTCCGCGACAGTGGTACGGGTCCGCAGTGACGCGCTCGTCGCCTACGACGCCCGCGGCGGTGATCGGGCATGGACCCTGCGGGCCCCGGTGCGCGAGTCGGTGTGCGGGATGAGCAAGTCGGTGACCGACGGGATCGGCCTGGTCGCCTTCGGGCGTTTCGCCAAGCCGTGCGACACGGTGTGGGGCGTCGACGTGCGCAGCGGCCGCAAGGTGTGGGAACGCGGGATCGACGGGGTGCCCGATGCCACCGAGGCCCGCGACAGCCTGCTCACGGCCGACGCCGGGGTGGCCGTGACCCTGGCCGACGGCTCGGTCCGCGGATTCGGGCTCGCCGACGGGGCCCCGCGCTGGACGGTGAAGGTCACCGATGCGGGTGCCCGGAAGGACGACGTGGAGTGCGTGCCGCTCGCCGTCTCCGCGGCACGCGGCACGACCCGGGTGGTGGTCACGTGCTCGTCGTCGGCCGGCGACCAGCGGACGGCGCGGCTGCTGACCCTGGACACCGCCACGGGCCGGGAGATCGGACGCCGCCCGCTGCCCGTGGAGAGCACGGTGAGCACGGCCGTGGTGGTCTCGGCCGAGCCGTTCACGCTGCTTCTCCAGGAGGAGGACAAGCGCGGGCTCGCCGCCGTCCTGTCCTGGAGCAGCACCGGTGGCGAGCCGGTGAACATCCCCCTCGCCACCGACGACGAGGACCTGGCCGTCCTCCCCGACGACGGCTCCTTCCCCGCCCGTCCGGCGCTGTCCGCCGTGGTCGAGGGCCGCTCGCTGGTCGTCGCGGCCACCGTGCCGGGCCGGGCCGACCCCGAGCGGATCTCCGCCTACTCCCTGACCGACGGTCGGCCGCTGTGGCACACGGACCTGGGCACCCCGATCGCCGCGCTGGCACCGGCGGACCGCGGCGAGCTCGCCGTCCTCGGGTCGGACGCCCGGCTGTACACGCTCGACGAGCGCGACGGAGGCCGCCGGGGAGAGGACGACGGCACGACGGTGCGCGGAGCCAACGGCGACTACGGCGACCTGGCGGGCGGCTCGCAGCTGCTCCGGGCGGGCGGCACCTGGATCGTCGTCAATTCCACCGGCAGCAGCAGCCCGCCCGTACTCGGGCTGAGGCCCTGACGACCGCGGCGGCGGCAGCGGGACGCCCGGCGCGGCCCGTGCGGCTCGGCGGCCGTCCAGGCGTCGTAGGGCTCAACGGCTCTCCAGGCGTACGTGCAGTTCTCGCTCCTGGTCCCCGGAGGCGGTGCACAGGTCCTGGACGGTGAAGAGGGAGTCCAGGGTCGTACGGAACCGGTCGATCGCCCAGTAGCCGCCCTGGACGTCGGCCGTGACGGACGCCCCGAGCCGGCCGGGGCCGTGGGCCCGGTGGGCGTCGGCCACGTCGAAGGTGCCGAGCCACACGGTCGGACGCACCTCGTCGTAGTCGCGGGGCACGTCGTCCGCGCCCCGGTCGGACGAGAAGCACGCGCACAGGGCGTCGAAGACGATCCTGGCGTCCTCCTTGGTGCAGCCGCTCAGTTCCACCGAGACGGGCTCCGGGTGCGGTCGCTCGCTGTCCATGGTGATCGCTCCTCTCCTGGCCGCGCCGCACTACGGCGGGAGCCCCGCGGAACCGCACCCGCCGTCAGCACGGCACCACCTTCCAGGAGAGCACCACACGCGCCGGCGCACATCCTCGGGGCCCTGGCGGGCACCCGAGTGTCAGGGGCCGCGTGCGGCGCCGACCATCCCGCGCGCCCCCGTCCCCGTGCGCTGCCGTCCGGCCGACTCGGGGGGACGGCCCCCGCTTCGTTGAGAGATGGTGGAGGAAGGCGCCGAACCGTCGGTGAGATACCGGCGGGCGCGGTACAACAGGGTGTGTCGGCACCGGGGACGGCGGGCCGCGCGGACAGGCGAAGGCGGTGCGTGGGATGACTGCAGCCGGGGCTCCCTTGGCCGAGGGCGATGAGCCGGTGCGCGGGCCCGTCCGGGCGAGCGGGCTGCTCGACGTGCTGGGCGTGGCCTCGGTCGTCCTCGACGCGAAGGGCCGCATCGTGCTGTGGAGCCCGCAGGCCGAGGAGCTGTTCGGCTACACGGCCCAGGAGGCGCTGGGCCAGTACGCGGCCCGGATCATGGTCCACGAGCAGCACCTCGACCTGGTCGTCAAGCTCTTCGCCGACGTGCTGGAGACGGGCGAGGGCTGGGCCGGCGCCTTCCCCATCCGGCGCAAGGACGGCACCACACGGCTGGTGGAGTTCCGCAACATGCGGCTGCTGGACGACCGGGGGGCCGTCTACGCACTCGGCCTCGCCGCGGACCAGTCGACCGTGCAGCGGCTGGAGCGGGACCTGGCGCTGTCGGCGCGGATCGTCTCGCAGTCGCCGATCGGCCTGGCCGTCCTGGACACCCGGCTGCGGTACGTCTCGGTCAACCCGGCCCTGGAGCGGATCAACGGCATGACGGCCGGGGAGCACCTCGGCCGCACCGCCCGCGAGGTGCTCCCGCAGTGGGACACCGACGCGCTGGAGGACGCGGCGCAGCGGGTGCTGGAGACCGGGCAGCCCCTCATCGACGTGTCGGCCGTGGGCCGCACCCCGGCCGATCCGGACGAGGACCACGCCTGGTCTCTCTCGCTGTACCGGCTGGAGGACGCCCTGGGGCGGGTACTGGGGGTGGCCGCCTCGGTCGTGGACATCACCGAGCAGTACCGGGCGGGCATCGAGGCGGAGGCCGCGCGGCGGCGCCTGGCCCTCATCGCCGACGCCTCCGCCCGGATCGGCACCACCCTCGACCTGGAGCGCACCGCCCGCGAGCTGGCGGACGTCGCCGTGCCGGAGCTGGCCGACGTGGCCGCCGTGGACCTGCTGGAGGAGATCGTCGGGGGCCGCCGCCGCAGTCTGGGGCCCGCCGAGCCGGCGGTGATCCGCGCCCTGGCCGTGCGCGCCGAGTACGCCACGGACGCCCTGGAGGCGGCCGACCCCCCGGGCCGGATGGCCCGCTACGGCCCCGACCGCCTCGTCACCGAGTGCGTGCGGACCGCGGGCCCGGTGCTCGTGGCCCAGGTGAAGGACGAGGACCTGGCGAGGATCGCCCGCTCGGCGGAGGCGGCCGTGCTGCTGGCCCGCGCCGGCGTGCACTCGTACCTGGCGGTGCCGCTGATCGCACGCGGGGAGGTGCTGGGCGCCCTCGACCTCAAGCGCACCCGCAACCCGCTGCCGTTCAGCGAGGACGACGTGCTGCTGGCCCGCGAGCTGGCGGCGCGCGCGGCGGTGCAGATCGACAACGCCCGCTGGTACCAGAGCGCCCGCGACACCGCCCTCACCCTCCAGCGCAGCCTGCTGCCCAGCCTGCCGTCCGTCACCGGCGGGCTCGAGGTCGCCTCCCGCTACCAGCCCGCGGGCGCGACGATCGAGGTGGGCGGCGACTGGTTCGACGTGATCCCGCTGGAGGACGACAAGACGGCGCTCGTCGTGGGCGACGTCATGGGCAGCGGGATCAACGCGGCCGCCACGATGGGCCGGCTGCGCACCGCGACGAACACCCTCGCCTCGCTCGACCTCGATCCGGCGCGGCTGCTCGAACACCTCGACCGGATCACCGACCAGCTCGACCAGGCCATCGCCACCTGCCAGTACGTCGTCCACGACCCCCGCCGGCGGCAGTGCCGGATCGCCAACGCGGGACACCTGCCACCGGTCCGGGTCCGGGTGGGCCGCCCCCCGGAGCTGCTCGACCTGCCCACCGGGGCGCCGCTGGGCGTGGGCGGCGTCGAGTTCTCCACCACCACCGTCGATCTGGACCCCGGTGACCAGCTCGTGCTGTACACCGACGGCCTGGTCGAGACCCGCCGGCATCCGCTGGACGAGCGCCTGGAGGCCCTGCTGGCCCTGCTCGACGACCCGTCTCGTCCCCTGGAGGACGTCTGCGACCTCCTGCTGCGCCGGATGCACGAACCGGACAACCACGACGACGTGGCCCTGCTGATCGCCCGCGCGCGGGAGCTGCCGTAGCCGCGCGGACACCGCCGCGGAGCGCGCGACCCGCCCTGGAGCGCCCGGGCACCACCCTGGGGCGCTCGGGCCCTGCCGTGGAGCGCGCGGGCACCGCTCGCGGCTACGGGCCCGCGGAGGCGGGCGGGCTCAGCGCATCGGGCCGGCCGTGCCCACCACGACGTTCGCGCACAGCTCCTCCGAGACGGCCAGACGGGGCGTCAGCCCGGCCCGCCGGAAGGCCTCCAGTGCGCCCGGCGCCTGGCGTTCGCTCGTCTCGACCAGCAGGCAGCCGCCCGGAGCGAGCCAGTCGCCCGCCCCGGCGGTGACCCGGCGCAGCACGTCGAGGCCGTCGGCGCCGCCGTCGAGGGCGGCCCGTGGTTCGTGGTCGCGGGCCTCGGGCGGGAGCAGGGCGACCTGCGCGGTGGGCACGTAGGGGACGTTGGCCGCGAGGACGCCGATGCGGCCGCGCAGCGCGGCGGGGAGTGCCTCGAACAGGTCGCCGGTGTGCACCCGGCCCCCGGCGGGGCCCACGTTGCGGGCCGCGCAGCGCACCGCGGCCGGATCGATGTCGGCTGCGTGCAGCTCCACGGGGCCGAGCGCGGCGGCCAGCGCCACGCCCACCGCGCCCGAGCCGCAGCACAGGTCCACCACGACGGAGGCGTCCGGCGCCTGGGCGACGGCCTGGTCGACCAGGAACTCGGTACGGCGCCGGGGCACGAAGACGCCGGGCTCCACGACGATGCGCAATCCGTGGAACTCGGCCCAGCCCAGGACCTGTTCGAGGGGCAGCCCGGCGGCACGCCGCTCGACGAGGGCGGTGACCTCGTCCGGCGTCCGGGCGCCGGCGAGGATCAGCTCCGCCTCGTCCTCGGCGAACACACAACCGGCGGCGCGCAGCGCGGTGACGACCGCGTCCCGCAGGGCCCGCGAGAACGGGGACGGAGATGACGAAGAGGGCGAAGTGGGCGAGGAAGACGGAGAGGACGGGATCGGGGACGACAGTGGAGGCATGGAGGCCGAGAACCTTTCGGGAGCCGCAGGGCGCCCTCGCGGTCACCTGCTTCCGGTGATCCGCGCCGTCTTGAGGTGAGAGCACCCGGTCTGACACGTGGTGATGGGTCCCACCTCCTCCGCTCGCCTCGGCCGGGAGCGTCCACGACCGGACGGCAACCCTACCCCAACACCGGGCCGCTCACGGTCTCTTCGACCCCTTCCACTCGGGCCCGCCCGGCACTTCGGTTGTACGGTGCCACCAGGGGCTCGCCCGCAGGACGAGACGACGACGCGCAGGGGGGAAGGGAGGAACGCCGTGACAGCAGCCGAAGGGACCGACGCGGAGCCGGCCGGAGAGGCGACCGGAGAGGCGACCGGGGGGACGGCCGCGGCGACGGCCGTGGAGACCATCCAGCGCGAAATGACGATCTTCGCCCGCCGGGCCCGCGCCTCCGCGGGACGTATGCATCCCGAGCTGTCGCTGGTGTCGTACACGCTGCTCGGGCATCTGGAGGAGAGCGGCGGCTGCCGCACCACCGACCTGGCCGCGCACTACGCGCTGGACAAGTCCACGGTCAGCCGCCAGGTGTCCGCCCTGGAGCGCGCCGGGCTGGTCGAGCGGCGCCTCGACACGGACGACCACCGGGTCCAGGTGCTCCATCTGACGGAGGCGGGCCGGCGGATCCTCGCCCAGGTCACCGAGAGCCGCCGGGCGGCCCTCCGCGAGCGGCTCGCGCACTGGCCGGCGGAGGACCTGGAGCGGTTCGCGGGCTACCTCGCGCGCTACAACGCCTGGCCCGGGCACCGCCCGGAGGACGGCTGACCGGACGCAGGGCCGGGCGCACACCCCGCCCCACCGGTACGGCGACCCGGCCGTCCGCCGGCCGTTCGGGCGCGCGGGCCGCGAGGAAGGCGGTACGACGCCGCAGCCGGAAGCCCAGCGACTCGTAGAGCCGGATCGCCCGCGTGTTCTGGGCGCCGGTGTGCAGGAACGGGGTCTCGCCACGGGCGCGGATGCCGTGGACGACGGCGAGGACCAGCCGGGACGCGAGGCCCTGGCCGCGGACGGACGGGTCGGTGCACACCCCGCTGATCTCGGTCCAGCCCGGCGGCCGCAGCCGCTCCCCCGCCATGGCGACGAGCGCACCGTCACGGCGTATGCCCAGGTAGGTGCCCAGTTCGATGGTGCGGGGCAGGAACGGGCCGGGCTGGGTGCGGGCGACCAGGTCGAGCATCTCGGGCACGTCGGCCGGGCCGAGGCGGACCGCCTCCGGGTCGGGTGCGGCGGCCAGGCCGTCGTCGACGAGCTGCACGCCCTCGGTGTGGAAGGTGATCTCCCAGTCGTCCGGGACCCGCCCCACGAACCCGAGCAGCGGGACCTCGCTGCCGGGGCCGGCCAGGGCCGCGACGTCCGCCCAGTCGTCGGCGTCGGGCTCGGGGGGCAGCGCCAGCCACGGCGTGACGTCGGCCGGGTAGCGCAGCACGCGGCCACGGCGCTCGGCGAAGTGCGCGTGCGGTCCGCTCAGAGAGGTGAGGGCGGGATGGTCGAGGACATGACCGGGGGCGGTGTCGGCGGTGCTCATACGGCGTCCATTGTCCTCCACGGTCGCGCGGGCGCCGGTCGCGGGGCCCGTCGCAGGGTGCGCCGGAGCCAGGGTGGTCCCGCGGCCGGGGCGGCCGTGCCGGGCGCGTACGGTTGAATGCGTAAGCAATCATCACGTTCGACCGGCGGGCCGCGCGCGCGGCGGCGGCCTGGAGGCACCACCCCCATGAACGTCACCCGAGGCTTCACCGGGCGCCCCCGCGTGGCCGACCCGGGCCTGCCACCCGGGCAGTACGACGCGGGCGACGACTGGCCCGTGCTGTCCGCGGAGGTCACGCCGGACCTCGTCCCCGAGGACTGGACCTTCCGCGTCGACGGCCTGGTGGCCGCGCCCCGCACCTGGACCGGGGAGCAGGCCCGGCGGCTGCCGGACTCGGCGTACGAGGGCGACATC
Source organism: Streptomyces sp. NPDC014864 (assembly GCF_043081525.1). Taxonomy (NCBI): domain Bacteria; kingdom Bacillati; phylum Actinomycetota; class Actinomycetes; order Kitasatosporales; family Streptomycetaceae; genus Streptomyces; species Streptomyces sp. NPDC014864. Next base: position 17,263 of record NZ_JBIBWT010000007.1, read on the forward strand.
CACTGCGTGACGGGCTGGTCGAAGTTCGGGGCGCGGTTCGGCGGTGTGTCGCTGGACGTGTTCCTGGAGGCGGTGCGGCCCGACGCCTCGGCCACCCACGCGGTCGCCTGGTCCCACACCGGGTACACCACGAGCCTCCCGCTGGCGGACCTGACCGGCGGGCGCGCGTGGATCGCGTTCACGTACGACGGCAGGCCGCTGGCCCCGGAGCACGGCGGCCCGGCGCGGCTGCTGGTGCCGCACCTGTACTTCTGGAAGAGCGCCAAGTGGATCGCCGGGCTGCGGCTCCTGGACCACGACGAGCCGGGCTTCTGGGAGCAGAACGGCTACCACGCCCGGGGCAACCCCTGGGAGGAGCAGCGGTACTCCGGTGACTGAGACGTTCACACCCCCCACGCGTTTCGCGGTGCCGGGACGCATCGCCGTCGGCGAGCAGGTCGCCGCGGCCTGGCAGACCGCCACGCTCGCCGAGATCCGGCGGGAGACCCCGCGGGCGGCCACCTTCCGCTTCGCGGTGCCGGGCTGGGCGGGGCACCTGCCCGGCCAGCACCTGATGCTGCGGCTGACCGCCGAGGACGGTTACGTGGCCCAGCGCCACTACTCGATCGCGTCGGCGCCCGACGACTCCGGGCACATCGAGCTGACCCTGGACCACGTCGACGGCGGAGAGGTGTCCGGCTGGTTCCACACCGTCGCCCGGCCCGGTGACCGGGTCGAGCTGCGCGGCCCGCTGAGCGGTTTCTTCGCCTGGCCCGGCGACCGGCCCGCGCTGCTGATCGGCGCGGGCTCCGGGGTCGTACCGCTGATGTCGATGGTGCGGCACCACCGGGCGCGGCGGCTGTCCGTGCCGCTCAGGCTGCTGGTGTCCGCGCGCAGCCCCCAGGAGCTCATCTACGCGCGCGAGTTGGGGGCGGAGACCACACCGGTGTTCACCCGGAGCGCTCCCCCGGGCACGCGGGTGGGGCGGATGACGGCCGCCCAGGTCGCGCCCCTGCTGTCCGAACGGCCGCCGGACGGCTGGGAGGCGTACGTGTGCGGGTCCAACGCCTTCGCCGAACACGCCTCCCGGCTGCTGGTCGCGGCGGGACAGCCCGTGGACCGCATCCGGATCGAACGCTTCGGCTGACGACGGGTCGGGTGCGGGCGCCCGGAGTCCGGGGCCCCGGGGGCGCTCCCTCAAGTGCCCGGTCCGCGCGGGCGGATGAGGCAGGTGGCCCGCAGTACCGCGGCGGGCCCGGGCGTTTGGGGGCGGTACCGCTGGGGACTTGGCCGGGGTACGGAAACCGCCCCCTGCCCCGGGCCGTGCGCCGGTTCTTGGACATGGGGCTCCTCGCGTGGAGAGACCTGCGCTCGCCGCGCCGCCTCGGGGGCGCGCGGAGCGGTCGCCGCGGCGCGCCCGCCGCTCCACGTGCGTCAGCGGGTGGAGGGCGACCGCGGGAAGGGGTCGGGAGCGATGCGCAGGGAGGAGCCGGACGGCCGCGGGCACACGCGCGGCCCGGACGGCCTTGGCCGCGGCCACGCCGGGGCTTGCGGTCCCGTCGGCGGCGGGAGGGCCGGGTCGCGGACCCGGCTGCGGGGCCGGCGTCGGCGGCACAGTCCGCTGCGGCGCCGCTCGGACGTCGTGGAGGCGTGGACGACGCTGGCCGTCGCGGTTCTGCTGTTCCTGGGCGCGCCGCTGGCCGGGGTCGCCGCGGCCTGGTGGGCACACGACGCGGCACGTGCCGTCGCGGCGGTCGAGCGGGCCGACCGGCACCGCGTCCCGGCCGAGGTCGTGGGCAGGGTGCCCGGCTCGCCGACCCCGGCGCGGAGCGGCGGCGAGCACACCGCGCGGGCGAAGGTGCGCTGGGGCGGGCCCGGCCGGGAGGCGCGCACCGCGGTGGCGCGTGTTCCGGCCGCGGCGCGGCACGGTGACCGGCTGGACGTGTGGCTCGACTCCCGCGGCCGGGCCGTGCCCCCTCCGCCGGACGGCACCACGGTCTGGCAGAACACCCTGACCGTGGGCGCCGCCGCCACGGGCGGCACCGCCGCCCTCGTCCTCCTCGTCCACTCCGCGGTCCGGCGGGTCGCGCTGCGGCGTCGGCTGGCCGAATGGGAGCGGGAGTGGGCCCGGCTGGGGCCGGAATGGACCCGGCGCCGGGCGTGAGGGCGCGGGCCGGTTTCGGCCGAAAGGCCGGACCGCTCTTCCTTGGTGGTTTAGACCAATGCTAGACCTGGTGGCGCAATGAGCCCGCACGGCTACGGTACGTCACCCACAGGAGGCGCGGCATGGCCCGCACCACCCCGCACGACCACCCCGCGACGGAAGGAACGACCGACGGAGAGCCGCTGTACTGGAGGGTCGCCGGCCGGCTGCTCGGCGCACTGCGCGACGGCACCGTCGCACCCGGCGAACGGCTGCCGGGCGAGCGGCACCTGGCCGCGCACTTCGGGGTCAGCCGGGAGACCGTACGGCAGGCGCTGGAGGTGCTGCGCCGCGACGGCCTGGTCGCCACCGACCGGCGCGGCAGCCACGCCACGCTGCCCGGGCTGCCGGTGGAGGCGCCCTCCTCGCTGACCTTCCCGGTCGGCGCCCGCACCGCCGAGGCCGCCGCCTTCGACCGGACGACGGTGACCTGGGAGGCGCCGCCGCCGGAGCACGCCGAGGCTCTCGGACTCACCCCGCACCGGCCCACCCTGGTGCACCGCTACCGGTCCGCCGCCGCCGACGGCACCTCCCTGCGCACGGCGGTGACGTCGTTCTCCGCCGTGGCGCTGCGCGAGGTGGAGGAGCTCGCCCGCTACCGGGACCGCGCGGACGGCTCGGGTGCCGCGCAACTGCGGCGCGCCTACGACTGGATGCGCAGGGCGGGCCTGACCCTGCACCACCGGGACGCCATCACCCGCTTCCCGGACGGGCCGTCGATGCGGGTGACCCGCCGTGTCCACGACCAGTACGCGCGCCCGCTGGAGATCACCGACCTGGTCGTGGACACCCGCCAGGACGCCCTGGTCTACGAGTTCACCCTGCCGGCGGCGGTCTGACCGGCGCCGGGTGCGTCCCGTGGGGAACCGGACGCGCGTACGGCGGAGGTGCGACGACAGAGCGCCCTACGGCAGCCTGCGGGCCGCGACCATGCGGACCCGCGGGCTTCCGTCGCCGCGCCGCCCGAACTCCGGCAGCACGTGGAGCTCCACCCGGAACCCGGCGCACTCCAGCTCCCGTTGCACGTCCCCGAGCCGGAAGGAGCGGTAGTACATGACGAAGGGCGGCCGCCACAGGGCGTTGCGCACCCGCATCACCGCGTCGAAGCCGAGCAGCATCCAGAAGGCGGCCGAGGTGGGCCGGGGAGGCGCGAGCACGGGGAAGGCGAACAGGCCGCCGGGGCGCAGCACGGCGTGGACCTGGCCGAAGAGGCCCGGCAGCTCGCGCGGCAGGAAGTGCCCGAGCGCGCCGAACGTCACCACCAGGTCGAAGGCGGCCCGGAACGGCAGGGCACGGGCGTCCCCGCGCACCCAGGCGGTCCGCGGCCCCGCGCCCCGAGCGGCCTCGCGAGCACGGGCCACGGCGAGCATTCCGGCGCTGAAGTCGACCCCGGTGGCACCCTGCCGGCACACCCGCTCCACCACCCTGGTGCCGGCGCCGGTGCCGCAGCACAGGTCGAGTCCGTCGTCGAACGGCCCGAGCCGTTCCAGCGTCGAGGCGACGGAGTCGAGCACCGGCTCCGGCGTACGGAAGGGGGTGCGGTCGAACTTCGGCGCGAGCAGGTCGTAGCCGTGCTCGACCGAGGACAGCGCCTGGACGGCTAGTTCACGCAGGCTCGGGCCTCCGGGAGCGAACATCACGCCCCCTTCAGGGCGGCGCGCTGCCGGAGGATCCGCAGCGCGCGCTCGCACCAGCGCAGGTTCTCCCGCTCGAAGGCGATGCCCGCCATGAGCGTGAGGTACGGGCCGACGCGCTCGGCGTCCCGCAGGTACTCCTCCTCGTCGCGGCCGGCGAGGAGACGCTCGCGCACCCTTTCGTAGCGGCCGAGCTTGCCGCGCGCCCAGGACGTGCGCTCCTCGAGCATGTCGGCCGCGACCGCGGGATCCGCGCCGTCCATGGCCTGGATCTTGATCAGGAGTTCGTCGCGGATGGCGGTGGGGCGCCGGGGCGGCTCGGCCGCGAAGGCGCCGAGGTCGCGCCGGCCGGCCTCGGTGAGCGTGAACATCCGTTTGTTGGGGCGGCGCTCCTGCCGCACCACCCGCGCCTGGACCAGTCCGTCCTGGGACAGGCGCTCCAGCTCCCGGTACAGCTGCTGCGGCGTGGCCGGCCAGAAGTTCGCCAGCGAGACGTCGAACACCTTGGACAGTTCGTAGCCCGACGCCTCCCCTTCGAGGAGGGCCGCCAGCACGGCGTACTTGAGAGACATGTGGACACCGTAGCAACCGGTGATTATTCTCTCCCGCACCTATTCAAATAATTGACTATGACCGGGGTGATCCAATGCGCGCGTTCCGCGAGGCGGTCGAGGCGCACGACCTCGACGCCGTCGAGGCGCTGCTGGCCGAGGACGTCGTCTTCACCAGCCCTGCCGTGTTCAAGCCGTACTCGGGCAAGCCGATCACCACGGCGATCCTGCGCGCCGTCGCCGAGGTCTTCGAGGACTTCCGCTACGAGCGGGAGCTGAGCGGCGCGGACGGCCGCGACCACGCGCTGGTCTTCGCCGCGCGGGTGGGCGACCGCTCGCTCGAGGGCTGCGACTTCCTCCATGTCGGCGAGGACGGGCTGATCGACCGGCTGACCGTGATGGTCCGCCCGCTGTCGGCCGCGCAGGCGCTGGCGGCGGCCATGGGCGCGCGGTTCGAGCAGATCGCCGCGGAGGCGGCGGCACGGTCGGTCTGAGGGACGCGGGGCGCGGGCCGGACGGGGGCCCGTTCGGGCGCCGGTCCGGGGGGTCGGGCCGCGGACCGGACCGGGTGCCCGTTCAGGGGCCGGTCCAGGAGTCGGGGGCACAGGCCCCGCCAGGAGCCGGGGCGGCGCGCCGCCCCGGCGATCCGGCTCAGGGTGTCAGACGCACCGGGAGGGTGCGCACGCTGTTGCCCACGAAGCCGGCGTGCGGCGCGAGTTGGGGTTCGGGCACGGCGAGGTCGAGAGCGGGGAAGCGGGTGAACAGCCGCTCCAGCGCGACGGTCGCCTCCAGCCGGGCCAGCGGAGCACCCAGGCAGTAGTGGGCGCCGTGCCCGAGCGAGAGGTGCCGCACCGCGTCCGGCCGTGCGGGCCGGGTGACGTCGAACCGGTCGGCGTCCGGCCCGTGCACGGCCGGGTCCCGCCCCGCGGCGGAGTAGCCGGCCAGGACCGGCGTGCCCCGGGTGACGACGGTCCCGCCGACGGTCAGGTCCCGCACCGGATACCGGAACGGGAAGTAGCTGACGGGCGCGTCCCAGCGCAGCGTCTCCTCGACCACGTCGGCCCAGCTCGCCGTCCCCGCGCGGACGAGGCCGAGCTGGTCCCGGTGCCCGCACAGGGCCCGTACCGCGTTGGTGATCAGGTTCAGCGTGGTCTCGTGCCCGGCGACGACCATCAGCACGAGGGTGCCGATCAGCTCCTCGTGGCTGAGCCGGCCGCCGTCCTCGTCGCGGGCGGCGATCAGCGCGCCGATCAGGTCGTCGCCGGGCTGTTCGGCCTTGGCGGCGGCGATCGCGCCGAGGACGGCGAGGAGTTCGCGGTTGGCGGCGACGACCTGCTCGGGCCCCAGGTCGGTGGCGACGACCTGGCTGGAGAGCGCGTGCAGCCGGTCGCGGTGTTCGGCGCCGACGCCGAGGAGTTCGCCGATGACTCCCATCGGCAGGGGCATCGCGAAGTGACGGCGCAGATCGGCCACTTGGCCGTTGGTTTCGGCGGCACGGGCAAGACCGTCGAGCAGCCGGTCGGTCAAGGCCTCCACAGGGGGCCGCAGTTCCGCCACCCGCCGGGCGGTGAACGCCTGGCTCACCAGTGACCGCAGCCGCCGGTGGTCGGACCCGTCCGCGGTGGTCATCCCCCGCACCGTCGCGAAGGTCAGCAGCGGCCATCCCTCGGCGATCCGCCCCTCGCGCAGGGCGGTGAAGTGCCGTGCGTCCTTGGCGACTTCGGGGTGCGCGAGGAACTCCTTCAGCGCCTCGTGCCCGAGGACGACCGCTCCGTCGATCTCCCCCGGCAGAACCACCGGGGCGACGGCGCCCCGGGCGAGCAGCCGTGCGTTGACGGGGTGCGGGCAGCCACCGGACGGGTCCATGCGGTGCGGCGCGGAGCGGGAGGTGTCCACCGGTGCGTTCCTCTGCGTCGGGGCCGGATCGAGGCCGTACGGCAGTCGATTCTGCCTGCCCGGCGCACGCCGCGCAGCACCCCCGCCCGGCCTGCCGTGCCGGACGGTTCCTCCCTTCCCGTCCGGGTCGGCGGAATCAAAGCGGCCGTCCTGACGTTGACCCTCTCGAAAGCGGATCGTTCCCCCACCGGCGTTCCCGGTGCTACAGTGCGGTCAGCACCCGTGCACGCCCTGTCGTGGGCGCCGGTGTGATCTTCTGCGAGTTCGCCGAGCCGTTCCGCCGCTCGTGTCGGCACCATCGGCTTCTTCTCCCCGTCCCTGAGCGACGTCATCCCGCCGCCCCCGGCGGTCTTCCGCACTCAGGTGGTGTTCCCCGCCGCCGGAGGCCCGTGTCCCGCGCCTCCCGCCCGCGGCTTCTCCCCCTCCCCCGCACGTCCCCCGTTCACCGTCCGTGAAAGGACCGCCCATGACCACCACACTCGAACATCCCCCCGTACGACAGCGGCCTCCGGCCGTGCAGCCCGTCACCGGTGTCCTGGACATCGACGCGAGCGGCAAGGGCCGGCTGCGTCCCGGGGACTGCCTGCCCGCCCCGTCCGACCCGCAGGTCTCCCCCGCGCTGATCCGGCGCCACGGCCTGCGCAGGGGCGATCTGGTCGGAGGCGTGCGCGACGGCCGTGGCGCCCTCACCGAGGTCGCGGCCGTGAACGGGCACACCCCTGGCGAGCTGCGCGGCCGCCGCCACTTCCACGACCTGACTCCGCTGCACCCGCGGGAGCGGATCCGCCTCGAACACCCCGCCGCCGGCCTGGCCGGGCGGGTGGCCGACCTGATCGCGCCCGTCGGCAAGGGGCAGCGCGGGCTGATCGTCGCACCGCCCAAGACGGGCAAGACGGTGCTGCTCCAGCAGATCGCCGCCGCGGTGGCCGGGAACCACCCCGAGTGCCACCTCATGGTGGTGCTGCTCGACGAGCGCCCCGAGGAAGTCACCGACATGCGGCGCTCCGTGCGCGGCGAGGTGTACGCCTCCACCTTCGACCGGGCGCCCAAGCAGCACATCGCGCTCGCCGAACTCGTCGTCGAGCGGGCCAAGCGGCTCGTCGAGGCGGGCGAGGACGTCGTCGTCCTCCTCGACTCCCTGACCCGGCTGTGCCGGGCCCACAACAACGCGGCCGCGGCGGGCGGCCGCACCCTCAGCGGCGGTGTCGACGCGGCCGCGCTGCAGGGCCCCAAGCGGCTCTTCGGCGCCGCCCGCCTGGCCGAGGAGGGCGGCTCGCTCACCATCCTCGCCACCGCGCTGGTGGAGACCGGCTCCCGGGCCGACGACTTCTTCTTCGAGGAGCTGAAGGGGACCGGCAACCTGGAGCTCCGGCTGAACCGCGAACTCGCCTCACGCCGGCTCTTCCCGGCCGTGGACATCAACCCCTCCGGCACCCGCCGCGAGGAACTCCTCCTGTCCCCCGCCGAGTTGGCCACCACGCAGGGGCTGCGCCGCGCGCTGCAGTCCCGCGACGGCCAGGCCAACCTGGAAACCCTCCTGGAGCGGCTGCGCGCCACCCCCGACAACGCCACGTTCCTGCAGCGGATCCAGCCGACCCTGCCCACCGGCTGACCCGGCACCGGTGCCGCCTCAGCCGCGGGCCCCGCGGAGCGTCCGCTAGCGCATCCGGGTGCCCGCGCCCCCCGTTCGGCCCTCGGCAGCAGCCCCGTACCGCCGATGACTTCCTACGTTGGCGGTATGACGATCGGAATCCTTTCCCGGACTGCCGTGGCGACCTGCGCTCTGTGTGCGGCGGGCGCTCTGGCACTCGCCTCCCCGGTCGCGGCGGCGGGCGGCGGCGGGGCGGACCCCGGCCCACCGGGGCGGTCCCGGGCGGCCATGCCCGCCCCCGCCCTGCTGGAGCGCTCCGGGACCCATGTCCGGCTCCGTGCAGGCGCCCCCGAACTCCCGGAGGTCACGGCGCTGTCCTGGCTGGTGTCGGACGCGCGCACCGGCGAGGTGCTCGCCGCGCACGACGCGCACCGCAGGCTGCCGCCCGCGAGCACCCTGAAGACACTGTTCGCGCTCACCGTACTGCCCACCCTCCCGGCCGACGTCCGGCACACCGTCAGCTCGGAGGACCTGCGCGGCATCGGCGAGGGCAGCAGCCTGGTCGGGGTCACCGAGGGCCACACCTACCGGGTGTCCGACCTGTGGCGCGGAGTGTTCCTCAACTCCGGCAACGACGCCGTGCACGTGCTCGCCGCGCTCAACGGCGGCTGGCACCACACGGCGCGGCAGATGCAGGCCAAGGCCCGGGCCCTGGGCGCGCTCGACACCCACGTCCTCTCACCGGACGGCTACGACGCCGACGGGCAGGTGTCCTCGGCGTACGACCTGGCCGTGTTCGGACGGGCCGGGCTGCGCAACGCGGACTTCGCCCGCTACTGCTCCACCGCGCAGGCCGCCTTCCCCGGCGACGGGGGCACGTACGAGATCGCGAACACCAACCGGCTGCTGACCGGCGCGAACGGGGTGGTGCCCTATCCGGGTCTGATCGGCATCAAGAACGGCTACACCAGCCACGCGGGCAACACCCTCGTCGCGGCGGCCCGGCAGGGCGGGCGCACCTTCGTCGTGACCGTGATGAACCCTCAGGAGGGCGGCGGCCTCGCCGTCTACGAGGAGGCGCGCGAGCTGCTCGACTGGGGGTTCGCCGCCGCCGACCGGGTCGATCCGGTCGGTTCGCTCGACGGGATGCGCCCCGTCGCGCACGGGCCCTCGGTCGTCGCCCCGGCCGCGGCGGCCGCCGGGGACACGCCGGACTGGCCGCTGACCGGGACGATCGCGGGCGCGGCCGGGCTGGGCGCCGGGGGCGTGCTGCTGGCCCTGCGGGCCAGGGCCCGCAGGGGCACGCGCGGCTGACCGGCCGGCAGGCCGAGCAGCAGGCCGAGCGCGATCCAGGCGTACGCGTTGCCGCCGAGGAAGCCGTCCGGACCGGAGGCGTCGTCGACCCACAGCCAGACCACGCTGCTGCACAGCACGGCGTACAGGGCGGCCGCGGTCCGGACCCGGCCCGCGCGCAGCAGGACGGCCAGCGCCGGCAACAGCCACACCAGGTGGTGCACCCAGGTGACCGGGCTGACCAGGCAGGCGGCCGCCCCGGTGAGGGCGAACGCGGCCGGCCAGTCGCCCGCCGCCACCGCTCGCCGCGCCCGCCACGCCCAGAGGGCCAGCAGCAATGCGACCGCCGCCGCCCACACCGGGCGGCCGGTCTCGCCGAGCCGGGCCAGGACGCCCTGCGCCGACTGGTTGGAGACGTAGGCGAGACGCCCGACCCGGCTCGTGTCCCACAGCGCCCCGGTCCAGTAGACCCGCGAGGCGTCCGGGTCCGCCACGGCGGCCAGGGCGGTCGCTCCGGCGGCGACCGCGGTGGCGACGCCCGTGGCCCGCCACCGTCTCGCCACCAGCAGCAGGCAGATGAAGAGCGCGGGCGTGAGCTTGATGGCGGCGGCCAGGCCGGTGCCGACGCCGGCCCAGCGGCCGCGTCCGGTGGACAGCGCAAGGGCGTCGGTCAGCACCAGCGCCAAGAGCAGAACGTTGACCTGGCCGAAGCTGAAGGTGTCCCGCAGCGGTTCGAACAGCGCCAGCAGGCACACGGCCGTCGCCACGCGGAACCAGCCGGGGCGCAGCCGACCGGGACCGGCCAGGACATGGAGCACCACGGCCAGGGCCGCCAGGTTCAGCAGCAGCGTGACGGCGACGGCGGTGTCCCATCCGACGAGCGCCATCGGCAGCATGCAGACGGCCGCGAACGGCGGGTAGGTGAAGCCGTACGCCGTCCCCGGCACCCGGTAGTCGTAGATCCGGCCGCCGTGGTGGACCCAGCTGTCGACGGTGCCGTAGTAGACCCTCAGGTCGAACCAGTCGCGCAGCAGCGGCACGGTGGCCGTGAAGACGGTGACGGCGGCGGCCAGCGCGAGAACGGCGAGTGCCCGGCCCAGCGGGCGGCGGGCGGTGTGCGGTCCGCTCATGCGGTACGTCCCAGGGCCGGGGCCAGGGCCGCCTGGTGGGCCTGCCAGAGGACGACCACGCCGAGCGCGCCGCCGCACACCGCGAGGACCAGCTGTCCGGCGTCGGCCGGGCCGCCACCGGGCAGGACGGCGAGCGCGAGTACGGCGGTGGCGGTGGCGGTCCGGTGGCCCACCGGGGTGCTGGGCGCGGCGGCGGCGATGAGGAACAGGCCCCACAGGGCGTACCAGGGGCGGATCGCCGGGCCGAGCGCGGCCACCGCCGTCAGGCTGAGGCCGAGGGCGTAGAGGGGGCGGGGGCGCAGCCGCGCCCAGATGACGACGACGGCGGCCGCGGTGGCCACGAGTCCCAGCAGGTGCCAGGCGGGGACCGCCAGTGGGGCGAGGCCGCTGCCGAGCCGGGTCAGCAGCGCGCCGGTGGCCCGGCCGAGCAGGCTGGTGAGCGCCCAGTTCCGCGGGGACACCGGCGTGTCCAGGGCCCGTATCCAGCCGTAGCCGGTGCCCGCGGCGGCCGTGGCTGCGACGGTGGTGGCGGCGGCCGCGGCCGTGGTCGTGAGAACCGCCCGCGCCGGGTGGTGGCCGGCGAGCAGCCGCAGCGCCACGACCGCGGCGAGACCGAGCACGGCGGGCGCCTTGACCAGGGCGGCCAGTGTGACGAGCACGGCGCCCAGGACCGGGCGGCGGCCGACCGCGGCGACCAGTCCGGCGCCCAGCAGCCCGAGCATGATCGCGTCGTTGTGGGCACCGGTCACCAGGTGCAGCAGCACCAGCGGATTGAGGGCGCCCAGCCACAGCGCGGCGGAGGGGTCGGCGCCGCTGTGCCGGGCCAGCCGGGGCAGCGCGGCGGCCATCAGCGCGACCCCGAGCAGAGCGAGCAGGCGCATGCCGAGGAGTCCGGCGGGCACCTGCCCCCGGGTCAGGCCGGACAGCACGGAAGCGGCGGCGAGGAACACCGGGCCGTACGGGGCGCCGGTGTGCCGCCAGAGGGGGGCGACCTCGTCGGCCAGGGGGCCGCCGAGCCGGGCGGGGCCGTACGCGTGGACGTCCATGTGGGCGTCGACCATCGCGCCCTGCGCCAGGTAGCTGTACACGTCCCGGCTGAACAGCGGCGGCGCGATGAGCAGCGGGGCCGCCCAGACGGCGAGCACGAGGAGCAGGGCGCGCGGCGTCGGCGGCCGGGGGCCGTGCACCAGCCGCCCCAGCAGCGCCCAGGCGGCGATCAGCAGGACGATGCCGAAGTACACCCCGACCAGGCCCAGGGAGGCGCGGGCCGAGGACGGCGCGAGCAGGTCCCGCACGGGGAGCGCCCCCGCCGTCCCACCACCAAGCGCGAGGCAGGTGGTACCGGCCAGTCCGAGCACCTGGCAGCGGCGGAGATCGACGGGAAAAGCCATGGCCAACACTCGGTCAGCCTGCCGACGCCCGGTGGCCGGAAGGCGACCACCCGGCTTCCGGCCGACGGCTCCCACATGACCGGCGCGTGATCGTCTCCGGGCCGGCGCCCACGGCCGGCCGGACGCCGCAGGCGGCGCCCGCCCGCCGTCAGGCGAACCGGGAGCTCGGTACGGGCCCGGAGGTCCTGAGGCCCGACCGGTCCCCGTGCAGCCAGGCGCTGTGGACCGCGCTCACGAAGCCGGTGAGGTCCTCGACCGTGTCCTTCGGGGCCCCCTCGTCGCCCTCGTCCGGCGCCGCCGGGTCGGCTCCGTCCGGCGCCGCGGCGATCTCCGCCGCGATCTCCTCCGCCGGACGGTCGTCGGCGGGCGACCGCTCGACGCCGCCGTCGTCCCCCTGCCGCAATTGTCCCTCCCAGGGGGCCACCACCGACTGGTGCAGGAGCGTGACGCTGTCGGCGGTGACGACCGGCGGATCGGTCCAGTTGCTCGCGTGCTCGTGGAGCACCTGGCCGGGCGCGCGCTCGAAGAGCCGCGCGAGGATCTCCGGGCCCTCGTCCACCGCCGCCACCTCGTTGAGGTCGTACGCGACGACGACGGTGTCCTGCCGCCCGGGTTCGAAGGGCCCCGCCGGCAGGTCCAGCACCTCGGCGGCCGCCAGGCCCAGGATGCGGCTCGCGCGGTCGGGCAGCAGGGACACCGAGCGCGGTCGCGCGCCGGCGGCGTCGAGGACGGCCCTCAGCCGCAGCAGTCCGCGCAGGCACTGGCCCGGGGAGTCCTGCAGCCAGGCGTACCGGCCGGTCATCCCCGCGTCGAAGCCGAACGGCGAGAGCGTGCCGAGCACCGTTCCGCCCATCACGAACTGCCATCCGCGCAGGTCGGTCAGGTCCAGCGCGCTCACGGACCCGACGCGGTCGGCCCGCTGGAGCATCCGGCCCTGCCGCTGGTGCGGGGGCAGCCATCGCGGGTCGTCCGGCTCCGGCAGCAGTGCCCGGTGGCGGCGGGCCAGGGCCAGGTCGCCCGCCATCACCGCGTTGTGGACCAGCAGGTAGCGGCCGGTCCAGTCGGCGGGGCCGCTCTCGTGGGCGGTCAGCGCCTCGACGGCCTCCCGGTGGCGGCCCTCGCGCTCGTACGCGGTGACCAGTTCGTGCAGCACCGCCGCCGAGTCGGGTGCCTGGCGCAGGGCCTCGCGCAGCGCGGGGACCGCCAGACGCGCTGCGCCGCGCTCGACGCACGCGTGGCCGAACCGGTACTGCTCCCGCGCCCCGTCCGGCCGCGCGGCCAGGGCCGCGGCGGCCTCCCGCAGGTCGTCGAAGCCGGCCGCCCCGGCCGCCCGGCCGACCACGAGGGCGACCTCGCCGAGCGGCTGCGACTCGGCGGCGGAGCGCAGCAGGCGCAGCGCTCCGGGGACGTCGCCTGCGTCCAGGCGCTCCCAGGCTTCGAGGAGTTCCGGGGACGTCGGACGGCGGTTTCTGCGCGAGAACATGCGGTGATCTTCGACCACGAACCGGCTTGCCGACAAAGGGTTTTCGAGGGCCGGCGCGCCGTACGCGCACCGAGCCCGGGGGGTTCGGGACGGCAGCCGGGAGCGGTTCAGAAAACCGACAGTCCGGTGAGGGTGGTGAAGCGGTCCAGGGCCGCGACCCCCGCCACCGAGTTGCCCCGCTCGTCCAGCCCCGGGCTCCACACGCACAGCGTGCACCGGCCCGGCACGACCGCGATGATCCCGCCGCCCACCCCGCTCTTGCCGGGCAGGCCGACCCGGTAGGCGAAGTCGCCCGCCGCGTCGTAGGTCCCGCACGTCAGCATCACCGCGTTGACCTGTTTGGCCTGGCTGCGGGTGAGCAGCCGGGTGCCGTCGGCACGGGTGCCGTGCCGGGCCAGGAAACCGGCGGCGAGGGCCAGGTCGGCGCAGGACGCGGCGACCGAGCACTGCCGGAAGTACTGGTCGAGCAGGACCGGCACCGGGTTGTCGATGTTGCCGTAGGACGCCATGAAGTGGGCGAGCGCGGCGTTGCGGTTCCCGTGCGTGGTCTCGGAGGCGGCGACCTCCTCGTCGAAGTCCAGCCCGGGGTTGCCGCTCTCGGCGCGCAGGAAGGCGAGCAGTTCGCCCGCCGCGTCGCCGGTACGGGTCTGTAGGCGGTCGGTGACCACCAGGGCGCCCGCGTTGATGAAGGGGTTGCGCGGGATGCCGCTCTCGTACTCCAGCTGCACCAGGGAGTTGAACGGGTTGCCGGACGGCTCTCGGCCCACGTGCTCCCAGAGTTCGTCGCCCTCGCGGGCCAGGTCGAGCGCCAGGGTGAACACCTTGGTGACGGACTGCGCGGAGAACGGCTCCCGCCAGTCCCCCACGCCGTACACCGTGCCGTCCGGCTCCGCGACGGCCATGCCGAACGCACGCGGGTCACGGGCCGCGAGCGCCGGAATGTAGTCGGCGGGCCGCCCGCGCCCGGGCGTCCGCTCGATCTCCTCCGCGATGCGCTCCAGGACCGGCTGGAAGGAGGGGGACAACGTCATGATCACCATTGTGCTCTGTGGTCGGTACCGGTGCGTGGTGCGGGCGGGGGCGGGGCCCCGCGGGCCCGGGCCGGCGAGGGACGAGCTCGTCCCCGGGAAGCGGGTGTGGCCGGCCGGGCGGCTCCCCGGGCGAGTGGACCGGGACTCAGGCGCAGGCCGTCAGCGGGGCCGGGGCCAGAGCGGGGACCGGGCGGACGCGGCCGACCGGGCGGCCGCCGCCGAGCAGGGGTTCGCCCGCGAACGCGGTGAGCAGGGACGGGTCGACGCCGGCCCGCGCGAGTGCGGCGGCGGCGACCGGGACGCGGGCCCGGACCGCGCCGTCGGCGATCTTCACGGCGATCGCCCTGCCGTCCGGCAGGGCAGCGACCTGGACGCCCTCGAAGCCGTCCTTGGCGAGCAGTCCGGGCACGGCCCGCATCAGAGCGGCCACGTCCCGGCCGGAGCCGGAGGCCATCTCGGCATGCTCGCGCATCGCGTCCGCCACCCGGGCCTCGGGGGTGCCGGGCGCGGCGGTGGTGAGGCGGGCTGCGGCGCGGGCCAGGCCGTGCAGGGAGACGGAGAACAGGGGGGCGCCGCAGCCGTCGACGGTGACCTGGGCGATGCGCTGCCCGGTGAGCTCCTCCACGGTCGCGGCGATCGCCCCCTGGAGGGGGTGCGCCGGGTCGAGGTAGTCGTCCAGGGACCAGCCGCCCAGCACACAGGTGTACAGCATGGCCGCGTGCTTGCCGGAGCAGTTCTGGGCGAGCCGGGAGGGCCGGCGGCCCTGGCGTACCCAGGTGTCCCGGACGACCGGGTCGTAGGGCAGGTCCGGCACGTTGCGCAGGTCGTCCTCCGTCAGGCCGGCCCGTTCGAGGATCCGCCGGGCGCCGGCGAGGTGGCGTTCCTCGCCGGAGTGGCTGGCGGCGGCGAGCGAGAGCAGCTCGCCCTCCAGCGGGAGCCCGGCCCGCAGCATGGCGACGGCCTGGAGGGGTTTGAGGGCGGAGCGCGGATAGCAGGCGGCCTCGATGTCGCCGAGCCGGCAGCGGACCTCGCCGTCCGCGCCGAGCACGACGACGGAGCCGTAGTGGACGCCCTCGATCATCCCGCCGCGTATGAGGTGGGCGACCGGGACGTGGTGGGGTTCACGGATCGCGGGCGCCTCCGCGAGGGGGGTGCCGTCGATCGCGTGCACCTCCGCCCCCGCCACCGGGGCCGGCGCGTTCCTCGGGGAGTGCTCGTTCAACGTTCGGTGCTGCCTTCCAGGGGGGTGCGCGCCGCGCGCACGATGTCGGTGAGGGTCGTCTCCACGCGGTCGAGGTGGTGGGACATGGCCGCCACGGCCGCGTGTTCGCTGCCTTCGGCCAGTGCCTCGAGGATCGCCCGGTGCTCGCGGTTCGACTGGTCGCGCCGGCCGCCCAGCTCGTTGAGGAAGGCGGACTGGCGGGCCAGCGCGTCCCGGATCTCCTCGATGACCCGGCGGAAGACCGGGTTCCGGGCGGCCTGGGCGACGGTCAGGTGGAAGAGCGTGTCGAGCGCGACCCAGGAGGTGGTGTCGGTCTCGCTCTCCATGCGGGCCAGCAGGTGCGTGAGGCGGTCGAGGTCCTCGGGCGTGCGGCGCGCGGCGGCGTAGCCCGCGACGGGCACCTCGACGTGCCGGCGCACCTCCAGCAGGTCGCTGGCCGCGTAGTCGCCGAAGGTGGGGTCGTCCGCCGTCGCGGCGACCACGAAGGTGCCCCTTCCGGTCCTCGACACGGTGAGCCCCATGGTCTGCAGGGCGCGCAGCGCCTCGCGCAGCACGGGCCGGGACACCTCGAGCGTGCGGCAGAGCTCGGCCTCGGAGGGGAGCTTGTCGCCGATTGCGTAGTCGCCGCGCTCGATGGCGGTGCGCAGGTGGGTGAGCACCGCCTCCATCGCGCTGACGCGTCGCGGTACCCCGCCACCTGTCTGGCTGTCTGACAGGTTCACGGGCCGATGGTGCGGCGTACGGGAGGGAACTGTCAAGGCGGGACCGCAGGGGCGGGCGGCCCCCGGCACCGGCGCACGGGGGGCGGCCCCGGAAAACCCGGCGGGGTGCGACGCCGGCGGCCGGCGTCGCACCCCGTCGCGGTGGGGCCGGGGGATCTCAGCTCTCGAGCACGCCCGCGCCCAGCAGACCGAAGAGCAGCACGCCGACCACGATCCGGTAGATGACGAAGGCGTTGAAGGAGTGCTTGGCGACGAACTTCAGCAGCCAGGCGATGGAGGCGTAGGCGACCACGAAGGAGACGATCGTGCCGACGGCCAGCGGGGCGGCGCCCACACCCGTACCGAGGGCGTCCTTCAGCTCGTACAGGCCGGCGCCGGTGAGGGCCGGGATGCCGAGGAAGAAGGACAGGCGGGTGGCGGCGACCCGGTCCAGGTCGAGGACGAGCGCGGTGGACATGGTGGCGCCGGAGCGGGAGAAGCCGGGAAAGAGCAGCGCGAGGATCTGCGAGCAGCCGACCAGCATCGCGTCCTTGAAGGAGGTGTCGTCCTCACCGCGCTTGTGGCGGCCCATCTGGTCCGCGGCCCACATCACGCCGCTGCCGACGATGAGCGAGCCCGCGACCACCCACAGCGAGGCCAGTGGGCCCTCGATGAGGGGCTTGGCGGCCAGGCCCACCACGACGATCGGGATGGTCGCGTAGATGACCCACCAGGCGAACTTGTAGTCGTGGTGGTAGCGCTCCTCGCGGTTGGTCAGCCCGCGGAACCAGGCGGAGACGATCCGCACGATGTCCTTGAAGAAGTACACGAGCACGGCGGCGATGGCGCCGACCTGGATGACGGCCGAGAACCCGACGACCGCGTTGTCGTCGACGGGAATCCCCATGAGCCCCTCGGTGATCTTGAGGTGGCCGGTGGAGGACACGGGGAGGAATTCGGTCACCCCCTCGACTGCTCCGAGGACGACGGCCTGACCGACGGAGATGGCGCTCATGGGATCCAGTTCTGAGGAGAGTTGGTCGACAGTGCTGTAGACAGTCTTACTACGCCGAGATGAAGGCAGGGTTATCCGGGCCACAGAGCGCCGGCGGCGGACGCCCCGGCGAACGCGGCGCCGAGGCCCGCCGCCACGCTCACGACGGCGTTGGCCGCAGCGTAGAGCCCGGCACCGGTCTCGGTAAGCCTCAGGGTCTCGTACGAGAAGGTCGAGTACGTCGTCAGGGCCCCGCACAGGCCGGTGCCCAGCAGCAGCTGCAGGTGGGGTCCCGCGGCGCCCGCCGAGACTGCGCCGGTCAGCAGGCCGAGGACCAGGCAGCCGGTGACGTTCACCACGAACGTGCCCCAGGGGAAGACCGAGTCGTGCCGGGACTGCACCGCCCGGTCGGTGAGATAGCGGAGAGGGGCTCCGACCATGGCTCCCCCGACCACCAGCAGCCAGTTCACAACGACTTCTTACCCTTCCCGCCCGCCTCCGCGGGACCGCCCGGGCGCCCGGCGTACCGGATGACCTCGCACGCGTCGAGGGTCACGAGCCCCTCGGCGACCAGCTCGTCCAGCTGCGGCAGGAACGCCCGCACCCGCTCCTCGGTGTCCACGATCACGACCGCCACCGGCAGGTCCTCGCTCATCGACAGCAGCCGCGAGGTGTGGATCAGGGAGGAGGCGCCGAAGCCCTCGACGCCCCGGAAGACGCTGGCGCCCGCGAGGCCCGCGGCATGGGCCCGGTGGACGATCTCGGAGTAGAGGGGCCGGTGGTGCCAGGTGTCGTTCTCGCCGATGAACACGGTCAGGCGCAGGGCGCTGCCGGTGAGTCTCGTCATCGCTGCCTCCGGGCCAGGACGCGGCGGGCCGCCGTCACCGCGAGCCACACCGCCGCGAGCGCCGCGAGCAGGGTCGCGGCCAGGTAGGCCAGCCCGGTGCGGGCGTGGCCGGAGTCGACCAGTTTCTGCACGTCGACGGCGTACGTGGAGAAGGTGGTGAAGCCGCCGAGCACGCCGGTGCCGAAGAACGGCCGGACCAGGCGGTGCGCGGCCCACACGTCGGTGATGACCACCATGAACACGCCGATCACCGCGCAGCCGGTGACATTGGTCCAGAACGTCGCCCACGGGAAGCCGCCGGGCGGTGCCGGCCAGCACAGCGAGGCCGCGTAGCGGGCGGTGGCACCGACGGCGCCGCCGAGCGCGACGACCGCGACCACAGGGGTCTGGGCACGCCAGGCCCGCCGCCCGGGGCGGCTCGCGGGGGCCCGGAGGCTCTCGGTGCGCGGGGCTGTCATGGTCGTACGTCTCCTACTCGCCCGGACATGCGGGGCCGCTGCCTTCGCAAGCAGGGACCGCCGTCGGCGACGGTGCCGCGGTTCGGGTACTGCGGGCCCCACCGCCGCGCCGCGGGCTGATCGCGGCCGGGTACAGACTAGCGCCGGGGGCGCGAGGGGGTAACTTCGAGCCCGTCCGCCGCCGCACGCCGCCGCCGCACGCCGCCGCCGCACGCCGCCGGCACCCGTCGCCGCGGCCGGCCCCGCTCTCCCGGCCGGTCGTGCCGGGGCCGCTCACCACCCCTTCTCGAACAGCCGGGCCACTTCCGCGATACGGATGTCGTCACGGCGGTAGTAGGTGCGGCGCCGGATGCGGCGGGTACGCAGCAGGCCGAGGTCGGCGAGCAGCGCGAGGTGGGTCGCGGCGACCCGGCGGGGCACGCCGAGCTTGGCGGCGACGGCCCGTTCGGTGACACCGTCGAGGGCGGGGTCGCCGTGCCGCTGCCGGGGGAAGTGGGCGGCCGGGTCCTTGAGCCACTCCAGGATGACCCGACGTGTCTGGCCGGCGGGAGTCCTCAGCATCGCCGCCTCCTCCGTCGATGGCGTCCCGTCCCCATTTTTTCCACTCTCGCGCGGCCGGACCCGCCACGTCCCGGACTCGGCGTCCCTTGTCCGGTACCGAACGCCCCTGGTGCGCCCGGTTCGGCGCGTGCGCGGGGCGCGCGGCGCCAGGGGCGGGGTGCGCGCCCGGGGGTGGGGTGCGCGCCCGGGGGTGGGGGGCGCGCCCGGCCGTGATCGGGAACGCTGTCGCGAACGTGGTCAGGATCGGAGAAGCCGCCCGGCGCTCCCCCGTCCTAGCGTGGGGCCACCGCCCGAAAGCGTCGGGCGCGTCCGACGGATCCCCGTCGGCCCCAGCTCACCGAGGAGTAGGCCATGACCGCCGGCCTGAGGACGATCGTCTACCCCGTCAAGGACCTGGACCGGGCGAAGGCCCTGTTCAGCGCACTGCTGGAGGTGGAACCGTACGCGGACGAGCCTTACTACGTCGGGTTCAAGGACTCCGGCCAGGACGTCGGTCTCGACCCGAACGGGCACGCGAAAGGGATGACGGGACCGGTGCCCTACTGGCATGTCGCCGACATCCGGGAGCGGCTGCCCGCGCTGCTGGCGGCGGGCGCCGAGCTGCTGCAGGACGTGCAGGACGTGGGGGGCGGGCGGCGGATCGCCTCGGTGAAGGACGCGGACGGCAACCTGGTCGGCCTCGTCCAGGACGCCTGAGCCTCTGAGAGGCCGCTCGGCCGTGCCGATGTCGATGCACGCGCATTAACATTGGGTGTATGGGAGCGAACGCGGCCGAGGCCCTCGAGGAGCGGTGGCGGGGCATCCTGTCGGTGCACGCCCGCACGATGTGCGAGATCGACCGGGTGCTGCATCCCCACGGGCTGGGCGCGAGCGACTTCGAGGTGCTGGACGTCCTGGCGTCCGCGCCGCCCGGTCAGGGCGGCCACTGCCGCGTCCAGAACCTCGTCGGCCGGGTCCACCTGAGCCAGAGCGCGCTCTCCCGCCTCATCGGCCGGCTGGAGAGAGAGGGCCTGGTGGTGCGGACGGTGTGCGCGGAGGACCGGCGCGGGGTGTGGGTCGCGCTGACCGGCAAGGGCCGTGACCTGCATACCGAGGTGCTGCCGCTGCAACGCGCGGTACTGGCCCGTACGTTGAGCGGCTGACCCGGGCCGGGAGGACCCACCCCGTCCCCGTCCCCGGTTGACCTCCCTCCCGGTCCGCCCCGTCCTACCGGCGGGCCAGCAGGGTGCGCACCCCCTCCGAAGTGAGGGTCAGGCCGTGCGGGGAACTGGCGTCGATGGTGAGCGACAGGTCGTCGTCCGGCCACTGGGAGGCCAGGGCCCCCAGGGGCACCAGCCGGTAGCGGGAGACGAACGGCAGCAGCTCGGTCATCTCCATCTCGGAGGTGAACACGGGCACCATCGGCGCCCCACCCGGCTGCTCGAGAACCGGCAGCGCCACGGCGGAGGGATTGGTGGCCTCCTCCTCGCTCGCGTCGTCCGGCACGGGCACCAGCACGTCGCTGCTCGCGAGCGTGTCCAGTGCCACCGCGTCCTCGGCGTTGTCCACGAGCACGTCCAGCGCTCGCTGAGCGGGCGTGGCGGTGTTGTCGTTGGCGGGTGTATCCATGGCAGATCCCCTGGTCGCGGTGGTCGTGCGGCCTCCCGGGACGTGATCGCCCGCGGGACGGTTCTGCTCGCGTACCCGAACGGACGGGGCGCAACCGTCGCTCCCCGAAGAATGCGGGGGTGAAGTGGTGAAACGTTGCTTCACAGATCGGTCTCACTCCGGCACGGACTGCTCCGGGATGGCCGCGTCCTGCGGCGGGTCGGGGCGGCGCAGCAGACGGGTTTCCAACGCGTCCAGTCCGAACAGCATCAGCATCAGTGCCACCGGGACGAGCAGAGCCAGGGCGATCACGATGCCTCCCGACGGAGCAGTGATCAAAGCTGCGCGTTGCGGCAGCCCGGTTCACCCCAGCCTGCGTCCGAACGGGCTACGGCGCACGCCCGGGGCCGGGGGCCCGTAGGCCGTTCGGGTGAAGCGGAGAGGCGGCGCGCCGGGCCACCGGTGCCCCGCCCCCCGTCACCCCGGTGCGGTGGGTCGGCGTCACCCGGGTGCGGTGGATCCAGCCGGGCTCACACCCCGACGAGCCGGCCGTCGAGTTCGCCCGGCCGCGGGCCGGAGCCCTTCGGCGTCCGGACCGGTGCGGCCGGGGAGCCGGCGGCGAGGCGCAGCTCGATGACGGCGCGGACGGCGGGCCACTCGTCGTCCAGGATCGAGTAGAAGGCGGTGCTGCGCACGGCGCCGTCCAGGCCGCGGGAGTGGGCACGCCGGACACCCTCGCAGGTCGCGCCGAGCCGTTCGATCGCCGTGCACGAGCGACGGTTGCGGGCGTCGGCGCGCAGGGAGATCCGGCGCACCCGCCAGGTCTCGAAGGCATGGCGGAGCATGAGCAGCTTCGCCTCGGTGTTGATCCCGGTGCCCTGTGCGTAGGGGGCGAGCCAGGTGTTCCCGATCTCGGCGGCGTCCGGCACGGCGGTGACCGGATCGCCGTACGGGACGCCGGTCGCGGCGGGCCACACCAGTGGGCCCTGCCAGTAGTCGAGTTCGAGGAAGCGGGTGGAGCCGACGACCAGTCCGTCGGCGGCGCGCAGCACGGCGAACGGCAGTGCCCGGCCGGCCGCCTGCTCGGCGAGGGCGCGGTCGACGTAGCCGCGGGCCGCTTCGAGGTCGTGCGGCACGGGGGTGAAAGCGTAGGAGGAGCGGTCCTCGGCCCCGGCTCGGGCCAATCCCTCGGCGTGGTGCGGAGCGAGGGGTTCCAGCCGCGTCACACGGCCGGTGAGAACGACGGGTACGGGCACAGGGCCTTCGGTCTTTCTGCGAAAGGGGGGTGGAACTGCCCGCCACCGGAACCCCGGTGCGGGGCGGTGGTACAGGGTGCGTCAGAGATCCCGTTGAGCGAGGAACGGGGACGTGAAGGACAGTAGACGGTCCGATGACGCCCCGCGCAAGACCCTCCACCCGGTTCTCTCCGACGGGGCCCGGGAGTCCGCCCGGAGTGCCCCCGGCAGCGGCGGCACGGCTGCCGGTCGCCGGTCGCGGCGGGCCCTCCGCCGTGTGCAGCGCGGAGGGCCCCGGGGCTCACTTCCGAACCCTCTGCTGTCTGGGTAACCACCCCCGCGGCCCCCGATTCGTCCTGTGCGCCACTTCCTGGAAAGCCCCGCCCCCCAGGGATGCCTCGCCGCTTCCTGCCGGGCCAGAGCCGCCACGTCCTGCCGGGCCAGGCCCGCCGCTTCCTCCCGCGCCCCGGTACGCCCCGGGCGGCTCGCCCGGCGACGGCGTCAGCGCCGCCGGTGCGGCGGTGGCTGCCTGACCCAGTCCAGGGAGCGCTCGACGGCCCGCTTCCAGCAGCCGTACTCCCACTCGCGCCATTCGGGGTCCATGTCCGGCAGCCACTGGGCGGCGCGGTGCCAGTTGCGGCGCAGGACCTCCAGGTCGGGCCAGTAGCCGGCCGCGAGCCCGGCGGCGTAGGCCGCGCCCAGGGAGACCGTCTCGGCCACCAGCGGTCGTACGACGGGGACGTCGAGGACGTCGGCCAGGAACTGCATGAGCAGGTTGTCCGAGGTCATGCCACCGTCGACCTTGAGTTCCTTCAGGGCGAGCCCGGAGTCGGCGTTCATGGCGTCGACCACCTCCCGGGTCTGCCATCCCGTGGCCTCCAGGACCGCCCGGGCCAGATGCCCCTTGGTGATGTACGAGGTCAAGCCGACGATGACGCCGCGGGCGTCGCTGCGCCAGTGCGGTGCGAACAGGCCGGAGAACGCGGGGACGATGTAGCAGCCGCCGTTGTCCTCGACGGTGCGGGCCAGGGTCTCGATCTCGGGCGCGCTGTGGATCAGGCCCAGGCGGTCCCGGAACCACTGGACCAGCGAACCGGTCACGGCCATCGGCCCCTCCAGGGCGTAGACCGTGGGCTCGTCGCCGATCTTGTACGCGACGGTGGTGAGGAGCCCGTGCCGGGAGCGTACGACGTCGGTGCCGGTGTTCATCACCAGGAAGCTGCCGGTCCCGTAGGTGCACTTGGCCTCGCCGGGCGAGAAGCAGGTCTGCCCGAACAGGGCGGCCTGCTGGTCGCCGAGGGCGGCCGTGATGCGGACGCCGGGGAGCAGCGCGCGGGCCTCGCCGTAGCTCTCGGCCGAGGACCGGATCTCCGGCAGCATCGGGCGGGGCACCCCGAAGAACTCCATCAGCTCCGGTTCCCAGGTCAGGGTCCGGATGTTGATCAGCATGGTGCGGCTGGCGTTGGTGGGGTCGGTGATGTGCAGGCCGCCGTCCTTGCCGCCGGTGAGGTTCCAGATCAGCCAGCTCTCCATGGTGCCGAACAGCACCTCACCGTTCCGGGCGCGCCCCTCCAGGCCCTCCACGTGTTCGAAGAGCCAGCGGATCCGGGGGGCGGAGAAGTAGGTGGAGGGGGGAAGGCCGCAGCGGTCGAGGAAGAACTCGTCCCCGGGCCGTTCCCTGAGCTCCTCGACGAGTGGGGCGGTGCGGGTGTCCTGCCACACGATGGCCCGGCCGTACGGCGCCCCGGTCCGCCGGTCCCAGAGCACGGTCGTCTCCCGCTGGTTGGCGATCCCGACGGCGGCGATCTGGGCGGCGTCCACCCCGGCGGCGTCCAGCGCCTCTGGCACGATGCGCCGGACGTTCTGCCAGATCTGGACGGCGTCGTGCTCGACCCAGCCCGGCCGGGGGAAGAACTGCTGGTGCTCGCGCTGCGCGACCGACACCAGCCGGCCCCGATGGTCGAACAGGATGCATCGCGTGGAGGTGGTGCCCTGGTCGACGGACAGCACGTAGCGTTCAACCATGATCGGGCCTGCCTTCCGATGCGTCGCGCGGGGTGCGGGGATCTACCAGCGGGCCGCTCCCAGGTCTCTGGAGATCGCCCGGGCCGCCTCCCGGAGCAGGGCGATCAGGGCGGGCTGGGGCCTGCCCTTGGTGTCACAGATGCGCTCGACCGGTCCGGAGAGGCCGATCGCGCCGACCACGAGGCCGCCGTGCCCCCGGATCGGCGCGGCCACCCCGGCGTCGCCCATGCTCATCTCCTGCACCTCGGCTCCCCAGCCGAGTTCCCGGATCTCGGCGAGCGCCCCGTTCAGGTCCTCCGGGAGCACCAGGGTGTGCCGTGTGTACGCGTCCAGTTCCGTCCTGAGCAGGGGTTCGACGGGCGCGGCTCCGAAGGCCAGCAGGACCTTGCCGAGCGAGGAGGCGTGCAGTGGCAGCAGCGCGCCCACGTCGAGGGTCTGGAGGGTGTCGTCCGGCCGGAAGACGTGGTGCACGATGAGCACCTTGCCCTCCAGCGGAGTGCCCAGGCGGACGGCCTCCCCGCTGCGGGCGGCGAGGGCGTCGGCCCAGTTGAGGGAGCGCGAGCGCAGCTCGTTGACGTCGAGGTAGCTGCTGCCCAGGTGCAGCAGCGCCGCGCCGAGCTGGTACTTTCCGGTCGCTTCGTCCTGCTCCACGAAGTCCACGTGCTGCAGGGTGCGCAGAATGCCGTGGGCGGTTCCCTTGGCCAGACCGAGCGACGACGCCACCTCGCCGAGCCCCAGCCTGCGCGGGCCGCCGGCGAGCAGGCGCAGGATCGCCGCCGCCCGTTCGATGGACTGCACCGGTCCGGCCATGCAGCGATCGTAGCCCGATTTGCCCTGAACCGGACTACTGTTCGGCAATGCCGACCGTTGTTCATTGACCGGACGCGTTTCCTTCCCTAGCGTGCCATATCGCGTCCGTACTCCGGTCGGACGCGCCGCCCGGAGGAGGAGGGCACATGACCGCAGCGCAACTCGCCGCAGCGCCTCGCGAGGAAGCAGACCAGGTCTTCCCGCTGCCGCCCGCCCCAGGGGCCGTCTCGGTCGTACGCCGTCGCGTGCGCGCGGTCCTGGGTGGCTGGAACCTGCCCGCCGACGCCGTCGAGGACGTGCTCCTGGTGGTGTCGGAGCTGATCACGAACGCTCTGGTGCACGCCCTGCCGCCGGCGACCCTGCGGCTGTGGCGGATCCCCGTGGACGGACGCGCCGGGGTGCGTGTCGAAGTGACCGACCGGGGCCCCGCCGCTCCGCCCGGCCCCAGGAAGTCCGCTCCCGACCCCGACGAGCACGGCCGTGGCCTCGGGATCGTCGCCGCCCTGTCCGCCCGGTGCGGTGTGCTCGCGCACCCCGCCGCGACCAGCCGGTGGGCGGAGGTGCTCACGGGCTGAGCCGGCCCGGCGGCGCCGAACGGCGCCGCCGGGGCGCGGCTCCCGCTTGACTCCTCGCGAAAACGCCGTCCAGGGTGGGCCACCAGGCCTGTGGACCGGTCCGAAGAGGGGCTGTCATGGTGGATGCGCTCGGCGTCGCCGTCGTGGGGTTCGGCTGGATGGGACGGGTGCACACCCAGGCGTACGCCCGACTGCCGCACCACTTCCCGCAGCTCACCGTGCGGCCGCACCTGGTCGCCGTGGCCGACGAGGTGCCCGGGCGGGCGGAACGGGCGGCCGGGCAGTACGGCTTCGTCTCGGCGACCCGCGACTGGCGGGAGATCGCCGCCGATCCCCGGGTGCGGGCCGTCAGCGTCACCGCGCCGAACTTCCTGCACCGCGAGATCGGCGTCGCCATGGCCCGGGCGGGCAAGCACCTCTGGATCGAGAAGCCGGTCGGCCTCACCACGGCGGACGCCCGCGCCGTCGCCGACGCCGCCGCGGAGTCGGGCGTCCGGGGCACGGTCGGTTTCAACTACCGCAACGCGCCCGCCGTGGCCGCCGCCCGCGAGATGCTCGCCGCCGGCGACATCGGCACGGTCACCCATGTCCGCATCCGGCTGTTCAGCGACTATGCCGCCCACCCCGAGGGCGCGCTGACCTGGCGGTACGAACGGGAACGCGGCGGGAGCGGGGTGCTCGGCGACCTCGCCTCGCACGGCGTCGACCTGGGCCGGCACCTGCTCGGCGAGATCGGCTCGCTGACCGCCGACACCGCCGTGTTCGTGCCCCGGCGGGCCCGCCCCACCGACGCCACCGCCGGTCACAGCCGCGCGACCGGCGGGGAGCCCGGTCCGGTGGAGAACGAGGACTACGTGAACTGCCTGCTGCGCTTCACCTCCGGCGCCCGCGGAGTGCTGGAGGCGTGCCGGGTCTCGGTCGGCGAGCAGAACGCCTACGGCTTCGAGATCCACGGCACCACCGGCGCCCTGTTCTGGGACTTCCGCCGTATGGGCGAACTCGGCGTCAGCCGCGGCACCGCCTACCAGGACCAGCCCGTCAGCACCGTCCACGTCGGCCCCGGGCACGGCGAGTACGCCGCCTTCCAGCCCGGGGCGGCCAACGCCATGGGCTACGACGACCTGAAGGTGATCGAGGCGTACCACTTCCTGCGCTCGATCACCGGGCCCGATGCCCGCGGTGCCACCCTCGACGACGCGGTGGCCGCCGCACAGGCCCTGGACGCCATGGCCCGCTCCGCCGAGGACGGGACCTGGGTGCACCTGGCGTAGGCGGCCGCCCACGGCGTTTCGGCCACGCCGCGCCGCGCGCTCGCCCCAGGGAGCGGGGGCGGCCGCGGCACGCGCCCCGGGATTCCACGGCGGGGACGCGACTCAAACCCGTGCGTTCGAAACGGCGACCGGTTCGTTGTCCCTGTCGGCATCAGCCCACCCGGCATCCGCCCGAGCCTCATCCCGTCCCCGCCCCCTGTGCCGAGGAGCGCGACCACCGTGATCAGCGACCTGGTGAATCTGCGTGCCTGGACGGCGTACGGCCGGTTCCAGATCGATCGAGGATTCCGGCCGCCGGAGCCCGCACGGCTCCACTGGGGCGCTCCCGGCGCGGACGGGCCCGGGACCGAACTGCTCGGTGACATCTCCGGCCTGCGGCTGCTCGACGCCGGCAGCGGCGCCGGGCACTACGCCGCGCATCTCGCCACCCGGCACGGCGCCCAGGTCGACGCCGTCGACGTCTCACCCACCCAGCACCGCCGCGCGGTCACGCAGTACGGCACCACCCCCGGCGTGCGCTACCTGCTCGGGGACGTCGTCGAACACCTGCGGCGCTGCGAGCCCTACGACCTCGTGTACTCGATCCACGGGCTCGGCTTCCTCGACCCCCGCCGCAGCCTGCCCGCCCTGCGCGCCGCCCTGCGCCCCGCGGGCCGGCTGGTCTTCTCCGTCCTGCACACCGATCTGCACCGGCGGGCCCCGTCCGCCGACGTCCGGCCCCGCTCGCTGCGTGTGGGACTGGCGGGCATGGAGCCCCGGGAGGTCCACATGTGGGTGCTCGCCCCGGAGTTGTGGGAGGACGTCCTCACCGCGCACGGTTTCGCCGTGGACGCCGTCGACCTGCTTCCCCGCCCGGACGGCGATCCCGTCGTCGACCAGGTCGTCCGGGCGCGCCTTCGCGGGTGAACCTCCATACGGGTGATCCACTCCTCCCTCCAGCGGGGCGGATCGGCGGAAACACCGGCATTTCTGTGGACGTGGTCGTCCCATCTCGATCGCATTCGAGTGGCAACGCGGAAGTGGCCGCACAAGACTGAGCGCCGTACGGGCCGACGTTTCGCGGGATTTCCTCGAGGAGCTCGAATGGTAGAGAAGTCCGCCGACACCCTGATAAACGCGACGGCAGAATCCGCGACCGCCGGGCGCGGCGGCGACGGCCGGACGGCGGCGGACACCGAGACGGAACTCGCCGGAATACTGGCCGGTCTCCTGTCCGTGGCGGAGGTCGCGGGCACCAGCAACTTCTTCACCGATCTCGGCGCCAACTCCCTGGTCATGGCCCAGTTCTGCGCCCGGGTCAGGAAGCACCCGGATCTGCCGTCCGTCTCCATGAAGGACGTCTACCGGCACCAGACGATCCGGGATCTGGCCGGCGCTCTGGCCGCCGCCGCACCCGCTCCAGCCGACCCGGAGCTCCCGGTGCCGCCGTCGGCCACCCGACCGGCGCCCGTGCCGGTGCAGGCCCCGGAACCGGTCACCCCGGCGAGCGATCTCGGTTACGTCCTGTGCGGAACACTCCAGTTACTGGTCTTCCTCGGCTACTCCCTCGCCACCGGATTCGCCGCCGACTGGGGGTACTCGTGGATTGCCGAGGGCTCGGGTCCGGCCGCCGTCTATCTGCGTTCCGTCCTCGCCGTCAGCGTCACATTCCTCGCCCTGTGCGCCTTCCCGGTCCTGGCGAAATGGATTCTCGTCGGACGCTGGAAACCGCGTGAGATCCCGGTGTGGAGCCTGGCGTATCTGCGGTTCTGGATCGTCAAGGTGCTGCTCCACGCCAATCCGATCGTGCTCTTCATCGGCAACCCCCTGTACGTGCTCTATCTGCGGGCGCTCGGCGCACGGATCGGCAGGAACGTCACGATCCTCTCCCGCACCGTGCCGGTCTGCACCGACCTGCTGACGATCGGCTCCGGCACCGTGGTCCGGAAGGACTCCTACTTCCTCTGCTACCGGGCGCACGCCGGGCGCATCCAGACCGGACGGGTCACCCTCGGCCGGGACGCGTTCGTCGGCGAAAAGACGGTGCTCGACATCGACACCGTCCTGGGCGACGGAGCCCAGCTCGGCCATACGTCCACCCTGTACCGGGGCCAGTCCGTCCCGGACGGCGCGCGGTGGCACGGGTCCCCGGCGGAGCCGACGGACGTCGACTACGTGAGGGTCGCACCCGCCCGCTGCGGCACGCTGCGCCGGGCCGGGTTCGGTCTGCTCTCCCTCGTGCAGATGTTCTTCCTCTACCTGCCCCTGACCGTGGGCGGCTTGTACATGATCGCCACCGGGGTTCCGGCGTTCGGCAGGTGGCTGAACCGGGAGGCGGCCCGCGTCTCCTCGGCGGAGTTCCTGCTCGACGCGCTCGTCGTCTCCGCCCTGCTGTACTTCGGCACCGTCGTCGTGGGGCTCGCCGTGCTGTTCACCGTTCCGCGCCTGCTGAACCTGGTCATCACGCCGGACAAGGTCTACCCGCTCTACGGCTTCCACTACGGGGTGCACCGGGCGATCGCCCGGATGACGAACCTGAAGTTCTTCGCCTGGCTCCTCGGCGACAGCTCCTACATCGTCCCCTATCTGCGACGCCTCGGGTACGACCTGTCCCGCGTCGAGCAGACCGGGTCCAACTTCGGCACAGAGGTGCAGCACGAGACCCCGTTCCTCGCGTCCGTCGGCACCGGGACAATGGTGGCCGACGGACTGTCCCTGATCAACGCGGACTTCACCAGTACGTCCTTCCGGGTCACCCGGGCGACGATCGGCCCGCGCAACTTCCTCGGCAACAACATCGCCTATCCGGCCGGAGCCAGGACGGGCGAGAACTGCCTGCTCGCCACGAAGGTGATGGTCCCCCTCGACGGGGAGATCCGCGAAGGCGTCGGACTGCTGGGCTCACCGTCGTTCGAGATCCCGCGCACGGTGGAGCGGGACACCCGGTTCGACCATCTGAGGACCGGGGACGAACTGCGGCGCCGGCTGGCCGCCAAGAACCGCTACAACCTCCGCTCCATGGCGCTGCATCTGCTCCTGCGGTGGCTGCTCACCTTCTTCCTGACGGCGCTGGGGCTGGCGTGCCTGACCCTCTACGGCACTCTCGGGCACCTGGTGATCGGCGCGTACCTGGCACTCACGGTCGCCCTCACCGCCGCCTTCCACGTCCTGGTGGAGCGGTGCGTCGGCGCGTTCCGCCCGCTGCGCCCCCGGTTGTGCTCCATCTACGACCCGTACTTCTGGTGGCACGAGCGGCTGTGGAAGGTGCCGGTCGAATACCTCAACCTGTTCAACGGGACCCCGTTCAAGAACATCGTCTGGCGCGCGCTGGGCGTCCGCGTCGGACGGCGGGTGTTCGACGACGGCTGCTATGTGACGGAGCGGTCGCTCACCACCGTCGGCGACGACTGCACCCTGAACGCGGGCAGCAAGATCCAGTGCCATTCCCAGGAGGACGGCACCTTCAAGTCCGACCACTCCGTGCTGGGTGCCGGCTGCACCCTCGGGGTCGGCGCCCATGTGCACTACGGCGTGACGATGGGTGACGGCGCCCAACTGGCCGCCGACTCCTTCCTGATGAAGGGCGAGGAGGTCCCCCCGTACGCGCGGTGGGGCGGAAATCCCGCGGTGGAGAGGCCGGATTCCCCCAGTGGCCCCGGCCGGGGCCACTCGGCCACGGCAGCAGGAACGTCCTCGGCGAACGGCGCCGCGGCGACGGCGCGTTGAGGAAGGCCATTCGATGGGAACGCAGGCGCAGGCGGACCGGCAGTTCTGGAGCGACGTGGTGACCGCCGGCGGCGTCACCGCCGTCCCGCGGTGGACCCGGCAGCCGGTGGCGGGTACGGCCGAGCACCGTGTCGTGGTGCCGGACGGCGTGGCGGGGGCGGTGCGTGCGCTGGCCGCCGCGTCGGACGTGCCGTTGAGCGCGGTGCTGCTGGCCGCGCACGCCAGGGTGCTGGCCGCGGTGTCGGGCGAGCGGGAGGTCGTCACGGGGTACGTGCCCGGGCCCGGACACGGCCCGCTGCCGTGCCGGCTGACCGTCCCCCCGGGGTCGTGGCGCGGCCTGGTGCTGAGCGCGCACCGGACCGAGGCGGAGGTGCTGGCGCACCGTGACTTCCCGGTGGACGAGCTGCGCCGGGAACTGGGCGTGAGCGAGCCGTCGTACGAGGTCGTGTTCGGCCCTGCGGGGTTCGACGGCGAACTGCCCGCCGAGGTCGTGCTGGCCGTGGACTGCCGTACCGAGGACGGGCGGTCGGTCCTGCGGCTGCGGTACCGCACCGAGGTGCTGGACGCCGCGTGCGCCGCCCGCCTCGGCGGCTACCACCTCACCGCGCTAGGCGCCCTCGCCGCCGACCCGGACGCGGAGCACACCGGGTGGAGTCTGCTCGCGGCCGACGAGGTCCGGTACCAGCTCGAAGGGCTCGCCGGGCCGCACCGCGAACTGCCGCCGATGCGGGCGCACGAGCTGTTCGAGCAGCGCGCGCGGGCGCACCCGGAGGCGGTGGCCGCGGTGCACGGCGCACGCTCGTGGACGTACGGCGAGCTCAACGCGCGCGCCAACCGGCTGGCGCGGGCCCTGCTGGCCAGGGGGCTGAGCAGGGAAGACGTGGTGGCGGTGGTCACCGAGCGCAATCTGGACTGGCTGGCCTCGGTGCTGGCGGTCTTCAAGGCCGGAGGCGTCTACCTGCCGATCGAGCCGCACTTCCCCGCGGGCAGGATCGCGGCGACCCTGTCGCGCGCCGGATGCCGGCTGGTGCTGACCGAGCCCGGCAGCGACCGCAACCTCACCGAGGCCCTGGGCACGCTGCCGGGGGTGCGGACGCTGCCGGTCGGTACGGCGTACGACGAGCAGGACGCCGACGGCGACGTGGGCGTGGCGGTCGCCCCGGACCAGCTGGCCTACATCTACTTCACCTCCGGCTCCACCGGGGAGCCGAAGGGCGCGATGTGCGAGCACGCGGGGATGCTCAACCATCTCCACGCCAAGATCGACGACCTGGGCATCGGTCCGGGCCGGGTGGTGGCGCAGACCGCGCCGCAGTGCTTCGACATCTCCCTGTGGCAGTTGCTGGCCGCGCTGCTGGTGGACGGGCGGACCCTGCTGGTCGAGCAGGACGTGATCGTGGACGTCGAGCGGTTCGTCGACACCCTCGTCCGCGGCCGCGTCGGGGTGGTGCAGGTCGTGCCCTCCTACCTGGAGGTGGTGGTGTCCTACCTGGAGCGGCACCCGCGCGAACTCCCCGACCTGGCCTGTGTGTCGGTGACCGGCGAGGCGCTGAAGCGGGAGCTGGTCCAGCGCTGGTTCGCGGTCCAGCCGAGGATCAGACTGGTCAACGCCTACGGGCTGACCGAGACCTCCGACGACACCAACCACGAGGTCATGGACCAGGTGCCCGAACGGGTGCTGCTGGGACGTCCGGTGAACAACGTGCGCGTCCTCGTCGTCGACGAGCGGCTGTCCCTGGTGCCGCTGGGCGCACCCGGGCTGATCGCGTTCTCCGGCGTGTGCGTGGGCCGCGGGTACGTCAACGACCCGGAGCGCACGCTCGAGGCGTACCGGCAGGACCCGTACCGCCCCGGCGAGCGGCTCTACCTGGGCGGCGACTGGGGGCGCTGGCACCCGGACGGCAAGCTGGAGTTCCTCGGCCGCCGGGACAACCAGGTCAAGATCCGCGGCTTCCGCATCGAGATCGGCGAGATCGAGAACACCCTGCTGCGGGTGCCCGGAGTGCGCGACGGCGCGGTGGTCGTCGCCGAACTCGCCGGCCACAGCACGCATCTGATCGCCTTCTACAGCGGTCGCCGCCAGGACACGGACGCGCTGCGCGAGGCGCTCGGCGCGGCGCTGCCCGCGTACATGGTCCCGAGCGCCTTCCATCGGCAGGACAGCCTGCCGCTGACCGCCAACGGCAAGATCGACCGGAAGGCCCTGACCGCGCTGGCCGAACGGGCCGCGGCGGACGCCGAGGGTGCCGGCGCCACCGGAGAGCGGAACGTCCCGCGCACCCCGGCCGAGCGCAGGCTCGCGGCCGCGTGGGCCGGGCTGCTCGGGGTGCCGGAGGAGCGGATCGGCAGGCGGGACCACTTCTTCGACTCCGGCGGCACCTCGCTGACGGCGGTGAGACTCACCCTCGCCCTGGAGCGCGCGGTGTCCCTGAAGGACATCACCCGCCATCCGGTGCTCGCCGACCTCGCCGCCCTGCTGGACGGCACGGGACGGCGGCGCGCGGAACTGCTGCAGCCGCTGTCGGTGCCGGAGGGGACCCCGGAGTGCGCCCTGGTCTGCTTCCCCCACGCGGGCGGCAACGCGGTCAACTTCCAGCCGCTGGCGAGCGCCCTGGCGGGCCACGGTCCCGCGGTGTACGCCGTCGACCCGCCGGGGCACGACCTGGCCGCCCCCCACGAGGCGTTCATGCCGCTGGAGGAGCTGGTGGAGCGGGTCGTCGCCGAGATCACCGCGCGCGGTCTGACCGGGGTCATGCTGTGGGGCCACTCCTCGGGTGCCGCGCCGGCCGTGGAGACGGCGCGGCGGCTGCGGGATCTCGGCGTCGACGTGCCCCGGGTCTTCCTCGGCGCGCAGCTCCTCGGCACCGCGAGCGAGCGGCGCGCCGCCGTCGGCGAGCTGACCTCGCTGAGCGACGCGGAGATCGCCGCCCGGCTGAGCGCGGAGGGCGGCCACACCGAGCTGGGCGAGCTCGACGCGCGGCAGGCCGAGCGCGTCGGCGCCGCCTACCGGCACGACTGCGTGGCCGCGGACCGCTACTTCGCCGCGGCTCTGGAGGCCCCGCCGGCCGACAGGCTGTCCGCCCCGGTCACCGTGGTCGTCGCGGACGACGATCCGCACACCGCGCAGGCCCCCGACCCTCACCTGGGGTGGCGGCTCCTGGCCGAACGGGTGGACCTGCACCGGCTCGCCGAGGGCGGCCACCACTTCCCCCGCACCCGTCCCACCGACGCGGCACGGGCCGTCCTCGGCGCCGCCGAACTGATGGCACCGTCCTGAGCCCGCCGCGTCCCGCGAGCTCCACGGTCCCGCGGCGAGGCCCCGCGGCACTTCGGCAGCCCTCGCGGACGCGGCCGTCCCGTCCCCAACCTCGCGAAAACGGCCTTCGCGGACCCAGCCGTCGCGGACAGCGCCCTCGCGGACCCGCCGACCCGCCAGACCTTCGCAGACCTCGCGGACCGGAGAGATCCTCCGCGGTGACGAACGAGAGGAAACCAGATGTCGTTCTCTTCCCCGGCATCCCTGCTCGAGGTGGAGCTTGAGCCGGACAGGCCCCCGGTCCTGCACGTGGACCCGCCCGAGGACGCGCCCCGCTGGGCGGCCGAGCACCGCGAGGGACTGCGGGCGCGGGTCGCCGAGCACGGAGCGCTCCTGGTCCGTGGTCTGCAAGTGCGGGAACCCGCGTCCGCCGGTGCGGTCTTCGCGGGGCTGGCCGGCGGCCTGATGACGGAGCGTGAGACCTTCGCGCCCCGGCAGCGCTACAGCCCGGGGCTGTACGCCTCCACCACCTGGCCGGCCAACCAGCCGATGTGCATGCACCACGAGCTGAGCTACGCGCTGGAGGTCCCCGGGCTGATGCTCTTCGCGTGCCTGACCGCGCCGGCCGCGGGCGGGGCGACCGCGGTGGCCGACTCCGAGCGCGTGCTCCAGGCGCTGCCCGCGGCGGTCGGCGAGCGGTTCGAGCGCGAGGGCTGGATGCTCACGCGCTCCTACAACGACGAGATCGGGGCGTCGCTGGAGGAGTCGTTCGGCACCGCCGACCGCGCCGCCGTGGAGCGCTACTGCCGCGCCAACGCCATCGAGTTCACCTGGCAGCCCGACGGCTCCCTGCACACCCGGCAGCGCCGCAGCGCGGTGGTGCGCCACCCGGTCACCGGCCGCCGCTGCTGGTTCAACCAGATCGCCTTCCTCAACGAGTGGACGCTGGCCCCGGAGGTGCGGGAGTACCTGGTGGACGTCTACGGCGAGGAAGGGCTGCCGTTCAACACCCGCTACGGGGACGGCAGCCCGATCGGCGAGGACGTGGTCGAGCTCCTCAACGCCACCTACGAGGAGCACACCCGGCGCGAGCCGTGGCAGGCCGGCGACGTGCTGATGGTCGACAACATCCGCACCGCGCACAGCAGGGAGGCCTTCACCGGCGAACGCCAGGTCGTGGTCGCCATGGCCGAGCCGCAGCGCCTGCCCGAGAGCCGTCCCGCCGGGGAGGGGAGCCGCCGATGACCTCCGTGACCTCCCCCGCCCCCCACCACACCGCCCCGCGCCCGGCGCCGGTGCCGAGCTTCTCGGTGATCTCCGGCGCCCAGGTGCGGCAGGCCCTGGAAGGCCGTGAGAAGCAGATCGTGGAACTGGTCGAGTCCGCCTACCGGCTGCACGGCCGGGGCGACTCGGTGAACCCGCCGTCGTACTTCCTGCGCTTCCCCGACCGTCCGGGTTCCCGCATCATCGCGCTGCCCGCCTCCCTCGGCGGACCGGTGGGCGTGGACGGCCTGAAGTGGATCTCCAGCTTCCCGGACAACGTGGCGGCCGGCCTGCCCCGGGCGTCGGCGGTGCTCATCCTCAACGACCGTGAGACCGGCTACCCGTTCGCCTGCCTGGAGAGCTCGATCATCAGCGCGACCAGGACCGCGGCCTCCGCCGCGCTGGCCGCGGACTGGCTCACCCGCGGCCGGTCCCGCCCCACCCGGGTCGGGTTCTTCGGCACGGGCCTGATCGCCCGCTACATCCACACCTTCCTCGTGGGCACCGGCTGGACGTTCGACTCCGTCGGGGTGCACGACCTGTCCGCCGACAGCGCCGCGGGCTTCCGCGGCTACCTGCGACAGGACGGCCGCGCCGGGCACACCGGTCGGGTCACCGTCCACGACAGCGCCGAGGAACTGATCCGCTCCAGCGACCTGGTGGTCTTCGCCACCGTCGCCGGACAACCCCATGTCACCGACCCGGCCTGGTTCGCCCACCACCCCGTCGTCCTGCACGTCTCCCTGCGCGACCTGGCCCCCGAGATCCTGCTCGCCTCGGCGAACGTGGTCGACGACGTCGAGCACTGCCTGAAGGCCGACACCTCCCCCCATCTGGCCGAGCAGCTCACCGGCAACCGCGACTTCCTGGACGGCACACTCCACGACGTCATGACGGGACGAACGAGCCTGCCCACCGACCGAACCGTGATCTTCTCGCCCTTCGGGCTCGGCGTCCTCGACCTCGCCGTCGGCAGTTACGTGCACGACGAAGTGGCCCGGACCGGAGCCCTCCACGTCATCGACGACTTCTTCCACGAGCTGCGCCGGTACGGCTGAGCGGTTTCCCTCAGCCCTGGCATGAGGAGGCCAGCGTGCCCGTCATTTCCGCTCCCCACGCGTACAACGAGGGCCAGCTCTACATCGACTTAGAGCCGATCATGGGGCGTTCCCTCTTCCTGAAGTGCGAGGGGTTCAACTTCGCCGGCTCGATCAAGCTGAAGGCCGCGGTAGAGATGGTGGAGGCCGCCGAGCGGGACGGGCTGCTGACGCCGGACTCGGTGCTGATCGAGTCCTCTTCCGGCAACCTGGGCGTGGCGCTCAGCATGATCGCGGCGAGCAAGGGCTACCGGTTCCTGTGCGTGACGGACTCCCGGTGCAATCTGTCGACGCGGCTGCTGATGGAGGCGCTGGGCAGCGAGGTGCACGTCATCGCCGACCTGGACGCCAACGGCGGCTTCCTCGGCGCCCGCATCGACTACGTACGCGCGCTGTGCGCCGCCGACGACCGGTACGTGTGGCTCAGCCAGTACACCAACCCGGGCAACTGGCGGGCGCACCACCGCACGACGGCGCCGGAGATCGCCCGTCAGTTCCCGCAGCTGGACGTGCTGTTCGTGGGTGCGGGAACCACCGGGACCCTCATGGGCTGCGCCCGGTTCTTCCGCGCCTGGCACCGGCCCGTGCGGGTCGTCGCGGTGGACACCGTCGGCTCGGTGACCTTCGGCGGCGAACCGGGCCGCCGGATGATCCCGGGAATCGGCATGAGCATGCGCCCGCCCCTGCTGGACGAGTCCTACGTCGACGAGGTGATCAAGGTCGAGGAGGCCGACACCATCCGCGTCTGCCACCGGCTGGCCCGGCGCGGGTTCCTGTTCGGCGGCTCCACCGGGACGGTGGTCAGCGGGGCGATGGACTGGCTGGCCCGGCACGACGACATGGGCGAGCTCACCGCGGTCGCCATCGCCCCGGACCTCGGTGAGCGCTATCTCGACACCATCTACCAGACCACCTGGCTCGAGGACCTCTACGGCGAGCACGTCCTCGGCGGTGAGGAGGTGACCGCCGGTTCCCCGGCGGCCGAGCCGGGGCTGCGCACACCGGTGGGCGGGCGCGAGCCGCTGAACGGCACGCCGTAGGCGGGTGCCCGGCCGGTTCCGCACCGGGCGTCCGGTGCGGAACCGGCCGGGCGCTCGATGCGGGGCGCCTCGGGACGGTGGTGCGCCTCGGGACGGTGGTGCGCCTCAGGACGGTGGTGCGCCTCAGGACGGTGGTGCGCAGCAGCCGTCGTCCGGGGCGGTGTCCAGGCGGCAGAAGCAGGACGCCGTGATCGGCACGTCGGCCACCGCGGTCGCGATCTTCAACTGCTGGGCGACGATCCGTGCCTCGGCGGTCCGGCCGAGCCGCAGCAGGCACTCGTGGAATCCGTGCAGTGCCCAGACGTTGCCGGGGTGCTGCAGCGGGCGGGGAAGCGTGTCGTCGAGCCCCAGGTCGGCCCGGTAGACCGCCTCGGCCTCCTCGACCCGTCCCCGCTCCAGGAGCAGCGCGCCGTAGGCGTGCCGGGTGGGCTGCATCCAGCCCCACGGCTCGTCGTACGGGAGGCCGTCGTCCAGTTCGATCGACCGGCGCAGCGCGGTGAAGGCCGCGTCGTGATCGCCCCGGCGGTAGTCCAGTTCGCCGTCGAGCATCGCCGAGGCGATCGCCAGGATGTCCGCGCAGGTGTTGTTGAACAACATGCGGGTCTGCGGGACTTGGGCGGCATCCTGCCGGAAGAGGGTGCGTTCCGCCTCGGCGTCGGCGATCCTGCCGGTGGCGGAGAACGCGACGCCGCGCGCGTAGTGCCGCATCGCCGTGCTCACGCAGTACAGCCGCGGGTCGGCCGGCGGCGGCAGACGCAGGATGTCGTCCCAGCGCCCGAAGCGGATCAGGACGTGCACCCGCATCGCGAGAAAGCCCTCCAGCCAGTCGGCCATCGGCGGGCTCTCCACGCGCAGCAGTTCCTCGGGCACGGCGGCCTCCAGCCGATCCGCCGTCTCCAGCGCGTCCTGGAGGCGGCCGAGGAACATCGCGCCGTAGATCCTGAAGTGGAGGTTGTGGCACCGGTAGAGGGTGTAGAAGTTCATCGCGCCTGCCCGGGCGAGGTACTTCTCGTCGGCGGCGATGGCCGCGGCGTTGTCGGAGAGCACCCGCCGGTAGTCGCCGCAGAGCACCTCCAGGTGGGACGGCATGTGCTGCAGGTGCCCGGCGTCGGGCACCAGGCCGCGCAGCCGGTCGGCGGCGGGCAGGGCGGTCTCGGGGGCCGGGGACATCTCCATCAGGTGGACGTACAGGTGCAGCAGGCCGGGGTGCCGGGTGCCCGCCCGTGTCGCCATCGCCCCTTCGAGCACGGCCCTGGCCTCGGGCGTGCGCGCGCCGGGCGCGGGGCGGCCGGTGCGGATGTCCCACAGCTGCCAGGGGGTGAGGTTCATCAGGGCGTCGGCGTACAGGGCCGCCACCTCGAGGTCGTCGGGCGCCAGCCGGTGTACGGCCCCCATGCTGTCGGCGTAGGCCGCGTTCCACACCGAGCAGTCCTCGGCGTCCTCGGCCTCCGCCCGTGGGTAGCGGGCGCGCAGCGCCTCGATGAGCGCCCGTTCCACGGGGGACGCGGACGCCGCCTTGACGTGCGCCCGCTCCACCGCGGCGTGGGTGCGCTCCACCGTCCGCGCGAGGTCCCGCTCGTCGAAGAACCCCCAGGGCTTGTTGTAGTTGGGGCCCAGGGCGTAGGCCACGCCCCAGTCGGCCATGGCGCAGTCGGGGTCCGCCGCGGCGGCCGCCTCGAAGCAGCGGACGGCCTCCTCGTGGTTGAAGGCGTACGTCCAGTTCAGCCCGCGGTCGAACCACGACTGGGCCTCGGGGGACGACGTCGTCACGCGCCGGGAGTGGCTGCCCAGGTCGTAGTAGCTCACATGTCCCGACCCTAGCGGGACTTGAAGCAAAACGTACCGATTCGCCTACGACCGGCTCGTGCGGGACCCGGCGAGAACCGCCCGCGAGGTGTGGGTGAACGGCCCCTACGACTACTACAACGCGGACAAGTACAACCCGCAGAACGAGCCCGACCTCATCGCCCCGTACACCTACCTCTCGACCGGCGAGCCGTGGAAGACCACCGACGTGGTGCACGCCGCGCTCACCCTCTTCACGGACACCCCCACCGGCATGACCGGCAACGACGACCTCGGCACCATGTCCGCCTGGAACGTGCTGTCGTCCATCGGCCTCTTCCCGGTGCAGCCCGGCTACGACACCTGGGGCCTGTCCACCCCCGTCTTCGAGCGCGTCGACCTCACCCTCGACCGGCGCCACTACCCCCGCGGCGCGCTCACGATCACGGCCCCCGCCACCTCGGACGCCCGCCGCTACATCCGGTCGGCCCGCGTCGACGGCACCCCGTACGACCGCACCTGCCTGACGACCGACGCTCTGCGGGACATGCGGTGGCTCGCGTTCACCACCGGCGCCGAGCCGTCCGCCTGGGGAACGGCCGCCGAGGCCGGACCGCCCGCGCTGAACCGACACGGAGGCTGATTCCACAGCGAAGCTGGAGGCCGCCCGAGTCCCGTCCCCTCCCCCCGGGGGAGGGACTCAGGCGTGTCCGGGGCGTACAGTGAGAGTACCCCTGGGGGTATTTTTCAAGGAGAAAACCGTGGAACTGGAGCTTGAAGGCCCGAACCTGAAGTCCGTACTGAACCGGCTGCGCCGCGCACAGGG
The DNA here is from genome assembly GCF_043081525.1 of Streptomyces sp. NPDC014864. Taxonomy (NCBI): domain Bacteria; kingdom Bacillati; phylum Actinomycetota; class Actinomycetes; order Kitasatosporales; family Streptomycetaceae; genus Streptomyces; species Streptomyces sp. NPDC014864. The sequence continues at coordinate 56,703 of NZ_JBIBWT010000007.1, forward strand.
CCAGATATCCGGCGTCATCCGGATGATCGAGGAGGGGCGCGACTGCGAGGACGTCGTCACCCAACTCGCTGCGGCGTCGCGCGCCCTGGACCGGGCGGGCTTCGCGATCATCGCCAGCGGCCTGCAGACATGCGTGGCCGACATCGACGCCGGCGGGGCGAACGGCGACGACGCCGGGCGGATCCGCACCCGACTGGAGCGGCTGTTCCTGTCGCTGGCGTGAGCCGGCACGCCCTTGGCCCGCCGATCCCTGGACACCCGTCCCACCCTGTCCCCCGCGAACCGACAGAAAGGCCACACCCCATGCGCTACGACCGCACCGTGCACCTCGACGCCGGCTTCGCCACCACCGTCGAGCGCGTCCGGGAAGCCCTGGCCGCGCAGGGCTTCGGCATCCTCACCGAGATCGACGTCACAGCCACCCTCAAGGCCAAGCTCGACCAGGACATGGAGGACTACGTCATCCTCGGCGCCTGCAACCCGCCGCTGGCGCACAGCGCACTGGACACGGACCGCACCATCGGGCTGCTGCTGCCCTGCAACGTGGTCGTCCGCACCGAGGGCGACGGCACCACCGTCCAGGCACTCGACCCCGACACCATGGTGACGCTGACCGGGCTCGACGCCCTGCGCCCCGTCGCCGACGAGGCGACCCGCCGCCTCGACGCGGCCCTCGCCTCGCTCACCGCACGGACCCCCGAGGGCACTTCGCGGGCGGACTGACCGCTACGAAATACCCCCGGGGGTACTTGTGCTACGGTGGTACACATACCCGGGGGGGTAATTTCCGTGGGAAAGGAACATCTCCGTGTTCTTCATCGACACCATTGAGCTCGAGGGCCTCGGCAACCGCCACTACCTGGCCGGCGGCAAGGAGACGGCCGTGGCGGTGGATCCGCCGCGCGACTTCGACCAGGTGCTGGTGGCGGCGGCCCGGCGCGGGGTGCGGATCACCCACGTCGTGGAGACCCACATCCACAACGACTACGTCACCGGTGGTCTGGAGCTGGCCCGGGTGACCGGCGCCGCCTACCTGGTCCCGGCCGGTGCGCACGTGGCGTTCGAGCGGGTGCCGGTCGCCGACGGCGACACCGTCGCCCTTGACGCCGGACTCGAACTGCGGGCCGTCGCCACCCCCGGGCACACCCCGCACCACACCTCCTACGTCCTGCAGGACAGGGGCGTGCCGGTGGCCGCGTTCACCGGCGGTTCGCTGCTGATCGGCACCGTGGGTCGCCCCGACCTCGTCGAGCCGCGCCTGACCGAGCAGCTGGCCCGCGCCCAGCACGCCTCCGCGCACCGTCTGGCGGCCGAGCTGCCGGACGAGACCTCCGTCCTGCCCACGCACGGTTTCGGCAGCTTCTGCTCCTCGGCGCAGGCCGAGGGCGACGCCACCACGATCGGCAAGGAGAAGGCCGTCAACGCGGCGCTGACCTCCGACGTGGACTCCTTCGTGGCCCGGCTGCTCGCCGACCTCGACGACATACCGGCGTACTACACGTACATGGGCCCGGCCAACGCCGCCGGCCCGGCCCCGGTGGACCTGACGCCGCCGGCCGTGGCGGACGCGCGGGAGATCGCCTCCCGGCTCGCCGCCGGCGAGTGGGTCGTGGACCTGCGCAACCGGGTCGCCTTCGCCGACGGCCACGTGGCCGGGTCGTTCAACTTCGAGGCGGACGGCAAGATCGCCACCTACCTGGCCTGGATGATCCCGTGGGGCAAGCCGGTCACGCTGCTCGCCGAGTCCCCGGAGCAGCTGGCCGCCGCGCAGCGGGAGCTGGTCCGGGTCGGCATCGACCGGCCCGCCGCCGCGGCGACGGGCGGGCCCGAGGAATGGGTCGCCGAGGGCGAACGTCCGGCCTCCTTCCCGCGGTCCACGTTCGCGGGGCTGGCCGAGCAGGGTACGGACGGGATCGTCGTCCTGGACGTCCGCCGCGACTCCGAGCGGGCCGGCGGACACATCGAGGGCTCCGTGCACATCCCGATCCACCAGCTGCACAAGCGGCTCGGTGAGGTGCCGGCCGGCACGGTCTGGGTGCACTGCGCCGGAGGAATGCGGGCGGGCATCGCCGCCTCGCTGCTGGACGCCGCCGGGTGGGACGTGGTGGCCGTCGACGACGGCTTCGACAACGCTCCCGGGGCCGGACTGTCGATCGTGACCGGCTGAACGGGCCCGTCGTACCCCCTTACTAGTTCTTGCGAGGTTGTGTGATGTTCCTCTTCCGTCGCGGCAGGAGCCGCGTCACCGTCGACGAAGCCCGCCGACGCACCCAGGGCACCGGCGCCCAGGCCGTCCTGCTGGACGTACGCGAGCAGCGCGAGTGGAGCGCCGGGCACGCGCCCGGCGCGGTCCACGCGCCGCTGTCCGTCCTGCAGGCCGGGGCGGCCCTGCCCGGCGCGGCCCAGGGGCGGCCTCTGGTGGTGATCTGCCGCAGCGGGAACCGCTCGCAGCGGGCGGCGGAACTGCTGACCGGACGCGGCGTGGACGCCGTGGACGTCAAGGGCGGCATGAGCGCCTGGGCCGCAGCCGGTCACCCGGTCGTCGACGAACGCGGGAACCGCGGCTCGATAGCATGACCGCTCTGATCGTCGCGCTCGTGGCCGGCGCCGTCATTGGCCTGGCCCTGGGCGGCCTCGGCGGGGGCGGCAGCGTCCTCGCCGTTCCCGCCCTGATCTACCTCCTCGACTTCACTCCGGCGGCCGCCACGACCGCCAGCCTGATCATCGTGACCATCACCTCGGTCACCGCACTGGTCGGGCACGCCCGGGACGGCAACGTGGCCTGGCGCACCGGCCTGCTGTTCGCCGCGGCGGGCATCGTGCCCGCGATGCTCGCCGGTGCCCTCTCGAGCCACCTGCCCGAGGCCGTGCTCACCGTCGCCTTCGCCGTCATCGCGGCCCTGGCGGCCCTGCGGATGCTGCGTCCCCAGCACACCGCGCGGTCCGGCCGGGTGCACGCCGGGAAGGCGGGAGCCGCCGGTGCCGGGCTGGGCGCGGTGACCGGATTCCTGGGTGTGGGCGGCGGCTTCCTGGCCGTCCCCGCGCTGGTGAGCGTGCTGGGTCTGACCATGCGCCTGGCCGTGGGCACGAGCCTGCTGGTCATCACGATCAACTCGCTGGCCGCGCTCACCGCCCGGGCGGGCAGCGGGGTGCAGCTGAACTGGGCGGTCATCGCGCCGTTCACCGCGGCGGCGATCCTCGGCGCCTGGGACGGCAAGCGCCTGTCGAAGAAGATCAAGGGCAAGACGCTCCAGCGCGTCTTCGCCTATGTGCTGCTCGCCGTCGCCGCCTTCATGCTCGTTGACGTGATCGCCTGACCACGTCATGACCACGCCACCCCCCTGATACCCCGCGGGGTACCCGTACTACTCTCCTCCTACCCCCCTCGAAGCCCCTTCGACGCACAAGGATGACTCGCCTCATGACGACCCCCACCACTCTCGATCCCGGCCAGGCCCGCACCCGCCTCCACGAGCTGACCGTCATCGACGTCCGCACGCCCGGCGAGTACGCCGGCGGCCACATCCCCGGCGCCCTCAACATCCCGCTCGACCAGCTGGACGGGGCCATGGCCGACATCCGCAGCGCGGCCCAGCGTGGCGAGGTCCTCGTCGTCTGCGCCTCGGGGGCCCGTTCGGAGAACGCCTGCCGGATGCTCTCCGAGAACGGCATCCACACCGCCACCCTCTCCGGTGGAACCGATGCCTGGGCCGCCCAGGGCCACGACCTGCAGCGCCCCCGGGGAGCCGCCAAGGCGAAGTGGGCCATGGAGCGCCAGGTCCGCCTGGTCGCCGGTTCGCTCGTCCTGACCGGCCTGCTGCTCGGTCTGTTCGTCCACCCGGCCTTCCAGCTGCTGTCCGCGGGTGTCGCGAGCGGGCTGGTCTTCTCGGCCCTGACCAACACGTGCGGCATGGCCGTCGTCCTCGGCAAGCTCCCGTACAACCGCAGCCGCCAGTGCGACCTGGACAGCGCGCGGGCCCGCCTTCGCAACAGCTGAGCCGCGTGTCGCCGCCCGGCGACTGATCGCGCGGCCGGCCCCGCGCAGCGAGATGCCCCGGACGCCTGAAGGCGTCCGGGGCATCTCGCTGCGGTGGCTTCGGGGTGGGAGACCGGCTGCTCGCCTCCGGTCCCACGGGGGCGCGCGTCCTTCACCACCGTCCTCCCCCCGGATCAGGCGAAGGGCCCCGGCAGCTGTGCCACAGGGTGGCTTCATGGCTTCGGGTCGGGAGACCGACATCTCGCGTCCGGTCACCCGAAGGTGCGTCAGTCGCCGCGTGCTCCGCCCCGGCTGAGGACGCCGGGCGCCGGCGCAAGTGCTACGGGGTGTGGGTCTCGTACATGCGGAGTGCGACCACGATCCCGGACGCGGCGGTCAGCGCGGCGACGGCCCAGACGGCGGTGGTCAGGCCGTAGGCGTCGGCGAGCGCCCCGGCGAGCAGGGCGCCTACGGCGAATCCGCCGTCGCGCCACAGCCGGTAGACGCCGACCGCGCGAGCCCGCCAGGCGGGGTGGGCGACGTCGCCGATGGCGGCGAGCAGCGTCGGGTAGACCATGGCGGTACCGGCGCCGAGCAGGACCTGCGCGAGGGCCCACACCGGGAAGGTGGTGCCGAGCGCGACCAGCCCGATGGCGACGGCCTGCAGCAACATGCCCGCGGTGATCAGGTGCTTGCGGCCGACGCGGTCGGACCACCAGCCGGTGAAGAGCTGACCGAGGCCCCATACGGCGGGGTAGAGCGCGGCGAGGATGCCGATCGCGGCGACGGACAGTCCGTGGGCCGCGTAGAGCAGGGGAAAGATGCCCCAGGCGAGGGCGTCGTTGAGGTTGTTGACCATGCCGGCCCAGCTCGCCGCCGACAGCGCCCGGTCCTTGGCGCTGGTGATCCAGGCGACCTGCCCGGTGGTCAGCTCGCCGTGGTGGTCCGGGTTCTTCGCGGGGCCGTGCTGGGCGGCCTCCAGCCGGGCGTGCGCGTGGGTCTCGCGCACGGCGAGGACCGAGAGCCCCAGCCCGACGGCCGCGTAGGCGATGCCCAGGAAGAACGGCTGCGGCCGCAGCGCGGAGTGGGCGGCGATCGCGCCGGTCGCCATGGCGGTGGCGGCGAGCGCGGCGTATCCGGCGGCCTCGTTGAATCCCATGGCGAGCCCGCGCCGCGCGGGGCCGACGAGGTCGATCTTCATGATGACGGTGGTGGACCAGGTCAGCCCCTGGTTGACGCCGAGCAGGACGTTGGCGAGGACCACCCAGCCCCAGGACGGCGCCCAGATCAGCAGCAGCGGCACCGGAAGGGCGATCACCCATCCGGCGACAAGGACCGGTTTGCGGCCGAAGCGGTCGGACAGGGTGCCCGCGAAGAAGTTGGTGATCGCCTTGGTCGCCCCGAACGCGACGATGTACGTCAGGGCCGCGGTGTAGGCGGAGAGGTGGAAGACGCTGTGCGCGAGCAGCGGCAGGACGGTGCGTTCCTGCCCGAGCATCCCTCCGACCAGCGCGTTCACAGCTACCAGCAGGGAGAACTGGGCGAGATTGGCGCGCAGACCGAGGCGGATTCCGCCGTCGGCCGCCGGGGAGGGGGCGGAGGTGTTCATGATGTCCTTGAACCGCTATTACAATAATCCATGGATTTATGGAGGATGTCATATGGGAGATCCCGCCCGCAAAGCGGAGCTGTTCGCCGCCGTCGCCCAGACCGGCAAGGCCCTGGCCCACGGCAAACGGCTGGAGCTGCTCGACCTCCTCGCCCAGGGCGAGCGCAGCGTCGACGCGCTCGCCCGGGCCGCCGGGCTCGGCCTGACCACGGCGTCCGCCCATCTGCAGGCGCTCAAGCGGGCCGGGCTGGTCACCACCCGCCGCGAGGGCGTCCGCATCCACTACCGTCTCGCCGGCGACGACGTCGCCGCCCTCTACGCGCTGCTGCAGCGGGTCGCCCGCGCCCACCGCGCGGCGGCCGGCGCGGCTCGCGCCGCCTATCTCGGCCCCGACGACACCGACTGCCTGACCCGCGAGGAACTGCTGGAACGGGTCAGATCCGGCACCGCCACCGTGATCGACGTACGGCCGCCCGAGGAGTACGCCGCCGGCCACATCCCCGGTGCCCTGTCCGTCCCGCTCGACGAGCTCGAGGCGCGCCTCGCGAGCCTCCCGGCCGAGGGAGAGATCATCGCCTACTGCCGGGGCACGAACTGCGTCCTCTCCCACGACGCCGCCCGTCTACTGGCCGCCCACGGGCGCCGCGCGGCCCGCCTGGTCGACGGCATGCTCGAATGGCGGCTCGCCGATCTCCCGGTCGAGGCGGGCACCGCGCTCTCCTGAGCGACGCATGGGGGCCGCACTTACACCCCGCACCAGAACTATGGTGTCCCACCACATGTGCGCCTGATCTGCGTCTTCCTACGGTGTGCCGACACGTACACCCGTCCCCACCGCACACGAGGAAGTGGCGCACATGGCCTCCGCAGCAACCGCTCCGCCGAAACCGGCGAACCTTCCCCGCATCGTCGCCGCCAGCCTCATCGGCACCACCATCGAGTGGTACGACTTCTTTCTGTACGGCTCCGCCGCCGCGCTCGTGTTCAACACGCTGTTCTTCCCGAACAGCGACCCGCTGGTCGGCACGCTGCTGTCGTTCCTGACGTACGCGGTCGGTTTCGCCGCCCGGCCGATCGGCGCCCTGGTGTTCGGGCACTACGGGGACCGGCTGGGACGCAAGAAGCTGCTGGTGCTGAGCCTGCTGATGATGGGCGGCGCGACCTTCGCGATAGGCCTGCTGCCCACGTACGCGAGCATCGGGGCCGCGGCTCCGATCCTGCTGACGGTGTTGCGCCTGGTCCAGGGCTTCGCGCTCGGCGGTGAGTGGGGCGGGGCCGTACTGCTGGTCTCCGAGCACGGGGACGCGCGGCGGCGCGGTTTCTGGGCCTCCTGGCCGCAGACCGGGGCGCCGGCCGGGCAGCTGCTCGCCACCGGTGTGCTGTCGCTGCTGACCGCCCTGCTCTCCGAGCAGGCGTTCGGCAGCTGGGGCTGGCGGATCCCGTTCCTGCTCTCCGGTGTCCTGGTGATGGTCGGTCTGTGGATTCGTCTCTCTGTCGACGAGTCGCCCGTCTTCAAGCAGGCGCTGGCCCACGCCGAAGCCCGCAAGGCGGCCCAGGGCGCCGAGGCCGCGACGGAGAAGCTGCCGCTGGTGTCCGTGCTGCGGCACCACTGGCGCGACATCCTGGTGGCCATGGGAGCGCGCATGGCGGAGAACATCAGCTACTACGTCATCACGGCCTTCATCCTCGTCTACGCCGTCACCTCCGCCGGTGTCTCCAAGGGGACCGCGCTGAACGCCGTGCTGATCGCCTCCGCCGTGCACTTCGCCGTCATCCCGGCCTGGGGCGCGCTGTCGGACCGGATCGGACGTCGCCCCGTCTACCTGCTGGGCGCGGCCGGGGTCGGGCTGTGGATGTTCCCGTTCTTCTCGCTCATCGACACCGGTACGTTCGTCAACCTGCTCATCGCGGTGACCGTGGGCTTGGTGCTGCACGGCGCCATGTACGCCCCGCAGGCCGCCTTCTTCTCCGAGATGTTCGCGACCCGGATGCGCTACTCCGGCGCCTCGATCGGCGCGCAGTTCGCCTCGGTCGCCGCGGGCGCGCCCGCGCCGCTGATCGCCACCGCCCTCCTCGTCGACTACGGCAGCTCCACCCCCATCGCCCTGTACGTCATCGCGGCGGCCGTCCTGACCCTGATCGCCGTCGGCGTGGCCAGCGAGACCCGGCACCGGGACCTCACCGCCGTGGAGACCTCCGACCGGACCGAGCCCGCTGCGACCGCGGCGACGGACGCCCGCACCGCCTGACGCGCCGGGCGCGCCTGGCGCGCCGACGGCCGCATCGGGTGACGGCCGTGCCGGCCGACGCCCGGGCCGTACGGACTGCGCGCCGCCCGACGGCCCCGCGCAGTCCGACGCAGCCCGACCGTCCGGCCCGGCCCCCGTACGCCCCGCGCGTACGGGGGCCTTCGCGTACGGGGGCCACGCGCGTACGAGGTCGTACGCGCGGCGGGGGGTCAGTGCTGTGCCGGTGCCGACAGCCGGTGCAGGCGCAGGGCGAGCTGGATCTCCAGGGCGCGGGCGGGTGTCTGCCAGTCGTCGCCGAGCAGGCGGCCGACGCGCTCGAGGCGCTGGGCGACCGTGTTCACGTGGACGTGCAGGGCGTCCTTGGTGCGGGCCGGGCTCATACCGCAGGCGAAGTACGCGTCCAGGGTGTGCACCAGGTCGGTGCCGCGCCGCTCGTCGTAGGCGACGACCCGGCCCATGGTGCGGTCGACGAAGCCGGCGATGTCCCGGTCGCCCGCGAGCAGCAGGCCGAGGAAGCCGAAGTCCTCGGCGGCGGCGCCGTCGCCGGAGCGCCCCAGCAGCCTCAGGGCCTCCAGGCAGCGCCGGGCCTCCGCGTAGGCGGCGGCCACGCCGTCGGGGTGGGCGGCGAGGTCCTCCACCGGCGCGGAGGCCCCGACGGTGACCGCCTCGTGCACGGCGGTGCCGAGGTGGCGGGCGGTGCGGCGGGCAACCTCCGTGGCGGTGTCACCGCGGCCCAGGGGCAGCAGCAGGACCGTGCCGCCGTCGCGGGCGGCGGCCAGTCCCTGCCGGGTGGCGGCCAGATGGGAGGCGGCCGACCACAGCCGGCGCCGGGCGTCGGCCTCCTGGTCGGCGTCGGCGGCCGGCACGTCGAGGCGGGCGGCGAGCACGACCTGGGGGGAGTCCAGGTCGGCGCGCAGCCGGGACGCCCGCTCGCGCAGCAGGCGCGGGTCGCGGTCGCGGCCGTCGAGCAGGTCGTCGAGCAGCTCGCCGCGGACGCGCTGCTCGGCCTCGGCGGCCGAGCGCCGGGCGAGCAGCAGCAGGGAGGTGACCATCGCGGCGCGCTCCAGGGTGCGCTGGTCGACGGGATCGAGTGCGGGGTGGCCGCGCAGCACCAGCGCGCCGAGCAGTTCGCCGACCGCCGCGACGGCCGCGACCCAGTCGTCCCCGTGCCGCACCGCGTGCCCGTCGGCCCGGGACGCCTCCAGCGCCTCGGCGGGTACGGCGCCGGCCTCGGTGAACTCGACCGTGCCGTCGAGGACCTCGGAGACCGCGGACGCCACGTCGTGGACGCCGCCGCCGCGCAGGACGAGCTCGGCGAGCCGGTCGTGGACGTCGGAGGCCCGCTCGATGACGGCGCTGCGGTCGCGGATGATCTCGCTGGCCTTCTCCAGACCGGCCAGGGCCGAGCGGGTCTCGGTGAGTAGGTTGGCGCTGTCCAGGGCGGCCGCGGCGAGGGCCCCGAAGGAGCCGAGCAGCGCGATCTGCTCCCGCTCGAAGTGCCGCTCCCGCCGGTCCGCCGCGAACAGCACCCCGATCACGTGCGACCCGAGCACCAGGGGCACGCCGAGGATGGCGACCAGGCCCTCGTCCCGCACACCGGTGTCGATGGTGCCGGTGTGCTGGAAGCGGGGGTCCTTGAAGTAGTCGTCGGTGACGTAGGGGCGGGCCGTCTGCGCGACCAGGCCGCCGAGGCCCTCCCCCATGCCCAGGCGCAGCTGCTGGAAGCGGGCCGCCACCGAGCCCTCGGTCACGCGCATGTACGTGTCGCCCCGGTCCCGGTCGTGCAGGGTGAGGTAGGCGACGTCCGTGCCGAGCAGGGAGCGGGCGCGCTGCACGATGGCCTGGAGCACCGAGTCCAGGTCCCGCAGGCCGGCCAGGTCGTGGGCGGTCTCGAACAGGGCGGACAGCTCCGCCTCGCGGCGCCGGCGCCCCTCCAGCTCCGCGCGCACGCGCAGGGCGAGGGCCTTGGCGTGGTCGAGTGCGGCGATCCACGCGTCCGGCCGGCCCTCGGCGCGGGCGAGCAGCACCGGCTGTTCGTAGGCCTCCGCGGACGCGCCCCGGGCGAGCAGTTCGAGGAAGGGCGCTTCCGCGCCGTCGGCCGTGACGCCGGAGGTGACGTCGGCAGGGCCGGCCGGCGCCCCGGTGCCGTTGGCGGGGCGCCCGGCGGACCGCACGTGATCGCTGGACATGCTCACAGGATTCCCCATCCTCCGCCCGTCCGCCGAGCCCTGTGGACAACTCGGCGGACGGGCGGACGCCGGGTCGGTCAGTGCGCGGTCCAGCCGCCGTCCAGCACCAGCGAGGTGCCGGTGACGAAGGACGCCTGCGGGCTGCACAGATACGCCACGGCCTCCGCGACGTCCTCCGGCTCGATCAGCCGCTTGACCGCGCTGTCCTGCAGGAGCACCTCGGTCAGGACGCGCTCCTCCGGGATGCCGTGCGCCTGCGCCTGGTCGGCGAGCTGCCTCTCGACCAGCGGCGTGCGGACGTAGGCGGGGTTCACGCAGTTGGAGGTGACGCCGTGCGGGGCGCCTTCGAGGGCGGCCGTCTTGGACAGTCCCTCCAGGCCGTGCTTGGCCGCGACGTACGCCGACTTGAAGGCGGAGGCACGCAGGCCGTGCACGGAGGAGATGTTCACGATGCGGCCCCAGCCCTGCCCGTACATGTGGGGCAGCGCGCCGCGGATGAGCCGGAACGGCGCCTCCAGCATCACGGTCAGCACCGTGTGGAACACCTCGGGCGGGTACTCCTCGATGGGGCGCACCAGTTGCAGGCCCGCGTTGTTGACGAGCACGTCCGTGCCCGCGGCCGCCTGCTCGGCGGCGTCGAGGTCGGTGAGGTCCAGGACCTGCGGCTCGAGGGTGCCCGCCAGAGCGGCGGACTGCTCGGCGAGCGCGTCCAGGCCGGCCGCGTCCCGGTCGACGGCTCTGACCTTCGCCCCGGCGGCGGCCAGCCGCAGCGCGCAGGCGCGGCCGATCCCGCCGGCGGCACCGGTGACGAGAGCCGTGCGACCGCCGAGGTCGAGCGAGGGGGCGTGGGGGGCCGGAAGGGCGTCGGGCGTGGTCATGTGCCGACCCTAGGCACGCCCCCACCCCTGCCACATGTGGCAGCAACCCATACTTCAGCCGGAGTGCATGGGGTCGAACCACGTGGGTGCGTCGGCCATGGACTGCTTGATCCGGAACAGCCCGAACTCGTTGAGCTCGGGCAGCGCGTCCACCGGGAACCAGCCCACGTCCAGGGACTCGTCGTCGTTGACCCGTGCCTCGCCCCCCACCGCGCGGCAGCGGAAGGTGATGTCCATGTACTGGCAGATGTCGCCGTTGCCGTAGGTGACCGGTTCGAGCGCCTGGACCAGGACGACCCGTTCGACGACGCAGTGCACGGCCGTCTCCTCGTGCACCTCGCGGACGGCGCAGGCGGCGGGCTGCTCCCCCGGCTCCGGGATGCCGCCGATCACCGACCACCTGCGGGTGTCGGCGCGGCGGCCGAGCAGCACCCGCCCCTCGTCGTCGAAGACGATGGCGGTGACCCCCGGGAGCCACAGCAACTGCTGCCCCGCGGTGGCCCGGATCGTGCGGATGAAGTCAGGAGTGGCCATGGCCCGACCCTAGCGGGCCGGCCCGGCTCCCTTGGCGCGCGGCGGGGGCGTACGGCCGGCGTACGGCTACGCGTCACCGGCGCGCCGGCCGCGCGCACCGGCCCCGATCGCCCAGCCGAGGCCGCCGGCGGCGACCAGGACGAGGGCGATCTCCGGCAGGATGCCCAGCCGGGTGGCGGGCGTCTCGGAGGAGCGCAGCGGCACCTTCTGCACCAGGGAGTCGGCCACGTACATGCCCGTCCTGCGGGTGATCCGCCCGTCGGGCATGATGATCGCGCTGACGCCGCTGGTCACCGGGACGGTCACGGTCCGGCTGTGCTCGACCGCGCGGATCCGGGACATGGCGAGCTGCTGGTAGGTCATCTCGCTGCGGTCGAACGTCGCGTTGTTGCTCGGCACGGAGATCATCTGCGCGCCGTGGGTGACCGTGTCCCGCACGGCCCAGTCGAAGGCGGCCTCGTAGCAGGTGGCGAGGCCGATCCTGGCGCGGCCGACCGTGAACACACCCGGTTCCGCGCCCCGGCTGAAGTCCTGGCGGACCATCGACGTCCAGTCCTTGTTGACGGCGCCGAGCAGCGAGCGCAGCGGCAGGTACTCGCCGAACGGCTGGACCTGCCGCTTGTCGTACGTCTGCACGGGCCCCTTGGCCGGGTCCCACAGGATCTGCTCGTTCAGGAGCCTGCCGTCCCGCTCCACGACGGAGCCGACGGAGACGGGCACGCCGACGGCCTTGGTCGCCTCCTCGATCACCATGCGCGCGTCGGCGTTGGCGAAGGGGTCGATGTCGGAGGAGTTCTCCGGCCAGAGCACGACGTCGGGCCGGGGGACCTTCCCTGTCTTCACCCGCTGTGCCAGCCGGACCGTCTCCCTCGCGTGGTAGTCGAGGACGGCCCGCCGCTGCGCGTTGAACTCCAGGCCGGAGCGGGGCACGTTGCCCTGGACGACCGCGACGGTCGCGGTCCCGTCCTCCGCCGTGTCGCTCACCAGGGGGCGGGCCGCCACGGCGCCCGCGACCGGGACGGCCACGCTCAGCAGCGCCGCGGCGGCGGCCGGCCGCCGTAGGGAACCGGTGCGCCGGCCCTGACCGGCCAGCCGTACGACCTCGTAGAGGCCGAAGCCGCACAGCACGACGCCGAAGCCGAGCACCGGGGTGCCGCCCACCGCGGCCAGCGGCAGGAACACGCCGTCCGCCTGGCCGAAGGCGATCTTGCCCCAGGGGAAGCCGCGGAACGGCACGCGCGCGCGTACCGCCTCACCGGCGATCCAGACGGCCGCCGCCCACAGCGGCCAGGCGGGCAGCCGGGACACCGCGGCGATACCCGCGCCCACCAGCGCGACGAACACCGCCTCCACCGCGACGAGCGCCAGCCAGGGGCCGGAGCCCACCTCCACGCCCGTCCACACCAGCAGCGGCAGCAGGAAGCCGAGGCCGAAGAGGTAGCCGAGGCCGAGAGCCGCCTTCCAGCCACGGCCGCGCAGCACCCGGCCGAGAACGGCGAAGGCCGGCAGCGCCAGCCACCACAGGGTGCGCGGCGGGAAGCTGACGTAGAGGAGCACCCCGGACAGGGTCGCGGCGATGGCGGGCACGAGCCGTACGAGCTTCGCGCGCCAGGGCGCGGGGGCGGTCTGCGGTCGCAGCCGGTCCGACTCGTCGACGGAAGTTGCGGTGACGGTCACCCCGGGAGTCTACGGCGCGTGACCAGGGGGCCGTCAGCACGGTCCGTGACCGGGCCCCGGCCTCCGGCGGCTTCCCGGCCGCCGGACACGGCGGCCACATCGTCCGCAACGGCATCGGTCCCGCACGAGACGTCCCCAATCCGGTCATCAGCCGTTACGGTGTGCCGGAGCCCCTGTCGTGCGGCCGTTCCGGCCGGGCGGCCGGGGTCCGGTCACGGGCGGGGAGCGGCCGGCGTGCGGGGGCGCGGCCGGGGGCAGGGGTGCGGGGGGCGAGGGGTGCGAACCACGGACATGACGTCGGCCGACGGGGCGGACAGCGGAAGCGGAAGACGGACCGGCGGTGCCGGCCGGGGCGGGAACGGGCGGGACAGCGGCGGGCGGAACCGAAGCGGCCAGGACACTGACGGCCGGGAGCGGAACAGCGGGGACACCGACGGCCGCGCCGGGACCGGCCGTGTCGCCGACGGCCACGGTGGCGGCCATGGTGAGGGTCTCGGCGACAGTCACAGACGAATCGTTTCTGATGCGAGCGGCGTCGTAGTGCTCGGTGCCTGCGCCACCTGGTCGCTGATCACCGGCACGCTGCACGACGGCCGCCCCGAGGGTGTGCTGCTCGCCGTGCTGGCCGTGGCCGCCGGATACGCCACGGGCCGGATCTGCGGGGCCCTGCTGCCGGTCGCCGCCCCCTGCGCCGGGGCGCTGGCGGGACTGGGGCTGGCGCTGGCGGTCCCTGGGCTGGTCCCCGGACCGCAGTTCGCCGCCCCGCTGGGGCACGCCGGGGCCACCGCCGCCGTACTGACCCTGTCCGCGGGCGCCGCCTGCTGCGCCGCCCGGGCCGCGTCCGCCCCGGCCCTCCGGCTCGCGCTCGGGGCCCTGGCCGTCGCCGTCGCGGTGGCCGCGGCGGTGCTCGGTTCCGCCCTCGGCCTCGTCTGCTGCGGCGCGGTGCTGCTCGTCTCCCTGGCGGCAGGCCGCGTGCGGCGCCGCGGGGCGGCCGTCGCGGGCCTGGCCGTGGCCGCGGCCGGGGTGGCGGGACTGGCCTGGGCGGTCGCGGCGCGTGTCCTGCCCGACGGGCTCGCCCTGTCCGCGGAGGGTCAGCTGACGCGGCACCGGATCGAGCTGTGGCGGGACGCGCTGCGCCTCGCCCACCGGAACACGGGCCTGGGCGTGGGTCCGGGCCGGTTCGTGGAGTTCAGCCCGGCGGCCGCCCAGTCGCTGCAGCCGGACGGCAAGCCGCACTCGGCCCTGTTGCAGCAGGCGGCCGAGCAGGGACTGACCGGCGTGCTCCTGCTGGCGGCGGCGTACGGCTGGCTGCTCCACGCGCTGTGGCGGACCGCGCGCCCCACGCCGGTGGCGCTCACCGCCGGGGCGGCCCTGACGGCGGTGGCGGCCATCGCCGCGGTCGGTAACGCGCTCAGCTTCACCGCCGTGACCGTGGGCGTGGGACTGCTGGCGGGGACGGCCACCGCACGCCCGCTGGCCGAGGAGCCGGGGCCCTCGGGGGCGGAGCCGCGGTCACGTGCAGCGCCCTGAGCCGCGCCGGAGGAGCGGTCGCGCCGGGGCCCGGTCGGGAGCGGCGCTCAGGCCGCGCCCGGTGACGGCGGCCGCAGGCGGTCCCTGATCACACGGACCGCAGACTCGGCGTTGTCGACCGTGATCGTGAAGGTGTGGCCGTCCCACAGGCGCAGCACGACGCCCTCGCCCCGCCGTACGACGACCGCGGTGCCCTTCTCGGGCCGCCAGCGATAGCCCCAGCCGCCCCAGTGACGCGGGGTGACGTGCGGGTCGAAGTCGGCGCCCGCGACATGGGCGAGGGGAATGCGGCGGCGCGGCAGGCCGATGTGGCCGCAGCGCACCTCCAGCGACTCGGTGTCGACCCTCAGCGCCACGTGCACGAAGGCGAGGGTTCCGAAGAGGACCAGCAGTCCGGCCGCGATGCAGCCCACCACGGACATCACCAGCGGGGCGACGCCGGAGGTCCAGGCGGAGTCGACGGCCAGCTCGATGCCGAGAGCCATGCAGCCGGCGCCGACCAGCGCCAGCAGCCACTGGAACCGGTTGGTGGCGCGTCCGGTCCAGACCTCGGAGTGGGGGGTGTTGTCGCCGCGGGGGTGGTCCCTCATGCCAACGAGGTTACTCAGGTTTCGCCGCGCGGGTAGGGCGATGCGGAGCGTGACCGGCCCGCGCGGACGCGCGGCGGAGGGCCCGCGTCCGGTGCGTTCCGACCGGTCAGCGGGCGGGGGTGACCACCTGGAGGAGGCGGCCCTCCTCGTAGCTGAGGGCGGTCTCGGGCAGCTCGGCCTCGCGGCCGCTGAGCAGCACCGTCAGCGCGCTGTCGACGTCGGCCTCGGGTACCGGGTCGGCACCGATCCGGCGCAGCGCCTGGGCCGCCACCGCACCGGCGGAGCCGTGCAGGATGAGCGGCGGCTGCCCGGGCCGCTGAACGGCGGTGCGGATGCGCTCGGCGACCAGTTCGTAGTTGGTGCATCCCATGACGACGGTCGTCACGTCGTCGGGGGTGCGGGCGGCGGCCGCGGCGATCGCCGCCTCGACGGCCGCCTCGTCGGCGTGGTGCACGGCGTCCGCGAGGCCGGGGCACGGCACCTCGGTGACGGTCACCCCGTCGGCGAACCGCTCGATCAGGTCGCGCTGGTAGGGGCTGCCGGTGGTGGCGGGCGTGGCCCAGATCGCGACGGGTCCGCCGCCCGCCGCGGCGGGCTTGATCGCGGGCACCGTGCCGATGATGGGCAGGCGGGGTTCGAAACGGGCGCGCAGCACGGGCAGGGAGTGCACCGAGGCGGTGTTGCAGGCGACGATCAGGACGTCCGGCTCGTGGGCGGCCGCGGCCCCGGCGACGTCCAGGGCCCGCTGCGTGATGTCCTCCGGGGTGCGCGGCCCCCAGGGCATCCCGTCGGGGTCCCAGGAGAGCACGAGATCCGCGTCGGGCCGCAGCCGGCGTACCGCGGCGGCGGCGGGAAGAAGGCCGATTCCGGAGTCCATGAGCGCGATCTTCACCCGGCCACGATAGACGATGGGCCCCGACGGCCCGGCCGGGTGGGGCAGACTGCGCGAGTGAGCGCGATCGTGTGGACCGCCGCCGGATCACTCGCGGCCTGGCTGTGGCTGCTGCTCGGCCAGGGCTTCTTCTGGCGCACGGACGTCAGACTGCCGCCGGGCGGAGAGCCACCGGGCGAAACCCGGCCGGTCGAGGAACGGTCGGGCGAAGCCCGGCCGGGCCGGGATCGGGCGGGCGAGACCCCGGGGCCGGACGGACGGCCGCCGATGTCCGGCCCCCCGGACGGACGGCCGGCAGTGAGCAGCCCTGCGGACGGACCGCCGCCGGAATGCGCCGCCCCCCGCACACGGCCGCAGGCGTGCACCGGTGCGGACGACTGGCCGCCGGTCTGCGTCGTCGTTCCCGCGCGGGACGAGGCCGACGTCCTGCCCCGGAGCCTGCCGTCGCTGCTCGCGCAGGCGTATCCCGGGCGGGCGGAGGTCTTCCTCGTCGACGACGGCAGCTCCGACGGCACCGGGGAGCTGGCCCGCACGCTGGCTCGGCGGCACGGCGGCCTGCCGCTGACCGTGGCCTCGCCGGGCGAGCCGCCCGCGGACTGGACCGGCAAGCTGTGGGCCGTACGCCACGGCATCGCCCTGGCACGCGCGCGTGCCCCCCGCTACCTCCTCCTGACGGACGCGGACATCGCCCACGACCCGGACAGCCTGAGCCGACTGGTGGCGGCGGCCCGCGCCGGGAACTTCGACGTCGTCTCGCAGATGGCCCGGCTGCGGGTGGAGAGCCTGTGGGAACGGCTCGTGGTGCCGGCCTTCGTCTACTTCTTCGCGCAGCTCTATCCCTTCCGCCGGATCGCCCGGGCGGGCACGCGGACGGCGGCCGCCGCGGGCGGCTGCGTGCTGCTGGGCGCCGAGGCCGCCGAGCGGGCGCGGATCCCGGACGCGATCCGGCACGCCGTGATCGACGACGTGGCGCTCGCGCGGGCCGTCAAGGGCGGCGGGGGCCGCGTCTGGCTGGGCCTCGCCGACCACGTCGAGAGCGTGCGCCCCTACCCGCGGCTGCACGACCTGTGGCGGATGGTCTCGCGCAGCGCGTACGCCCAGCTGCGGCACAACCCGCTGCTGCTGCTCGGCACGGTGGCCGGGCTGGCCCTCGTGTACCTCGCGCCGCCCGTGACCCTGGTGGCGGGCCTGGTGACGGCGAGCCCGGCGGCCGCGCTCGCCGGTGGGCTCGCCTGGCTGGTGATGACGGCGACGTACGTCCCGATGCTCCGCTATTACCGCCAGCCGCTGTGGCTCGCTCCCCTGCTTCCCCTCACCGCGTTCCTCTATCTGCTGATGACGGTCGACTCGGCGGTGCAGCACCACCGGGGCCGGGGCGCCGCCTGGAAGGGCCGCACCTACGGCCGTCCGGACGCCGTGGCCGACGCGGCGGCCGGCGTGGACGCCGTGGCAAAGGAGGGCTGATCCCTGCTTCCCGGCGTCCGTGCCTCCCGCCGGCGGCGGTCACTTGCGGCCGGGGGTCCAGTTCATGCCCCAGCCGTAGGCGCGGTCGACGGTCCGCTGCGGGCTCACCCCGCGCTCGGGCACCAGGTATTGGGCCTCCCGCCGGACGACGAGCTCGCCGCCGGTGTTGGTGATCAGGGCGAGCGCGCAGACCGTCGAGGGGACCGTGCACTCGTCCAGGGAGAAGTCGATCGGGGCGCCGTGCTGGGGGCGGAGGGTGACGGTGGCGTGCAGGTCGGCAAAGGAGCGGGCCCCCTCGTAGATCGTGACGAAGACCAGGACGCGCCGGAAGTCCTGGGTGTGGTCGAGGTTGATCGTGAGGTTCTCGCCGTCGGCCGAGGCGCCGGTGCGGTCGTCGCCGTCGAGGTGGATGTACGGAGGCCGGTGCAGCGCCCCGAAGGCGTTGCCGAGAGCCTGGACGACTCCCTTGCGGCCGTCCGCGAGTTCGTACAGGGCGCACAGGTCGAGGTCGAGGTCCGCGTGCAGGGCGACCGCCCGTCCGCGCTTGCCGCCCCAGCCGGAGAACTGCTTGCGCACCTGCCAGTTGAGGTTCACGCGCATGGCACCCGAGGTTCCGCCCTGCTTGGCCAGCGACACCGACGGGGCGGCCTTGGTGAGCGTCACCTTGGTCAGGCGGACCGGCGCCGCGGGCGGTGCCGGCGGCGGGGGCGCCGTGGGCGGGGGCACGGTGACCGGGAGCGCGACCGGCGGCGGAAGCGGCACGGACGGCCCGGCGGGCGGGGGCGCGGTGACTGGTGTCGTCGGCGGGGCAGCCGTGACCGGGGCGGAGGGCGCCGCCGGGGGCGCCATGTGCTGCTGCGGCTCGTCCACGGTGATGCCGAAGTCCGTGGCCAGCCCCTCCAGTCCGCTGCTGTAGCCCTGGCCGACGGCCCGGAACTTCCAGGCGCCCTGGCGGCGGTAGAACTCGCCGAGCACGAACGCGCTCTCCACGGTGGCGCCGGGGCTGTCGAAGCGGGCGACCACGGTGTCCCGGTCGGCGTCGCGGACCTCGATGTACAGGTCCGGCACCTGCCCGAACGTGCCGCCGTCCGCGGAGGCGGCGAGCACCACCCGCTCGACCGCGGGCCCCACGCGCGCGAGATCGACGAGGAGGGTGTCGGTGACCCGGCCGCCGAGATCGCGCTTGCCCTCGTGGCGGACCGTGCCGGAGGGGTGCACCGGCTGGTTGTAGAAGACGAAGTCCGCGTCGGAGCTCACCTTTCCGCCTGTCAGCAGCAGCGCCGAGGCGTCCGCGTCGGGCACCCCGGGCCCCGGCCGCCATCCCAGCTCGACCCGCAGGGCCGTGCTCGGCACCGGCGTGTTCGACCCCTTCGTCAATGACATGTACGCCCCCATCACGTCTTCCGCCGACCGATGCCGCGGCAGTCCACCGGCTCCCTACCCGCCCAACCTATTCCCGGGGACCGCGAACTCCCATGAGAAGCACCGGAACAGGTCCGGTGAGGAGCACCGGAACGCGTCAGGCCAACCGCCGGTAACCCGCCGGGAACTCGGGCTTTACACGATCGAGCCACGAATCGGTGCCCCTTTTCGACAAATTCGCTCACATTGGGGATCCCGCGTCACCGCCGACACGGAAAACAACCCTCTTATCGGTCTCCCCAACCAGCACATCGTGGGCTTAACTTATGTGCCATGACCTCCCCCCGCTCCACTTATGGCGGCGGCTACTACTCCGCCTCCTTCCCGGACACTCCGATCTACGACTCGCTCGTGGCCGAGCGGGGCACCCCGCAGATCGCCCCGATCCGGGTCCCCGCGCAGTACGACGCGGGAAGTCACCTTCCCGCGCTCCCGTCGGCGCTGCCCGCCCTCCCGGCCGGCCCGTCCCAGCCCTCCTACGGGTACCCGCAGATGCCGCAGCCCGCCCCGCTGCAACAGGCGCCCGCGGCGTACATCCCGCAGCAGGCCACCGCGCCGCGCGGATACCCCGGCCCGCAGCAGCCCCAGCCGATGCGCCCGATGGCGGCCAACACCGGCTACGAGGCGATGCGTCCGGCGGCTCCTCGGCCCGTTCCCGCGCCGTACCAGGACCCCTACGGCAACCAGCAGTACCGCGGCTACTGATCCCCACCGACCGTCCCTGCCACCTGGCAGGATGAGGTCATGGGGAACGCGGAGCTGCACTCACTGCACATCCACCCGGTCAAGGCGTTCCGGGGCGTGGGGCTCCGGAGCTGCGCCGTGGAGCCCTGGGGACTGGCCGGGGACCGGCGCTGGGTGGTGATCGACGACGGGGGAAAGGTCGTCACCCAACGCGGGCAGCCACGCCTCGCACTGGCCGCCGCCGAGCTACGGTTCGACGGCGGCCTTCGGCTGTCCGCACCGGGGCGCGGGGCGGTCACGGTGCCCGTCCCGGAGCCGGGCGCCACGGTGACGGTGGACATCTTCGGCCAGAAGGTGGAGGCCGTGCCGGCCGCGGCCACCGCGCACGCCTGGTGCAGCGGCTACCTCGGCGCCGACGTCCGTCTCGTCCACATGGACGATCCCGCCCGGCGCCGGCCCGTCGCGCCCGAGCACGCCCTGCCGGGAGAGACGGTCAGCTTCGCCGACGGCTTCCCGCTGCTGCTCACCACCGTCGCGTCGCTGGACGCCCTCAACTCGCTGATCGCGCGGGGCGACCACACAGGCGAGGGCCCGCTGCCCATGAACCGCTTCCGGCCGAACGTCGTGGTGGCGGGCACCGCCGCCTGGGCCGAGGACGGCTGGTCCCGCATCGCGATCGGCGAGGTCGCCTTCCGGGTCACCAAGCGCTGCGGCCGCTGCGTGGTGACCACGACCGACCAGCGCACCGCCGAGCGCGGCAGGGAGCCGCTGCGCACCCTCGCGCGCCACCGCCGCGTCGGAGGCGACCTGGCCTTCGGCCAGAACCTGGTGCCCGAGCGCACCGGCACGATCCGGCTCGGCGACCCGGTCACGATCCTCGGGTGATCTCCGGGCGGCC
Organism: Streptomyces sp. NPDC014864; assembly: GCF_043081525.1. Lineage (NCBI taxonomy): Bacteria > Bacillati > Actinomycetota > Actinomycetes > Kitasatosporales > Streptomycetaceae > Streptomyces > Streptomyces sp. NPDC014864. The sequence continues at coordinate 77,295 of NZ_JBIBWT010000007.1, forward strand.
GGGAACCCGCGGCCGGGTCCCGGCCGTTGGACGGATGACACGGCCTTCGTCGAAGGACCCGGGCAAGAGGTGACGTCGCTCTCTCTTCCCGGGGTTCGGCAGGCGCACGGCGCGTGCGGGGGCTGTCACGGAGCTGGGAAGGGGGGTGCGGGACGGTGCGGGCGATCAGCGGACTCTGGCGCTGGCGGCACAACCCGCTGCGGCGCGGGACCGATCTGGCCGAGTCGTGGGTGGCGCTGGTGGCGCTGCTGCTCGTCCTGGTCGCCGCCCCCGTCGTCGGCTCGCTCGTCGGCAACCTCGCCCAGGACACCCTGCAGCGCTCCGTCCGGGACCAGCGTCAGGACCGGCACCTGGTGACGGCCACCGTGGTGCGAGGGCTCGAGCGCATAGTGGTGGAGCCCGATCCGGAGACCTCGTCGGGGCGGGAGGTCCGCAGCCGCGTGGTCGCCGACTGGACGGCCCCGGACGGCACCCGGCGGCACGCGGCGATCACCTGCGCCCTGAAGAACCCCCGTCCGGGCGACCACTTCCCGCTGTGGACGGACCGGCACGGCCGCATCACCGCCCGCCCCCTGGACTCCGCCACGGCCACGACCCACGCCGTGCTGGCCGGACTCGGCGCGTCCGCGCTGACCGCCGGCGCCGTGGAGGGCATACGCCGGCTGATCGTCCGGCGCATGGTCCGCCGGAGGTACGCACGTTGGGACCAGGCCTGGGACCGCGCGGGCCCCGACTGGGGCCGCACCGGGACCGGCAGCTGACGGCCTTCCGGCTCTGGTCAACCGACCGCCCGCGCGCACGCTACGGTGGTCCGGCCGACGCACTCGGCATCAACCCGCGTACGACGAGCTGGGGGCACAGCAACACCATGGCACAGGGCACGGTCCAGGTGACGCACACCGGCACATCGCGGTGGCGGCGCCGCACAGGTGAGTACGCATCGCTCGCCGCCGCCCTGGAGGCCGCGGCGGACGGCGACGTCCTCACCGTCGCCCCGGGCACCTACCGCGAGAACCTCGTGGTCCACCGGGCGGTGACCCTGCGCGGCCCCGAGGGCTCCCCCGGCTCGGTGCGCATCGCGCCCGTGGACGGCGTGCCGCTGACCGTGCGCGCCGCGGCCGTTGTCCAGGACCTGCACGTGGAGGGGCAGGACGCCGCCGCGCCGGCGCTGCTGGTGGAGGAGGGCACGCCCGAACTGCGGGACGTGCGGATCGTGACCAGGTCGGCGGCCGGCATCGAGGTGCGCGGCGGCGCCAGGCCGACCGTGCGGCGCTGCACCGTCGACAACCCGGCGGGCATCGGCATCGCCGTACTCGACGGCGGCGGCGGGGTGTTCGAGGAGTGCGAGGTGGTGGCCGCCGGGCAGGCGGGGGTCGCGGTGCGCGGCGGCGCCCACCCCCGGCTGGAGCGCTGCCGGGTGCACCACGCCTCGGGCGCGGGCCTCACCGCGACCGGCGACAACTCCGCCCTGGAGGCGGTGGGTTGCGAGGTCTACGAGGTCCGGGGCAGCGGTGTGCAGGTCACCGGCCGGGCCACGGCCCACCTCACCGACTGCGATGTGCACCGCACCACCGCGGACGGGGTCACCCTCGACACGGACGCCGTGCTGACCCTCGCCGACTGCCGCATCCACGACATCCCGGAGAACGCGGTGGACCTGCGGTCGCGTTCCGTGCTGACGCTGACGCGGACGACGGTGCGTCAGTTCGGGCGCAACGGCCTGTCGGTGTGGGACCCGGGCACCCGCGTGGACGCCAACCAGTGCGAGATCTTCGACAGCACCGGCGACTACCCGGCCGTATGGGTCAGCGACGGTGCGACCGCGGTGCTGGAGTCCTGCCGGGTGCACGACGTGCCGGACGCGCTGTTCGTGCTGGACCGCGGCTCCCGCGTGGACGTCGTCGACAGCGATCTGTCCCAGGTGCGCAACACGGCCGTTTCGGTGAGCGACGGCGCGACCGCGCAGCTCGACGACTGCCGGATCAGGGAGGCGGGCACGGGCGCCTGGTTCCGCGACCACGGCAGCGGCGGCACACTGAACAACTGCACGCTGGACGGCACACAGACCGGCGTGATCGTCACCAAGGGCGCCGACCCGACCATCGAGCGGTGCACCGTCTCCTCCCCCGCCGAGGCCGGCTTCTACGTGTCGGCCGGGGGCCGCGGCAGCTTCGTCGGCTGCCGGGTGACCGGCAGCGGCGGCTACGGCTTCCATGTGATCGACGGCTGCCGCACGACGCTGCGCAAGTGCCGCACGGAGCGGTGCGCGCGCGGGGGGTACGAGTTCGCGGACGGCGGGCCGGATGCCTCGGGCGGTGCGGGGCCCGTGGTCGAGGACTGCACCAGCGACGAGAGCGGGGGCCTGCGGCCGCCCGTGGCGCGGGAGACGGCCGCGCAGACGGTGAGCCCGTCGACGGGACTGCTGGGCGCGATCCCCGGCCAGCGCACCACCGAGCCGGAGGCGCCGGTCACCGCCCTACCGCCCGCCGAGCCCGCCCGGACCGCGAAGGACGTGCTCGGCGAACTCGACGCGCTGGTGGGCCTGGAGAGCGTCAAGCGGGAGGTCCGCGCCCTCACCGACATGATCGAGGTGGGCCGGCGCCGCCGGGAGGCGGGCCTGAAGGCGGCCTCCGTCAAGCGCCACCTGGTCTTCACCGGCTCCCCCGGCACCGGCAAGACCACGGTCGCGCGGCTGTACGGCGAGATCCTCGCCTCCCTCGGCGTGCTGGAGAAGGGCCATCTCGTCGAGGTGTCCCGCGTCGACCTGGTCGGCGAGCACATCGGCTCCACCGCGATCCGCACCCAGGAGGCGTTCGAGCGGGCGCGCGGCGGGGTGCTGTTCATCGACGAGGCCTACGCGCTCTCCCCGGAGGACGCCGGACGCGACTTCGGCAAGGAGGCCATCGACACGCTGGTGAAGCTGATGGAGGACCACCGGGACGCTGTGGTGGTGATCGTCGCGGGTTACACCGCCGAGATGGAGCGCTTCCTGTCCGTCAACCCGGGTGTGGCCTCCCGCTTCTCGCGCACCATCACCTTCGGCGACTACGGCCCGGAGGAGCTGCTGCGCATCGTGGAGCAGCAGGCCGAGGAGCACGAGTACCGGCTGGCCCCGGGCGCGGCGGAGGCCCTGCGGACGTACTTCACGGAGATCCCCAAGGGTCCCGCGTTCGGCAACGGGCGCACCGCCCGCCAGACCTTCGAGGCGATGGTGGAGCGGCACGCGAGCCGGGTCGCCCAGGTCGACGACCCGAGCACGGACGATCTGACGCTGCTCTACCCGGAGGACCTGCCCGAGCTTTCCTGAGGTTCCCCGTCCGGGCCCGCGGGCCGGTCCCCCGGGGTGCCGGGAGGCCTGGTGGGGTGCCCGCTCCCGTGGCGGGGCGCGGGCAGGTCCGGTCGCAGCCGGGCCAGCAGACGCTCGCGTTCCTCGGCGAACGCCGGGTCCGCCTGGTAGTCGGAGTGGCCCAGGATCGGCGCGGGCAGCGGATGCCGCGTGGTCCGGCCGTAGGCGAGCGGGTCCTTCAGCGGGGCGCGGTCCACCTCGGGGCCGCGGTCGCCGGGCAGCCGGACGGGGCCGCCGATGGGGTCGGTGCGCCGGTAGAGGTTGCGCCAGCAGTCCACGTCGTGGTGCAGGGCGCTGAGGGCGGCGGGCCCGAAGTGGGCCGGGAACCAGCGGCCGTAGAGGCGCTCGAGCGGTGAGCCGTACGTCAGCAGCGCGACCCGGGCCCGGACCGGCCCGGTGAGCTGCCAGGCCGCGGCGGCGGCCAGCACGCTGCCCTGGGAGTGCCCCGACAGCACCAGCCGCCCGCCCGTGGCGCGCGTCCAGGTCGCCATCCGCCAGGTGAGGTCGGGCACCGCGCGTTCGGCGTAGCACGGCGGGGCGAAGGGGTGCGCGGCACGCGGCCAGAAGGTTCCGACATCCCAGAGGATGCCGATGGTGCGGCGCGCGGAGGCGTCCTTGTAGGCGCGCCGGCCCCAGGTGACGAAGAGCAGGAAGCCGAGCCCTATCAGCCAGGAGCCCAGGGCCTGCGCGGTCTCGGCCGCCCCGCGGACGACGGGGTACGCGTGCTCGGCGGCCCGTACCGGGGTCCGGTCGGTCCTCAGGGCTCCCACCAGCGCCACGGCGCCCAGCAGGAGGGTGGCCGCGGAGGTGACGCCGACAAGGAGGGGGCCTGCGTCGGTGAGCGTCGCCATCGCGCGGGTCCGCGCGATCCGGCGGGTGCGCTCCGGGTCCTCCGGCTCGCCCGGGTGCTCGCGCTCCACCACGGCGTGCTCGGCGCGGGCCAGCCGCCGGGTGCGCAGGGCGAGCAGGCCGCAGAGCACGAGCAGCGCCACGAGCACCGGCGGGACCACCGACGCCTGCCAGGTGAGCAGGACCGGAGGGCCGTCGATGGACGCGTGGGTGCCGTCGAGCCAGTCGGCCACCCGCTGCGCGACCCCGCCGGACATCACGCCGCCGAGCGCGCAGGCCAGAGTGGCGACCGCGGGGCCGCCCAGGCCGCGCAGCGCGGCACGGGGGTCGGGGCGGGTGCGGTGCAGCATGTGTGCGACGGCGCCGAGGGCGAGGACCAGCACCCCCTGCACCAGCGCGATCCCTCCGAAGGTGGCGTCGCCGGGCAGCCGTCCCGTCGCCTGCCAGCCGGGGCGCGACCAGCCGGCGTAGACCGCGGCGAGCAGGAGCAGGACCAGGGCGCCGAGCGGCAGCCGCCGTACGAGGGGAGGGTCGGTCCCCCGGTCGGGCCGGTGCTCGCTGCGGCCCCTGCCGCACACCACCGCCACCGTGAGGCCCGCCACGACGACGAGACCGGCGTGCAGGAGCCAGCCCAGGGCGTCCAGGAGCGCGGGGCCCGAGGGGCGGCGGTCGAAGCGCGCCGCCGGGCCGGCGACCGCGGCGGCGACCGTCAGCAGGCCGGCCGCGGTGTGGGCGGAGCGCAGCCGGGCGACCAGCCGGCGCCCGTACCAGAAGCCGGGCCGGCCCAGGGAGGTACGCCCGGTGTCCCCGGTGTCCTCCGTGGGTCCGGGCCCGCCCGGCCGGGGGCCGCCGGTGTCCGGCACGCTCTGGGAGGCCGGATCGGGCTCCCCGACCGACCCGGCTTCCGGTAAGTGCGCCGGCCGGCCCCGGGACGCGAGGCCGGCGCCGTGCCCGCTCGCGGGGCCACGGCCGGGGTCGTGCGCCGGCTCCGGCCGGTGGAACATGGGCTGCTGGGACTCGTAGGCGCTCCAGGTGCGGTGGGACAGGTACCACAGCAGTGCGGTGAGCGCGGTGGGCACCAGGGCGGCGAGGGCCAGCCGGCGGCCCGGTGCGCTCCACCAGCCGCCCTCGGCCGGGGACAGGAAGCCCAGCCAGGAGTGCCGGGCGGCGCACGCGCGGGTGCCCGCGCACTGCCGGGCCGCGAGGTCGAGGGCGACCTCGCAGGCGGCGGCGACGAGGAGCACCGTGAGGGTCAGGCCCGCCAGACGTACGAGCAGTCCGTACAGGCGCACCGCACGGGTGCGGTCGGGGCCCGCGGGGCGCATCCAGTGCGCGAGGTTGACCACCATGAACGGCAGCAGCAACAGCCACAGGGCCCGGGTGCCGTTGCCGGAGGTGAGGTTGCACCACACGTACGCCTCGGGCACCGGTCCGCCGCGGTGCTCGGCGGGCCGGGTCTCGGCGTCGACGTCGGCGGCGCGCCGGAAGACGGCCGCCGTGTCGTCGCCGGTGACCCGCACCGTGCGCGGGTCGTCGAGCATGCGGTCGGGTGTGGTGCCGCCGACCCCGTGGACCAGGAGTTCCAGGGCGGTGCCGTCCGCTCCGTCCGGCGCGGCACCCTGCTGAGCGCGTTCCGCTGGTTCCACCGTTCGCACTCCCCCGTGACGCGCCGTCGGCCTGTGTCCGTGCGGCCACCAGGATGTCCGACCCCGGCAGCGGGCGCAGCCGGCGTCACGGAATCTCCCCGATCCGGGTGACGGCCGGGCCCCGGCGGGACGGCTGTGACATGCGCCCGCCGGGGCGGGCGATGGCGCGACGGGCGGCGAGCCGTGAAAGGATGGGACGCCCGCGCACCGGGGACGCGACGGACCTTCTCGTCGGCGGCGGGTGCGCCGGGCGGGTCGGACGGCTCGAGGCGAAAGGAACCGGAGCCCACGTGAGTGAGAATCAGAACCTCCTCGCGGAGCAGCGCCGCGCCCTGATCCTCGACGAGGTCCGGCGCCGCGGCGGTGTCCGGGTCAACGAGTTGACCCGGAAGCTCGGCGTGTCGGACATGACGGTGCGCCGCGATCTGGACGCGCTGGCCCGTCAGGGCGTGCTGGAGAAGGTGCACGGCGGGGCGGTGCCGCTGGTGGAGGCGAGCACGCACGAGCCGGGCTTCGAGGCGAAGTCGGGGCTGGAGCTGAGCGCCAAGGAGGACATCGCCCGAACAGCGGCCGAGCTGGTGGCGCCGGGCACGGCGATCGCGCTCTCGGGCGGGACGACGACGTACGCGCTGGCCCAGCACCTGCTGGACGTGCCGGATCTTACGGTGGTCACCAACTCGGTGCGGGTGGCGGACGTCTTCCACGCGGCGCAGCGCACCTCGGGCCGGCGGCCGGGCGCGGCGACGGTCGTGCTGACCGGCGGGGTGCGCACCCCGTCCGACTCGCTGGTCGGTCCGGTGGCCGACCAGGCGATCGCGGCGCTCCATTTCGACGTGCTGTTCCTCGGTGTGCACGGGATATCGCTGGAGGCGGGCCTGTCGACGCCGAACCTGGCGGAGGCCGAGACCAACCGGCGTCTGGTGCAGTCCGCGCGGCGGGTCGTGGTGGTCGCCGACCACACCAAGTGGGGTGTGGTGGGTCTGAGTTCCTTCGCCGGGCTGGAGCAGGTCGACACCCTGGTGACGGACGCCGGGCTGCCGTCCGACGCGCGCGCCGAGGTCGCCGAGAAGCTGCGCCTGGTGGTGGCGGGCGAGCGGGCCGACCGGACCACCGCGGCGGACGGTACGGACGTCTGACGGCCCGCCGGCCATCTGACGTGCTCCCGCCGGCCGGCCTCTCGACCGGCGGCTGACGGCTCCTGACCCGCCGCGGACGCTGCCCCACGCACTGGGCGGGGCGCACCACCCCCGGCTCAGTCCGGCCACACTCCGGTCGCCAGGAACGACTCGATCGCCGCCGTGTACGGCGCGATGTCCAGGCCCTGGGCGGTGAGCCAGTCGTCCGAGTAGTACTTGTCCAGATACCTGTCCCCGGGGTCGCACAGCAGTGTCACCACGCTGCCCTGCCGTCCCTGCGCCACCATCTCGGCGACGATCTTCAGGGCGCTCCACAGGCCGGTGCCGGTGGAGCCGCCCGCCTTGCGGCCGATGGCCTGCTCCAGGGCGCGGACGGCGGCGACGCTGGCCGCGTCCGGCACCTTCATCATCCGGTCGATGGCGCCGGGCACGAAGCTCGGCTCCATGCGCGGCCTGCCGATGCCCTCGATGCGGGAGCCGCAGTCGCAGGTGACGTCCGGATCGCCGGTGGTCCAGCCCTCGAAGAAACAGGAGTTGTCCGGGTCGGCGACACAGATGCGGGTGTCGTACTGCATGTAGTGGACGTAGCGCGCGATGGTCGCGGAGGTGCCGCCGGTACCCGCGGTGGCGACGATCCACGCCGGCTCCGGGAACCGCTCCAACTCCAGCTGGCGGAAGACGGATTCGGCGATGTTGTTGTTGCCGCGCCAGTCCGTGGCCCGTTCCGCGTAGGTGAACTGGTCCATGTAGTGGCCGCCGGTCTCTCCCGCGAGGCGGGCGGACTCCTCGTACATCGTGCGGGGGTCGTCCACGAAGTGGCACCGGCCGCCGTGGAACTCGATCAGGCGGCACTTCTCGGCGCTCGTCGTGCGCGGCATCACCGCGATGAAGGGCACGCCGATCAGCTTCGCGAAGTACGCCTCGGAGACGGCGGTCGAGCCGCTGGATGCCTCGATCACCGGGCGCCCCGGCCGGACCCATCCGTTGCACAGGCCGTAGAGGAACAGCGAGCGGGCCAGCCGGTGCTTGAGGCTGCCGGTCGGGTGGGTCGACTCGTCCTTCAGGTACAGGTCGATGCCCCACTCCTCGGGCAGCGGGAAGCGCAGGAGGTGGGTGTCGGCCGAGCGGTTGGCGTCGGCCTGGACCTTGCGGACGGCCTCTTTGAGCCAGACGCGGTAGCCGCTGTCGGTCCGGTCGGCGTCGAGGGTTTCGCCGGTCCGGGTCTGTGGGGTGGTGCTCACGGCGGGACTCCTTACGCTGAGCGCCGACGGCGTGGAGCGCGGCCGGACGCCCCCGATGATAGACACCTTCCGGCACGCTTCCCACCTGCATAAACGCGCCTTTGAGCGGCTCAAAGGCGCCCCTGGGGCGGCCGTCGCGTACCCGTTCCCGGACGCCACGCGTTCCCGGGTGGGGGCGCACTTCGCGCGAGTGCTCCGGGCACCGGCGGCGACCGGGGCGCGCGCACTGGTGCTGCCCGGCGAAGGGCGGCAGACTGCACCGGCAGGAGGAGGCCGGGGCCGCCGCGGCACATGCGGAGCCCGGCGGGCGGACCGGCTCCTCGGCCCGCCGGCACGCGGGACGAAGCCCACGACGAGCGATGCGCAAGGGGGCGGGAAGGGATGGCGGAACCGGAATTCACGGCCAAGGGCGTGCGGATCGAGCAGCGGCTGCGTTCGCTCACCCGGGCCGGGCAGATCCGGATCAGCGGCGGCAGGCTGGAGTTGCTCACCAGTTACGGCAGCGAGATCGACAGCGCGCCGGTGCGGGCGGTGCGGGCGTCGAAGCCCTGGTTCGCCCCGGACGACCGGGCGCTCGCCGACCTGAACGGCAAGCGGTACCTGCTGACCCTCGGTGACCACGACCCCGCTCCGGGCGAGACCGGGCCGCCCGCCGCGCGCCGGTTCATCGAGGCCGTCCGCCGGGCCGCGCGACACGACCGCTAGGAGACGCGAGTTGCGGGACTTGGCCCCTTGCGTCACGCTGGTCACACGTCACTCTGGGTTTACCGGCGATAACGCTGCGAACCAGCCCGCCGGCCACGACAGCAGGCGGCAGTGTCACGCAGGCGTCCTGCTGCATTCGAAACGTCGTGTTCTTCCGGACCTCTACGTCGGGGAGTCGCAGCCGTGACCAGTCACCCAAGCAGGCACTGCACGGTGGAGCTCCAAGCCCTGCCGTCGCGGATCGGCCAGGTCCGCAGAATCGTATCGGCGCACTTGCGCTACTGGCAGCTCAACCCTCTGATAGACCGGGCCGCGCTCGGTGTGACGGAGCTGTTGACCAACGTCCACCAGCACGCCCGGCCCGACAAGTTGTGCACCGTGGAGCTCGAGGTGCTGCTGGACCGGCTGACGGTCTCGGTGCGCGACCACGACCCGCGCCTTCCCGTCGTGGAGGACGTCGAGCCGCTCGCCACCGGTGGCCGTGGGCTGGCGATGGTGGCGGCGATGAGCGAGAGCTGGGGCGCGCGCCCGGACGGGGAGCGGGGCAAGGTCGTCTGGTTCACCCTGCCCACCGCCGCGTCCGCGCTGGTGGTGCCCGCCCTGGTGCCGCGCCTGACCGCCGGGGAGACGTCCGTGCGCCGGTTCACCCAGGTCGAACCCGCGCTCGACGGCGCCGCCCGGCCGGCGCGCGCTCCCGCCCGGTCGGCCGTTCCCGGCTGAGCGGGCGGTGAACGGTCACTGCGCGGCGACGGCCCGCAGTACGTCCAGGCGGGCCGCGCGCCGGGCCGGGCGCAGTGCGGCGAGGACTCCGGCCGTGACGCCCACCAGCGCCACCGCCACGAGGCGCACCGGCGGGACGGCGAACGCGAACGCGGTGCCACTCGCGCCCTCGGAGGCCTTCACCAGCACCCAGCCGAGGCAGGTGCCGAGGGCGAGCCCGCCGGCCGTGCCGAAGGCGGCGATCAGGACCGATTCCCAGCGGACCATGGCGCGCAGCTGGGCGCGGGTCTGGCCGACCGCGCGGAGCAGCCCCATTTCGCGGGTGCGTTCGTGGATCGCCAGGGTCAGCGTGTTGGCGATGCCGAGCAGGGCGATGAGGACCGCCAGGGCGAGCAGGGCGTAGACGAGCGTGAGCATCATGTCGATGCCGCCGGCCGAGGACTGCGCGTACTCGGCGCGGGTCTGCACCTGGGGGTTGCCGTACCGGGCGGCCACCCGCTGGACCGCCTTCCTGCCCGCGTCGGCGCCCACCCCGTCCTTGAGGGAGACGGCGACCAGGGTGTCGGCGTCCTGGGTGCGGTGCGGGGCCCAGGCGGCGCGGGTGACGACGTAGTCGCCGACGAGTTCGGACTGCCCGTAGACCGCGCGGACGGTGAACGCGGCGGACCTGCCGTCGGTGAAGGTCAGCCTCGTCCGGTCGCCGGTGGTGAGGACGCGTGCGTCGGCCTCCTTCCGGCTGACGGCGATCCCGTCGGTGCCGAGGTCGCGGAGGCTGCCCCGTACCCGGCCCAGGTCGAAGGTGCGGGCGAGGGCGCCGGGGTCGGTGACGGTCAGGGATCGCCCCCTGCCGTCGACCTCCGCCACGCCCCGGCCGAGCCCGACGGCGGTGTCCACCTCGGGCAGCCGCTGCACGGCGGCGGCGAGCCCGGGGCTCAGCCCGCTGCCGCCCGCGCCGAAGGACGGGGTGCTCACCGCGAGGTCGCCCGCGAAGGAGCGGGACACGGTCTGGTCCATGGTGGCCTTGAGCGAGGCTCCGAAGACGGTGAAGAGCGACACGACGGCGACCCCGATCATCAGCGCGCCCGCGGTCGCGGCGGTGCGCTTGGGGCTGCGCAGCGCGTTGCGCCGGGCGAGGGCGCCGGTGACGCCGCGCAGCCGGTCGAGCGGGCCGCCGAGGAGCCGTACGACGGCGGTGGAGGCGACCGGGCCGAGGACCACGAAGGCGGCCAGGGCCAGTACGGCGCCCAGTCCGGCCGCCCACACCGACCGGTGGACCAGCACGCCGGCCAGGGTGACGGCGACGGAGACGGCCGCGAGGGCGGTGCCGGTGACTGCGCGGGTGCGGGAGGCCCCGGAGGAGTCGACGGCGCTCTCGCGCAGCGCCGCCAGGGGCGCCGTCCGGCCGGCCCGTACGGCGGGCAGCAGCGCGGAGCCCAGGCAGACGACGACGCCGACCGCGAGCGGCAGCAGCATCGACCCGGGCGTGACGACGAGGCCGCCATCGGGGAAGGGGAACCCGATGGCCGGGAACAGCGCCTGCAGTCCCGCGGCGATCCCGATGCCGCCCGCGAGTCCCCCGGCGGAGCCGGCGGTCGCGACCGCGCTCGCTTCGACGAGGGTGGCGGCGGTCACCTGGCGGCGGGCGGCCCCGAGGGCGCGCAGCAGGGCGTTCTCCCGGGTGCGCTGGGCCACGACGATCGCGAAGGTGTTGTGGATGGAGAACGTGGCCACCAGCAGCGCCACTCCGGAGAACACCAGCAGGAACGTGGTGAACATGGTCAGGAACTGACTGGAGATCATGTCGGTGTTCTCCTGGGCCGACTCCTGTCCGGTGATGGCCTCGACGCCGCGCCGACTCCTGTCCGGTGATGGCCTCGACGCCGCGGGGCAGGACGGGCGTCAGGCGGCGCACCAGATCGTGCCGGTCGACGCCCGGCTCGGCCCGCACCAGGATGCTCGCCGCCTGGCCGGGCCGGCCGGTCAGGTACCTCTCCGCGTCGGCGCGGGTCATGCCGGTGAACGTCACCTGGGCCATGCCGTCCTCGCCGCCGAACGTCGCGAGGCCCACGATCGTCACCCTGACCGGGTCGGGCGTGCGCAGCGTCGTCGTGTCGCCGATGCGCAGGCCGCCCGTGCGCGCGGCGCCGCGGTTGACGACGACCTCGCCGGACTTCGCGGGCGCGCGGCCCTCGGCGAGCCGGTACGGGTTGAGCTCCGGGTCGGTGATCCAGTTGCCGGCCAGGGTGGGCGGCCCCTGGCCGCCCACGGCCGCCCCGTTCCTGCCGACGAGTTGGCCCGCCCCCTGGATCTCGGGGGCGGCGGCCGCCACGCCGGGGACCCGCGCCACGGCCGTGAGCAGGGAGGTGTCGACGGGCCGCCGCACGCCCCGGCTCTCGCCGGGTGTGGTGATGACGTCGGCGCCCCGGACGACGGCGTCCGTGCCCCGGGCCGCCGTGCCGAACATCGAGTCGAAGCTCGCGCGCAGCGTGTCGCCCATGACCAGGGTGCCGGTCAGGAAGGCGACGCCGAGGAACACGGCGAGGAAGGTGCCGGCGAAGCGCCGCCGGTGGGCGCGCAGGGAGGACAGACTGAGGCGGACCGTGGCGTTCACGACCTCACCTCGAAGGCCTTCATACGGTCCAGGACCGAGTCGGCGGTCGGGGACTCCATACGGTCGACCGGGCGCCCGTCGGCGAGGAAGAGGACCTCGTCGGCGTGGGCGGCGGCGACGGGGTCGTGGGTGACCATCACCACGGTGCGGTCCATGTGGCGCACGGCGCGGCCGAGCAGGCCGAGCACCTCCGCGCCGGCGCGGGAGTCGAGGTTTCCGGTCGGTTCGTCGGCGAAGACCACATCCGGCCGGCCGGCGAACGCCCGGGCCACGGCCACGCGTTGCTGCTGTCCGCCGGAGCACTGGGAGGGCCGGTGGTGCAGCCGGTCGCGCAGGCCGACGACGTCGACGAGCGCGTCGATCCACTCCTCGTCCCCGCCGCGGCCGGCGAGGTCCAGCGGCAGTGTGATGTTCTCCGCGACGGTCAGCGTCGGCACGAGGTTGAACGCCTGGAAGACGAAGCCGACCCGGTCGCGGCGCAGCAGGGTCAGCCGGCGGTCGTCGAGGCCGCTCAGCTCGGTGCCGCCGATGTGGGCGGTGCCGGAGGTGAGCGTGTCGAGCCCCGCCGCGCAGTGCATCAGGGTGGACTTGCCGGAGCCGGAGGGTCCCATGATCGCGGTGAAGCGCCCGGCCGGGAAGTCGACGCTCACGCCGTCCAGGGCCCGCACGGCGGTGTCGCCGGCGCCGTACACCTTCACGGCGTCGACGACCCGCGCGGCCGTCCGGGTCCCGGTCACGGTGCTCATACGGCACCGCCCTTGCCCGTGCGGCCGAACTGCTCCTCCAGCACCGACAGCCGACGCCAGTACTCGTCCTCGTCGATCTCGCCGGAGGCGAAGCGGCGGCCGAGGAGGGCGAGGGGCGAGTCGGGGGCGGGGCGGCCGTCCGTGCCGCGCCACGGTCCGCGGTCCGTGCCGCGCCAGGACCCGCCCCGGCCACCGCTCCAGGCGGCGCGGCGCAGGACGGTGACCGCGCCGACGATCACGGCCGCCCACATCAGCGGGAAGAAGAGGATCCACGGCCCGGGGCCGCCGTCCCAGTTCGCCAGGGTCTGCATCTCGGCTCATCTCCTCGGAGGCTCTGCGGTGATGTTCCGAGAGTGGCTCCGGGAGGGGGCCCGGGTCGTCGTACGGCCGGCGGCAGTGCGCGTACCTCCCGGGAAGTACGGAGCGCGCCCGCGCCTGCTCCTCCCGGTCTCGACTTCTGTACCTACTAGTATGTACATTGTCGTCGTGAGCACTTCGGAGCGACTGATCGAGTCCACCCGCGAGCTGCTGTGGGAGCGCGGGTACGTGGGCACCAGTCCCAAGGCGATCCTGGAGCGGGCGGGCGCCGGGCAGGGCAGTATGTACCACCACTTCAAGGGCAAGCCCGACCTGGCGCTGGCGGCGATCCGCCGGACGGCCGAGGAGCTGCTGGCCACCGCGGAGGGCGTGCTCGGCGGCCCGGGCACGCCGTACGACCGCATCGAGGCGTATCTGCGGCGCGAACGCGACGTGCTGCGCGGCTGCCCGGTGGGACGTCTGACGATGGACCCCGACGTCGTCGCCGACGACGAGTTGCGCGCGCCGGTCGACGAGGCGCTCGACCGGATCCGTGAGCGGCTGGCCGGACTCGTCGAAGAGGGCCAGGAGCAGGGCCAGTTCGCGCCCTCGCTGGACGGCGAGGAGATCGCGGCGGCGGTCGTCGCCACCGTTCAGGGCGGTTACGTCCTCGCGCGCGCCTCCGGCTCCCCCGCCGCCTTCGACGCCGCTGTCCGCGGCCTGCTCTCGCTGCTCGCGCCGCGGAACCCCTGAGACCTCGGGGAGCCGGCGGCCGCGGGGCCGCAGCGGACCCGACCCAGCCGAAAGGACCCGATCCATGCACGCCATGCAGTACGAGCTGACACTCCCCGCCGACTACGACATGGACGTCGTGCGCGGCCGTGTGGCGCGCCGCGGGCATCTGCTGGACGACTGGGAGGGCCTCGGCCTCAAGGCGTACCTGATGCGCGCACGGGGAGTGCACGGCTCACCGGTCAACCAGTACGCGCCGTTCTACCTGTGGAACACCGTCGAGGGCATGAACTCCTTCCTCTCCGGCGGCTTCCAGGGACTCGTCGACGACTTCGGGCGGCCCGCCGTGCGGCAGTGGACCGGGGTGGCGTTCGAGGAGGGCACCGCCACCGACTCCCCCGCCGCCCTGGCCGTACGGCACCGGCAACCCGTCCCGGACGGCGTGGAGTCGGCCGCGTTCATGGACGACGCGGCCCGGGAGACGGCGCGGCTGGCCGGTCTGGACGGCGCGGTCCTGGCGGCGGCCGCCCTGGACACCCACGGCTGGGAGTTGGTGCACCTCTCCCTCTGGACCCGGCACCCCGCCGCAGCCGGCGTCCCGCAGCCCGACGGCGACATCTTCCGGGTCCTCCACCTGTCCGCCCCCGGACGAAAGACCCTGCGGCCCGGCCGCCATTGGTGACCACGGCCGGCTCGGCAGCCGCACGCCGGTCTCGTCGGAGCCGGAGGCCGGACCCGGTGGAGCCGGGGTCGGTGGTGGGTGGGGCGGGGGTCGCGGTGGCGGCGGGGGTCGCGGTGGCGGCGGGGTGGGGGTGGGTCATGCCAGGGCGCCCAGGGGATCGTCGAGGACCGGCTGCCAGGCCAGTTCGGCGGCGCCCACCAGGCTGTTGTGGTCGAGGGTGCAGGGGAGGATCGGGACGCCGCCGCTCTGGCCCCACAGGCTCCGGTCGGCGACGACGGCGCGCAGCCGGTCCGGGGCGGCGTCGAGCAGGGTACGGTGCAGGCCGCCGAGGATGATCCGGTCCGGGTTGAGGATGTTCACCAGACCGGCGAGGCCGAGGCCCAGGCGGTCGACGAGGGCCTCGACGGCCGCGCGGACGGCGGGGTCGTCGTAGTGGTCGCGGATCAGGTCGTGCGCCTGCTTCAACAGCGACACCTCGGGGCCCACCTCGCGGCCCGCGGCGGTGAGGAAGGCCAGTGGGTCGGCCTCGACGTCGAGGCAGCCCCGGCTGCCGCAGTGGCAGGGGCGTCCCTCGGGGTTGACGGTGAGGTGGCCGACCTCCAGGGCCAGACCGGAACTACCCGTGTGCAGCCGCCCGTCCAGCACCAGCGCGCCGCCCACGCCCCGGTGGCCGGTGGCCACGCACAGCAGGTCGCGGGCGCCCCGGCCCGCGCCGTGCCGGTGCTCGGCCAGCGCCGCGAGGTTGACGTCGTTGGCCGCGAAGGCCGGGCCGGTGATCCCGGCGGCGCGCACGCACTCGGCGAAGATCCGGCGCACGGGCGCGCCCGCGGGCCACGCCAGGTGCAAAGGGTTCAGCGCGAGCCCCTCCGGCTCGGCGACCGCCGACGGCACGGCGAGCCCGGCGCCCACGCAGCGCCGCCCGGTCGCCCGCAGCAGTTCGGCGCCGGCCTCCACGACGGAGCCGAGCACCTTGGCCGGGTCGGCGTCGACGGTCTCGCAGCCGGGCGCGGTGGCGACGATCCGGCCGCCCAGGCCCACCAGGGCCGCGCGGAACCCGTCGGCGTGCACCTGCGCGGCCAGCGCGACCGGGCCGTTCTCGGCGACCGCGAGCCGGTGCGAGGGACGCCCCTGCGACCCGGCCGCCGCGCCCGGGCGGGCGTCCACCCGGATAAGGCCCAGCGCCTCCAGCTCCGCCGCCACCGCGCCCGCCGTCGCCCGGGTCACACCGAGCTCGGCGGTGAGCACGGCCCGGGTCGGGGCGCGTCCGGTGTGCACGAGCTCCAGCGCGGGGCCGAGCGCACCGCGCCCCCGGTCCAGCCGCGTCCTCGAGGTGGTCCCTTCCCCCGCCGCCCGGGGGTCCGCCTTGCCGCTCATGAGGGCGAGTCTCCCATGATCCTCCGGTGCCGTGACCGGCGCCGTGAGTCAGAAGCCGCTCACCCGGAGGGTGATGTTCAGCCGTCCGGTCAGCGTCAACTCGGGCGGCGCGGTGCCCGGGTGGACGCGGGGCACGCCGTGGTGGGCGAGCCGGGCGGGGCCGCCGAACACGAACAGGTCGCCGCTGCGCAGTTCGACGTCGGTCCACGGCCGGGTCCGGGTCTCGGTGTTGCCGAAGCGGAACAGGCAGGTGTCGCCGAGGCTGAGGGAGACCACCGGCGCGGTCGACTTCTCGTCGCCGTCGCGGTGCATGCCCATACGGGCGCCGGCGTCGTAGAAGTTGATCAGCGCGATGTCGTACGCGGCCGCCGGTACCGCCTCCGGGCCCAGCGCGTCGGCCACCGCGCGCCGGCCCAGTTCGCCCAGCCAGGCCGGGAACGGCTTCACCGGCGCCCGGTCGCCGTCCACGACGGTGCGGGCGTAGGCGTAGGGGTACCAGTGCCAGCCCAGGCACACCTGTCGTGCGGTCATCGTGCCGCCGCCGGGGGTGCGCACCGTGCGCAGGCCGGCCGGCGGGCGTGCCCACTCCCGGCAGGCCGTGAGCAGCTCGCGCTGCCGCTCGCCGTCCAGCCAGTCGGGCACGTGCACGGCACCGGGCACGATCTCCGTACGCGCCCGGGGGAACAGCTCGGCGTCCATGCCGTCCATCCTCTCGCACCGGCCGCGGCGGGCCCCGGGGTACGCGGCGCCCGCCCCGGCCGACCGGGCCTGAGCTGCGGCTCCGCTAGCCTTGTCGGACGATGAACGACCGTATGACGACGCCCTGGGGCGAGCTGGAGCTGGCCCGCTTCCCCGAGGACCCCCGCGACCGGCTGCGCGCCTGGGACGCCTCCGACGAGTACCTGCTGCGGCATCTCGCGCAGCGGGAGCCGGACGAGCCGGGGCGGGAGACCGGGACGGGGCTGTCCGGGACCGTCGTGGTGGTCGGGGACCGCTGGGGCGCGCTGGTCACGGCGCTGGCCGCGCACCGGCCGGTGCAGATCACCGACTCGTTCCTGACCCAGGAGGCGACCCGCGCCAACCTCGCCCGCAACGGCGTGGAGACCGGTGCGGTGCGTCTGCTCACCACCCAGGATCCGCCGCCCGGTCGCGTCGACGCCCTCCTGGTGCGGGTGCCCAAGAGCCTGGCCCTGCTGGAGGACCAGCTGCTGCGGCTGGCGCCCGCGGTGCACGAGGGCACGCTCGTCGTCGGTACCGGGATGGTGAAGGAGATCCACACCTCCACACTGCAACTGTTCGAGCGGGTGCTCGGACCGACCCGGACCTCGCTCGCGGAGCGCAAGGCACGGCTGGTCTTCTGCACCCCGGACGCGTCCCTGCGGCCGCCCGCCAACCCGTGGCCGCACCGCTACGCGCTGCCCGAGGGGATCGGCGCCGTCTCCGGCCGGACCGTCGTCAACCACGCCGGCGTCTTCTGCGCGGACCGGCTCGACATCGGCACCCGCTTCTTCCTCGGGCACCTTCCGCGAAGCCGTGGGGCGCGGCGGGTGGTGGACCTGGGCTGCGGCAACGGCGTGGTGGGGACGGCCGCGGCGCTGGCGAACCCCGAGGCCGAGGTGCTGTTCGTGGACGAGTCGTTCCAGGCCGTGGCCTCGGCGGAGGCGACGTACCGGGCGAACGGCGTGCCGGGGCACGCCGAGTTCCGGGTCGGCGACGGACTGGCCGGGATACCGGACGGCAGTGTGGACCTGGTGCTCAACAACCCGCCGTTCCACTCCCACCAGGCGACGACCGACACGACGGCGTGGCGGATGTTCACCGGGGCGCGGCGCGTGCTGCGCCCCGGCGGCGAGCTGTGGGTGATCGGCAACCGGCATCTGGGGTACCACGCCAAGCTGCGACGCCTGTTCGGTGCCTGTGAACTGATCGCGAGCGACCCGAAGTTCGTGGTGCTGAGGGCCGTCAGGAGTTAACCGGCGGGCGGCCGGACGCGAGGAGCGCGACGAGCCGCCGCACCTCCGCCACCATGGCCTCACGTCCCACCCCGAGGTAGGTGCGCGAGTCGACCGCCTCGGGCCGGCCGGCGAGGAAGTCGCGGATCGCGCCGGTCATCGCGATGTTCAGGGCGGTGCCGACGTTGACCTTGGCGATGCCGCCGGCGACGGCCGCGGTCAGTTCGGCGTCGGGCACGCCGGAGGAGCCGTGCAGGACGAGGGGCACGTCCAGCGTGCCGGCGAGGCGTTTGATCAGGTCGTGGTCGAGGGCGGCGGTGCGCTCGGTCATGGCATGGGCGTTGCCGACGGCCACGGCCAGCGCGTCCACCCCGGAGTCGGTCACGAACGCGTGCGCCTCGGCGGGGTCGGTGCGGGCGCCGGGGGCGTGGGCGTCGAGCGGCGGCCGCCCGTTCTTCCCGCCGATCTCCCCCAACTCGGCCTCGGTCCACAGCCCTTGGGCGTGCGCCCATTCGGCTGCGGCCCTGGTGGCGGCGAGGTTCTCGGCGTAGGGCAGCCGGGAGGCGTCGTACATGACGGAGCTGAAACCCGCGTCACAGGCCTGGCGCAGCAGGTCGTCGCTCTGCACGTGGTCGAGGTGGAGGGCGACCGGCACGCGGGCGCGTTCGGCGGCGGCGACGGCGGCGCGGGCGAGCGGTAGCACCCGCCCGTAGCGGAACTTGACCGCGTTCTCGCTGACTTGGAGGACAACGGGGGTGCCGGCCGCCTCGGCGCCGGCGACGACGGCCTCGACGTGCTCCAGCGTGATGACGTTGAAGGCGGCGACGGCGGAGCGCGCGGCGGCGGCCGCGGTGACCAGCTCGCCGGTGGCTGCAAGCGGCACGGCCTGTCCTTTCGGGGACTCGGATCAGGAGGTGTGGTCCAGGAGTTCGGGTCAGGGGTCCGGCTCAGGGGTTGAGGATCACCGAACGGGTCAGGTGGCGCGGCCGGTCCGGGTCGAGACCGCGGGCGGCGGCGACGGCGACGGCGAGGCGCTGGACGCGGACGAGTTCGGCGAGGGGGTCGAGTTCGCCCTGGATCCACCGGCCGCCGGTGGCGCGCACCTGGTCGGCGAGCCCCTCCGGTGCCCGGCCGAGCATCCAGGTGGCCGTGGAGCGGGTGGTGATGCTGATGGGCCCGTGCCGGTACTCCATCGCCGGGTAGGCCTCGGTCCAGGACAGCGAGGCCTCCCGCATCTTCAGCCCGGCCTCGTTGGCGAGCCCCACGGTCCAGCCGCGGCCGAGGAAGGTGAACTGGGTGCGGTCCACGAGCCCTTCGGGCAGCGGCTCGGCGAGGGCGGTGCGCGCGTCGTCGACGACGTTGTCGGTGTGCAGCCCGAGGTGGGCGCGCAGCAAGGTGAGCGCGGTGGTCGCGAACCGGGTCTGCACCACGGAGCGTTCGTCCGCGAAGTCGAGCACCACGACGTCGTCGGCGACTCCCATGACGGGCGTGTCCGGGTCCGCGGTGACGGCGGTCGTGCGCGTACGGCCCTTCAACCGGCCGAGCAGATCGAGGACTTCGGTGGTGGTGCCGGACCGGGTGAGGGCGAGCACCCGGTCGTAGGAGCGGCCGTACGGGAACTCGGAGGCGGCGAAGGCGTCCGTCTCGCCCTCCTCGGCGCCCTCGCGGAGCGCGGCGGCAGTCTGGGCCATGAAGTACGAGGTGCCGCAGCCGACGATCGCGACCCGCTCCCCCGGCGCCGGGAGGGCCCGGCCCTGCTCGGTGGCCTCGGCCGCGGCGCGGGTCCAGCACTCGGGCTGGCTGCTCAGCTCGTCCTCGACATGGGTCATGCCGCCCTCACTCTTCCCCTGGGGGTGCTGGTGATTGTTCCTGCAAGATAGCGCTCCGTTTCGCGCACAATCAAGCATCTCGGCGGGTGCCGCGTGCGTTAGGGTCGCGGGAGATCGAGGGAATGGAGGCCCGCGGATGTCGCGCGACGCCCGCTGGAAGGCGCTGCTGGAGCTGCTCGTCGAGCGCGGCCGGCTGGACGTCGAGGAGGCGGCGTCCGAGCTGGGCGTGTCGGCCGCGACCATCCGCCGGGACTTCGACCAGCTCGCCGAGCAGCAGATGCTCGTGCGCACCCGGGGCGGGGCCGTCGTGCACGGCGTCTCCTACGAGCTTCCGCTGCGGTACAAGACGGCCCGCCGCGCCTCCGAGAAGCAGCGGATCGCCAAGGCGGTCGCGGACCTCGTGTCGCCCGGTGAGGCGGTGGGCCTGACCGGCGGCACGACCACGACGGAGGTGGCCCGTGCCCTGGCGGTGCGCGGCGATCTGAGCTCCGCCGCCCCGGGGCCCTCCGGCTCCCCGGCGCTGACGGTGGTGACCAACGCGCTGAACATCGCCAATGAGCTGGCCGTACGGCCCCAGTTCAAGATCGTGGTGACCGGCGGCGTCGCGCGCCCGCAGTCGTACGAGCTCATCGGGCCGCTGGCGGACGGGGTGCTGGGGCAGATCACCCTGGACGTGGCGGTGCTCGGGGTGGTCGCCCTCGACGTCGCGCACGGCGCCGCGGCGCACGACGAGGCGGAGGCCGCCGTCAACCGGCTGCTGTGCGAGCGCGCCGAACGGGTCGTCGTCGCCGCCGACTCCAGCAAGCTGGGCCGGCGCGCCTTCGCCCGTATCTGCGCGGCCGAGTCGGTGGACACACTGGTCACGGACACGGCGGCGGGGCAGGACACGGTGCGGCGGTTCGAGGAGGCGGGCATCCGGGTCGTCACCGTCTGACGGCTCGTCCCGCGCCCCGGGCCCGCCCGTTCCGCTCAGGCGCGGAAGAAGCCCACACCGCGGCAGTCGTTGCACCCCGGGACGGGCCGGGCGTCCTCCGGTGCGCGCTGCTGGGCCTGGAGGGCGACGCTCACCAGGGTCACGAGGAGATCGACGTCCGCGGAGGCGTCCAGACGCAGCGTCACCCACTGCGAACCGGGCACGAGCCGGATCGCCGCGAACCGCCGCAGGTCCCCCGCGAGCCGCCGGATGGCCCCGGCGGTGAGCCGGAGGTCGACGTCCCGGTCGGAGTGGAAGTGGGCTATCTCGCCTTGAGCGGAGCTGAGGGCCTGCCCCGTACCGCAACTCGGCGCCGCCTCCATCAGGTCGGGCCAGGAAGTCAGTTGGGCAAGAGCACGTGCGGCCAACGTCATGGTTCCATCATGGCGTGCTCACCGTTTGGACACCGATACGTGAGCGAGCCTTAACCGATCCGTGTCCGACCACGTCCCGCCGCCCGGGCACGCCCGCCCGCGCACGCCCCCACCGCACGCCCGGCGGGGCGTCGCCACGGCACCCGCCGGGCGAACTCGCCGCACCTCACCGCACGTACACGAAGTGAGAGAGGCAACTTCCGCTTGGCGTCCGCCCCCTGGACGTCCGGCACCACATCGGTACGCTCGCGGCCGAAACGCGCCCAACCTCGTGCGAGTGGAAGGCGGTGCCCCATGGCAGACGGGACGTCCGGACGGGGACTGGTCGGCGAGCTCACGGCCGAGTTCCTGGGCACAATGGTCCTCATCCTGTTCGGCTGCGGTGTGGTCGCGCAGGTCGTGGCCGGGAAGCTCGGAGATCACGACAGCATCACCTGGGCATGGGGCATCGGCGTCACGCTCGGTGTCTACATCGCCGCCCGTGTCAGCGGCGCCCACCTCAATCCCGCGGTGACCCTGGCACTGGCCTGCTTCAAGGGCTTCTCCTGGCGCAAGGTCCTGCCCTACGCACTGGCGCAGACGCTCGGCGCTTTCGCCGCGGCCCTGCTGGTGCGCTGGAACTACACCGAGATCCTCGCCGAGGCCGACCCCGGCCACACGATCAAGACCCAGGGCGTCTTCTCGACCCTCCCCGGCAACGGCGTCTTCCCGGTCAGCGAGTGGGGCGCGCTGCGCGACCAGATCATCGGCACCGCGATCCTGGTCCTGCTGATCTTCGCCGTCACCGACCTGCTCAACACCCCGCCGGGCGCCAACCTCGCGCCCCTGGTCATCGGCTTCCTGGTCGTGGCCATCGGCATGGCCTGGGGCGCGGACGCGGGCTACGCCATCAACCCGGCCCGCGACCTCGGCCCCCGTCTCGCGAGCTACCTCACGGGATACGGCACGGCCTGGCGGGACCAGTACGGGAACCTCTACTTCTGGGTGCCGATCGTCGGTCCGCTGGTCGGCGGCGTGATCGGCGCCCTGGCGTACCGCCTGCTCGTCACCCCGCACCTGCCGGTGACGCCCGCGGAGCAGGAACCCGGACGGGTCCCGACGCCCGACTCCGCGAGTGCGTGACGGAGAGTGACGAACGAGGACCCGGTTCCAGGCTCGCCCGCCACGGGACGGGCCCTCCGGGCGGGCCCGCGCCCCCATCCGGGAGCACACTGGCATGAGGAGCCGCCAAGCGTCGGGGAACGACAGGTGCCCCGAGCGGCCGTCGGTGCTCACGAGGGGGTGTCGAAGGTGACACGTCGTGCGGGAGAGTGGCAGCGTCGGCTGTGGCGGTGGCGGCGCAGTCCGCTGCGGCGGACCAGTGATGTCGTGGAGGCGTGGATCCTGGTCGCGGCCTGCCTCCTCGCCGTGGCCGGCGGTCTCCTCGCGGGGCTCCTGACGGCGGGCGCGATGCGGCAAGGCGCCGACGGGGTGCGCGACCGGAGCCGGCCGGTGTCAGCCGCGCTGACGCAGGAGGCAACGTGGGGCGCCGCCCGGCCCACGAGCAGCGCCCTGGTGTGGGGCACGGTGCGCTGGACCGACCGGGACGGCGCGGCGCACACGAGCCGCGCCAGGGTCCCGGCCACCGCACGGCCCGGCAGCCACGTCACGGTGTGGACGGACGGGCACGGCCGCCTGACCCCACCGCCCGTCTCGCACGCGGAAGCCGCCTTCCAGGCGGCCCTCGGCGGACTCTGGGCCGCGACGGCCGCCGTGGGCGTGGTCATCGGCGGCGCCAAGCTGGCCCGGGCCCGGCTGGACCGCCACCGTATGGACCAGTGGGCCGAGGAGTGGGCCAGGGTGGACACACGGTGGGGGCGCAAGACGGGCTGACCCGGTCCCGCCGTCCGCCGGCGGCTACAGCGCGCGCTCCAGGCGCTCGGCCACCAGCTTCACGAACTGTGCCGGGTCCTTCGGCCGGCCGCCCTCGGCGAGCACCGCCAGGCCGTACAGCAGTTCGGCGGTCCCGGTGAGGCCGGCCCGGTCCTCGCCGTCCCGGAAGGCCTGGTTCAGGCCCTTGACGAGCACATGGCCCGGGTTGAGCTCCAGGATCCGCTTGGCGGCCGGCACCTCCTGGCCCATCGCGCGGTACATGCCCTCCAGGGCCGGGGTGAGGTCGTGCGCGTCGGAGACCACGCAGGCCGGGGAGACGGTCAGGCGCGAGGACAGACGTACCTCCTTGACGTCGTCCGCGAGCCGCTCGGTCAGCCAGCCGAGCAGCCCGGCGTACTCCTCGGCCTGCTTCTCCCGCTCGCCGCCGGAGGGCTCCTCGGGCTGTGCGCCGAGGTCGATCTCGCCCTTGGCCACGGAGCGCAACCGCCGGCCCTCGTACTCGCCCACGGCGTCGACCCACACCTCGTCGACGGGGTCGGTGAGCAGCAGCACCTCGATGCCCCGGTCGCGGAACGCCTCCATGTGCGGGGAGTTCTCGACGCTCTGCCGGGACTCGCCGGTCAGGTAGTAGATGTCCTCCTGCCCGTCCTGCATCCGTTCCGCGTAGCTCTTCAGCGTGACCGGCTCGCCGTCGCCGTGCGTCGTCGCGAACGACGCGACGGCGAGGAGGGCGTCGCGGTTCTCGGAGTCGGTCACCAGCCCCTCCTTGAGCACGGGGCCGAACTCCCGCCACAGCGAGGCGTAACGCTCCGGGGCCTTGGTCATCATGTCCTTGACCGAGGACAGGACCTTCTTCGTCAGACGGCGCCGCATCATGCGGATGTGCCGGTCCTGCTGAAGGATCTCGCGGGAGACGTTGAGAGAGAGGTCCTGGGCGTCGACGACGCCCTTGACGAAGCGGAGGTAGGACGGCAGCAGCGCGTCGCAGTCCTCCATGATGAGGACGCGCTTCACATAGAGCTGCAGGCCGCGCCGGGCGCCCTGGGTGAACAGGTCGTGCGGGGCGTGCGCGGGCACGAACAGCAGGGCCTGGTACTCGAAGGTGCCCTCCGCCTGCAGCCGGATCGTCTCCAGCGGGTCGCGCCAGTCGTGGCCGAGGTGCTTGTAGAGCTCGTGGTACTCGTCGTCGGACACCTCCTCGCGCGGGCGCGCCCACAGCGCCTTCATCGAGTTGAGCGTCTCGGGCTCCGCCGGGGCGTCCTCCCGCGCCGGGGCGTCCTGGTCCGTCGTACCGGCCCCGGCAGGCGGGGGGACCAGCCGGATCGGCCAGGTGATGAAGTCCGAGTACCGCTTGACGATCTCCCGGATCTTCCAGGCGGAGGTGTAGTCGTGGAGCTGGTTGTCCGGGTCGGCCGGCTTGAGGTGCAACGTGACCGCGGTGCCCTGCGGCACGTCCTCGACCCGTTCCAGCGTGTACGTGCCCTCGCCGCGGGACGTCCAGCGGGTGCCCCGGCTCTCACCGGCGCGCCGGGTCACCAGGGTCATCTCGTCGGCCACCATGAAGCCCGAGTAGAAGCCGACGCCGAACTGGCCGATCAGGCCCTCGGCTCCGGCCGCGTCCTGGGCCTCCCGCAGCTCCTGGAGGAAGGAGGCCGTACCGGAGTTGGCGATGGTGCCGATGAGCTGCCCGACCTCGTCGTACGACATGCCGATGCCGTTGTCCCGCACGGTGAGGGTGCGGGCGTCCGGGTCGGCCTCGATCTCGATGTGCGGATCGGACACGTCGGCGTCCGGGACCTCCTCCCGCAGGCCCGCCAAGCGCAACTTGTCCAGCGCGTCGGAGGCGTTGGAGACGAGCTCACGCAGGAAGACATCCTTGTTCGAGTAGACCGAGTGGATCATCAGCTGGAGCAGCTGACGGGCCTCTACCTGGAACTCAAACGTTTCGGTCGGCATGGTTCGCGCGTACCTCACAGATCGCCGTGTCGCCGTGACTGACGGCAGTCACTGTAGGACACCCGGTCAGCTCTCCGGGCCGCGGACCCGCTGTGCCGGCGCCGGGTGGTGGACGCGGCAGACGAGGGCGTCGTCCACCACGTCGGCCACGATCGTGTCCCCCGGGCCGGCGGAGTCGCTCAGCAGCAGGTCGGCGATGCGGTTGTCCAGCTCCGCCTGGATGGTGCGGCGCAGCGGACGGGCGCCGAACTCCGGCTGGTGGCCGTGCGCGACGAGGAGTTTCTTCGCCGGTTCGGTGACCTCCAGCTCCAGGCCCTGCGCCCGTACCCGGCGCCGGCTCCGCTCCAGCAACAGGTCGACGATCCGGCCGAGTTCGCCCTCGCCCAGACCGTGGAAGACGATGATGTCGTCGATGCGGTTGAGGAACTCGGGCAGGAACCGGGCCCGCAGGTCCGCCATCAACTGCTCCCGGACGGCGCCGACATCACCCCCGTGGGCGAGGATCCGCCGGGCGCCGATGTTGGAGGTCATGATGACCACGGTGTTGCGGAAGTCGACGGTGCGGCCCTGGGCGTCGGTGAGCCGCCCGTCGTCGAGGACCTGGAGCAGCGTGTTGAAGACGTCCGGGTGGGCCTTCTCCACCTCGTCGAAGAGCAGCACGCTGTAGGGCCGGCGGCGCACCTTCTCGGTGAGCTGGCCGGCCTCCTCGTGACCGGCGTAGCCGGGAGGGGCCCCGACGAGCCGGGAGACCGTGTGCTTCTCCTGGAACTCGCTCATGTCGAAGCGGACCATGCGGTTCTCGTCGCCGAAGAGCAACTCGGCCAGGGCCTTGGCCAGTTCGGTCTTGCCGACCCCGGGCGGGCCGAGGAAGAGGAAGGACCCGACGGGGCGGTCGGAGTCGCTCATGCCGGCCCGGTTGCGGCGCACCGCCTGCGCGATCGCGGTGACGGCCTCGTCCTGGCCGACGACCCGGGAGTGCAGCGCCTCCTCCAGCTTCAGCAGCCGTTCCTTCTCGGTCTCGGTCAGCTGCGCCACGGGGATGCCGGTGCGCCGGGACAGTACGTCGGCGATGTCCTCGACGGTCACCTCCAGCACGCCCTCGCGGCGCTCGGCGAGGCCCGCCAGCTCCGACTCCACCTCCGCGACGCGGTCCTTCAGCTCGGAGGCCCGTTCGAAGTCCTCGGCGGCGACGGCCTGGTCCTTCTCCCGGCGCAGCTTGGCGAGCCGGTCCTCGCGCTCGACGACCTCGGTGGACCGGCCCAGGGACCGCAGCCGCACCCGGGCCCCGGCCTGGTCGAGCAGGTCGATGGCCTTGTCGGGCAGGAAGCGGTCGGTGACGTACCGGTCCGACAGCTCGGCCGCCGCGACCAGCGCCTCGTCGGTGTGGCGCACCTGGTGGTGGGCCTCGTAGGAGTCACGCAGGCCCTCCAGGATCTGCACCGTCTCCTCGACGGTCGGCTCGGGCACCATCACCGGCTGCAAGCGGCGCTCCAGGGCGGCGTCCTTCTCAACGTAGCGGCGGTACTCGTCGAGTGTGGTGGCGCCGACGACGTGCAGTTCGCCCCGGGCGAGCGCCGGTTTGAGGATGTTGCCCGCGTCCATCGAGCCCTCGCCGGTGGCGCCGGCACCGACGACGGTGTGCAGTTCGTCCAGGAACAGGATCGTCGACTCGGAGGCGGCCCTGACCTCGTCGATGACGTTCTTCAGGCGCTCCTCGAACTGGCCCCGGTACTGCGCTCCGGCCACCAGCCCGGTGAGGTCGAGGGCGACCACCCGCTTGTGCTCCAGCGTCCTGGGCACGTCGCCGGCGACGATCCGCTGGGCGAGGCCCTCCACGATCGCGGTCTTCCCCACGCCCGGCTCCCCGATCAGGACGGGGTTGTTCTTCGCGCGCCGGGAGAGGACCTCGACGGTCTGCTCGATCTCCACGGCACGCCCGACCACCGGGTCCAGCTTCCCGGCCCGCGCCTCCTCGGTCAGATCGCGCCCGTACTGGTCCAGGGTCGGCGTGGCGCTCGTGGTCTCGCCCCCGTCCGGCGCGGCCTCGACGCGGGCGGCCGTCTCGGAGGTGCGGCGCAGCCCGTCGAGGTCCATGCCGTGGGCGGCCAGGACACGGGCCGCGGCGGCGCCGGGCGTGTCGAGCAGCGCCCCGAGGATGTGCTCGGGCCCGATGTACGACACTCCGGACGCCTGTGAGCGCTCGTGGGCGCGCAGCAGCACGCGCTTGGCCGCCGGGGTCAGGCCCGGCTGCGCGGACGGGGTGCCGCTCTCGCCGGGCAGCGCCACGGCGAGCGCCCGGCCGAGGTGGTCCGGATCGGCTCCGGCCCGGTCGAGCAGGCCGCGGGCGGGCTCCACCTGCGTGCACGCCCACAGCAGGTGCTCGGTGTCCAGGTCGGAGCTGCCGCCCTCGGCCGCCCGCCGGGTGGCGAGGTTGATCAGCTCGTGCGCGGACTCGGTCAGCAGCCGCCCGATCGGCACCCGCTGCACCTGCGGGGGCGAGGCGGCCGGGGTCATGCCGAAGAAGCGGTTGAGGATCTCGGAGAACGGGTCCGGGCCCCCGAAGGAGGCGCCGAAGGGGGACATCGTCATGATCGCCGTCCGCAGCGTGGGGAATGAGTCCCCACCAGCCCAACCCGCCGAATGGCCCACCGCAACGCGGCATACGCCGACCCGGTGCCGTACCGGACGCCGGCACCCTCCCCCGGTCTCCCCCGACCGGGTTCCGTCCGGCACACTCCCCGCATGGAGACCACCGATTTCGTCGACACACTGGACCGGGAGGGCAGGCTGCTGGCCGCGGCCGCCGAGGAGGCGGGCACCGCCGCCGAGGTACCGGCCTGCCCGGGGTGGCGGGTGCGGGACCTGCTGCGGCACACCGGCGTGGTGCACAGCTGGGCCGCCGGCATCGTGGCCGAGGCGTGCGCCTCCCCGCGCCCCATGGGCGATCCGCCGGACCTGGACGGTGACGCGCTCGTGTCCTGGTACCGCGACAGCCACCGGGCGCTCGTCGAGACCCTGGCCGCGGCGCCCGCCGTCCTGGAGTGCTGGACGTTCCACCCCGCGCCCTCTCCGTCCTCCCTGGCCTTCTGGGCCCGGCGGCAGGCGCACGAGACGACGGTGCACCGTTACGACGCCGAGTCGGCGCGCGGCGGCGCCCCGACGGCGATCGGCTCGGAGTTCGCCGTGGACGGCGTCGACGAGCTGCTGCGGGGCTTCCACGCCCGGTCCCGGAGCCGGGTCCGCACGGAGAAGCCGCGGGTGCTGCAAGTGCGGGCCACGGACACGGAGGCGGCGTGGACCGTACGGCTGTCGGACGCACCGCCGGTCGCCGCGCTCGGGCTCTCGGGCGAGGCGGACGCCGAACTGGCGGGTCCGGCAGAGCAGTTGTACCTGGCACTGTGGAACCGGGTACCGGTGCCGAGCGTGACGGGCGACGCCGCGCTCGCCGGGCTGTGGCGGGAGACGTCGGCGATCGTCTGAGACTCCCCCTCGGGCCCGTGGGGCGTCCCGGCAGGCGCCCTCAGCCCAGCCAGCCCGGCCGCACCAGCCCCGACTCGTAGGCGAGGACGACCAGTTGGGCGCGGTCGCGGGCACCGAGCTTCACCATGGCGCGGCTGACGTGGGTCTTGGCGGTGAGCGGGCTGACGACCAGGCGGCGGGCGATCTCCTCGTTGGACAGGCCGATGCCGACCAGGGCCATCACCTCGCGTTCGCGCTCGGTCAGCCGGGCGAGGGCGTCCGCGGCGGCCGGCTCCTTGGAGCGGGCGGCGAACTCGGCGATCAGCCGACGGGTCACGCCCGGCGACAGCAGCGCGTCTCCGGCCACCACCGCCCTTACCGCGCGCAGGAGTTCCTCCGGTTCGGTGTCCTTCACCAGGAAGCCGGAGGCGCCCGAGCGGATCGCCTCGAAGACGTACTCGTCGAGTTCGAAGGTGGTGAGCATGACCACTTTGACGTCCGTCAGCTCCGTGTCGCCGGTGATGCGGCGGGTAGCGGCCAGTCCGTCCAGCAGGGGCATCCGGATGTCCATGAGCACGACGTCGGGATGCAGTTCGCGCACCCCGCGCACCGCCTCCTCGCCGTCCGCGGCCTCCCCGGCCACCTCGATGTCCCGCTGGGCGTCGAGCAGCGCCTTGAAGCCGGCCCGCACCAGCGACTGGTCGTCGGCGAGCAGTACGCGGATCACCGGTCCTCCTCCGTCTTGAGGGGCAGTACGGCGAGCACCCGCCAGCCGCCGCCGGGCCGCGGGCCCGCCTCGATGCCGCCGCCGAGCGCGGCGGCCCGCTCGCGCATCCCGGCCAGGCCGTTGCCGCTGCCGCCCGCGTCGGCGCCGGTCGCGGGCCCGTCGTCGTCGACGCGCAGGCGCAGCGCGCCGCCGTCCCCTTCGATGTCCATGCGCACGCGCGCGTGCCGTGAGCCCGAGTGGCGTATGACGTTGGTGAGGGCCTCCTGGACGATCCGGAAGGCGGCGAGGTCGGTGCCGGGCGGCAGCCGGGGCGGCTCGCCCTCGACCTCGACGTCGAGACCGGCGCCGGCCGCGGCCTCGACCAGTTCCGGCAGCCGGTCGAGACCCGGCGCCGGAGCGCGCGGCGCGTCGCCGGGGGCGCGCAGGGTGGCGAGCACCTGGCGCACCTCCCCCAGCGCCTCCTTGCTGGCGTCCTTGATCGTGGTGAGCGCCGTACGCGCCTGCTCCGGGTCGCTGTCCAGGAGCGCGAGGCCGACGCCCGCCTGCACGTTGATGACGGAGATGCTGTGCGCGAGGACGTCGTGCAGTTCGCGGGCGATCCGCAGCCGTTCGGCGTCCGCGCGCCGCCGGGCCGCCTGGGCCCGCTCGGCCCGTTCCTTCGCCCACTGCTCACGGCGGACGCGGGCCAGTACGGAGACCGCGACGACGGCCACCACCCAGGTGCCGATGACGAGTTGCTGGCCCCAGGAGGAGGCGGCGTCCCCGGCGGGCGGCAGCCACCGGTAGAGCCAGAGCGCCATGACCGCGTGTCCGGCCCAGAGCGCGCCCACGGCCGCCCAGGCGGCCCGGGGGTGCCCCGCGACGACGGCGCTGAAGCAGGCCACCGCGACGGCGAGGAAGACCGGCCCGTACGGGTATCCGGCGGCGAAGTAGGCCAGGGTCGCCGCGGCCGTGCCGAAGACGACGAACACCGGGTACCGCTTGCGCCACAGCAGCAGTCCCGAGGCCACGCACAGCAGCAGGACCGCGTACGCGTCCAGCGGCTCCCGCCGGATCTGGTTGTGGGCGGAGAAATGGGTACCGAGGAGCACGAACGCCGTGAACATCACGGTGGACGGCCAGGGCCAGCGGCCGGGGCGCGCCTCATCGCCGTCCGGGCGGTTCCACCAGGGCGGTCCGTGCCGCCACCACTGCGGCGGGCCGCCCCCGCGTACGTGCTGTTCTGCCATGTCCGCCACGCTAGACGGCCGGTGCCGCCGGCGACGTCAGCCTGGCGTCGTGATCACCGGTACTCCCCGGAGAGTACGCCCGTCCTCGGAGAGCGGCCCTGGCCCCGCCCGGGGTGACGCCTGCAGGAGGCGAGGGGCCGGCACGTCGCGGAGCTGGACGGCAGGACGTCGGCGGCGTCAAGGCGTCAGCGGCGTCAAGGCGCCAGCCCGACCCCGAGCGCGAGTCGGACCGCCGCGTGCCGGAAGAACGGCGCACGGTCCTCCACCACCCGGTGGAACTGCCCAAACAGCTCGAACCCGACCAGCCCGAACAGCTGCGCCCAGGCCGCGACCAGCGCCGCCGCCGCCCCCGGCGGAAGGTCTGGGGCGAGGTCGGCGGCGATCCGCCCGGCCTCCTCGCGCAGGTCGGCGGGCAGCGGCGGTCCGGTCAACGCACCCTTTTCATGGGCGTCGCGCACGACGCCGATGAGGAGGAGGCCGACCCGGGACGCGGCCGGAACGGTGGTCTCGGGCGCGGTGTAGCCGGGCACGGGCGAGCCGTAGATGAGGGCGTACTCGTGCGGGTGCGCGAGCGCCCAGCCGCGCACCGCCTCGCACACGGCGGTCCAGCGCTCCAGCGGGGCGGCCTCCGCCACCGCGGCGTGCGCCGCCTCCGCGGCCTCGCCCAGGGAGTCGTAGGCGTCGATGATGAGCGCGGTCAGCAGGTCGTCGCGGCTGGGGAAGTAGCGGTAGAGCGCGGAGGAGACCATGCCGAGCGCGCGGGCCACGGCGCGCAGCGAGAGCTTCGCCGCTCCTTCGGCAGCGAGCTGTCTGCGCGCCTCGTCCTTGATCGCGGCGGTGATCTCCGTCCTGGCCCGGGCGCGGGCTCCCTGTGCGGTGCTCATACGACCAGTGTTCCACGTTTTCAGAGCACCGCACACAAATCAGAGCACTGCTCTTGCCCTGGTGTGCCGACCCGGGGCACACTGCTCTCAGAACGAGAGCAGTGCTCTCCCGAACCCGTGGGGGTAACCATGTCGTCGTCGCCGTACTACCTCAAGGGCAGCCGGACGACCGTCCGGCTGAACAGCGTCATCGGCTGGCTGGCGCGGCACGGCCTCAGCCTCGCCGGCAGCGCCGAACTGTCCGTGCGCGGCCGGAAGTCCGGCGAGATGCAGCGCATCCCGGTCAATCCGCACACCTACGAGGGCGCCCAGTACCTCGTCTCGGCCCGCGGCCACTCCCAGTGGGTGCGCAACATGCGCGCCGCCGGCGGCGGCGAACTGCGCGTCGGGCGCAAGGTCCGCGCGTTCACCGCGGTGGAGCTTCCCGACGCCGAGAAGCTCCCCGTGCTGCGGACCTACCTGGACAGGTGGGGCTGGCAGGTCAACGACTACTTCCGGGGTGTGACGGCCGCGTCCTCCGACGAGGAGATCCTCGCCGCCGCCCCCGACCACCCCGTCTTCCGGATCACGGTCAAGAAGTGACCGCGTCCTCCGCGTCCGCGACGGCGCGCGTGTCCGGCGTGACCGGCCGCCGGTCCAGCGCGGTCAGGGCGCGCTGGGCCAGGGGGTGGCTGCGCACCAGCTCGCCCAGCGAGGTGGCGCCCTGTGTGATGTCCTTGAACGCCTTCCACGCGGGGCGGAACCCGGTCAGCACGGCGTGGAAGAGTCCGGGACGGCGCTCGAAGACCGCCAGCATGCTCCGGCCGACGGCCATCTCGACCCCGAGCCCGGCCTTGATCGCGAACGCGTAGTTCAGCGCCTGGCGCCGGGCGTCCACCGCGTCGTGCGCCTCGGCGATCCGCACCGCCCACTCCCCCGCGAGCCGGCCCGACCGCAGGGCGAACGAGATGCCCTCCCGCGTCCACGGCTCCAGCAGCCCCGCCGCGTCCCCGCACACCAGCACCCGCCCCCGCGAGAGCGGGGAGTCCTCGGCCCGGCACCGCGTCAGATGACCGGAGGAGATGCTCGGTTCGAAGCCGGCCAGACCCAGCCGGGCGATGAAGTCCTCCAGGTACCGCTTGGTGGCGGCGCCTTCGCCGCGGGCGGAGATCACTCCGACCGTCAGGGTGTCCCCCTTCGGGAACACCCAGCCGTAACTGCCGGGCATCGGACCCCAGTCGATGAGGACCCGCCCCCGCCAGTCCTCGGCGACGGTCTCCGGCACCGGGATCTCCGCCTCCAGACCGAGGTCGACCTGGTCGAGCTTGACCCCGACGTGCGCCCCTATACGGCCGGCGCTGCCGTCGGCGCCGACCACCGCGCGCGCGAGCACGGTCTCGCCGCCCTGGAGCACCACGGCGACCGTGCGCCGGTCCGGCACCGCCGAGCCGTGCTGCTCGACCCGCGAGACCGTGACGCCCGTGCGCAGTTCGGCGCCCGCCTTCTGCGCGTGCTCGACGAGCTGCTGGTCGAACTCGGGCCGGTTGATCAGCCCGAACAGCATCCGCTTGGAACGGCGGGTGCGCGTGAAACGGCCGTTGTTGGAGAACGTGACGGCGTGCACCCGATCCTTGAACGGCAGCTCGAAGCCGGGCGGCAGCGCGTCGCGCGAGGGTCCGATGATGCCGCCGCCGCACGTCTTGTAGCGGGGCAGCTCCGCCTTCTCCAGCAGCAGCACGCGCCGCCCCGCGACCGCCGCCGCGTAGGCCGCCGAAGCCCCTGCCGGTCCCGCGCCCACCACGACGACGTCCCACACCCGCTGCACGTCGTCCGCCGAAGAGTTCTCGCTGCTCACGATGGTCTACTGCTCCCGATCAAGCCGGCTTCCGCTGCTGTCTCCCGCATCCTACGGCGGCCGTCGCCGACGGCCGCTGTGGGAGGATCGGCAGGCGCACGCCCCCGCTCACCGGCGGGCGCCTACGCTGACACGATCAACCCGGACCACAGACGTGCCCCGAGTCCCACCCAGGAACTCACCGGCACGACGTCGCACCCACAAGGAGCGTGCCCATGTCGTCGAATCCGGTCGCCGAGACCGTCGCCTCCCTGATGCCCAGGGCGCGCGAGGAGCTCGCCGAGCTGGTGGCCTTCAGGTCGGTGGCGGACTTCGACCAGTTCCCGAGGAGCGAGAGCGAGGGCGCCGCGCGCTGGGTCGCCGACGCGCTGCGCGCCGAGGGCTTCGAGGACGTGGCCCTGCTCGACACCCCGGACGGCACGCAGTCGGTGTACGGCCACCTGCCCGGCCCCGAGGGCGCGAAGACGGTCCTCCTCTACGCCCACTACGACGTGCAGCCGCCGCTGGACGAGGCCGGGTGGACGACCCCGCCGTTCGAGCTGACCGAGCGGGACGGCCGCTGGTACGGGCGCGGGGCCGCCGACTGCAAGGGCGGCGTCATCATGCACCTGCTGGCGCTGCGCGCGCTGAAGGCCGACGGCGGCATACCGGTGAACGTCAAGGTGATCGCCGAGGGTTCGGAGGAGCAGGGCACGGGCGGCCTGGAGCGCTACGCCGAGCAGCACCCGGAGCTCCTGGCGGCGGACACCATCGTGATCGGCGACGCGGGCAACTTCCGCGTCGGCCTGCCCACGGTCACCAGCACCCTGCGCGGCATGACCATGGTCCGCGTGCAGATCGACACGCTCGAGGGCAACCTGCACTCAGGTCAGTTCGGCGGTGCGGCCCCCGACGCGCTGGCGGCGCTGATCCGCGTCCTGGACTCGCTGCGGGGCGAGGACGGCTCGACGACCGTGGACGGGCTCGCCGGCGACTCCGCGTGGGAGGGCCTGCAGTACGACGAGGAGCAGTTCCGCAAGGACGCCAAGGTGCGCGACGGCGTCGGGCTGATCGGCTCCGGCACGGTCGCCGACCGGATCTGGGCGCGCCCGGCCGTCACCGTCCTCGGCATCGACTGCCCGCCGGTCGTCGGCGCCACCCCGTCCGTGCAGGCCGCTGCCCGCGCGCTGATCAGCCTGCGCGTGCCGCCGGGCGTCGACGCGGCCGAGGCGACCAAGCTGCTCCAGGCCCACCTGGAGGCGCACACCCCGTGGGGCGCGCGGGTGCGCACCGAGCAGATCGGCCAGGGCCAGGCCTTCCGCGCCGACACCACCAGCCCGGCCTACCAGGCCATGGCCGACGCGATGGCGGTCGCCTACCCGGGCCAGGAGATGCAGTACGCCGGCCAGGGCGGCTCCATCCCGCTGTGCAACACCCTCGCGGCCCTCTACCCGAGCGCGGAGATCCTCCTCATCGGCCTGAGCGAGCCAGAGGCGCAGATCCACGCCGTGGACGAGAGCGTCTCCCCCGAGGAACTGGAGCGGCTGTCGGTCGCGGAGGCCCTGTTCCTGCGCAACTACGCGGCGGGCTGAGCACCGGCTCTGCCCACGGCAGAGGGCCCTCGCCTCACGGCGGGGGCCCCGCCCTACGGTCGTCCTCATGGACGTCGTCGAACTCCTCCCCCACCTGCACCTGCTGCGCTTCCCGGTCGGGCAGGCCTACCTCTGGCGCGACATCGACGGCGACGCGCTGACGCTCGTCGACGCCGGCCCGAAGGGTGCCGGCGCGAGCATCGCCGAGGCGATCAGAGCCCTGGGCCGGGACCCCGCGGACGCGCGCCGTCCGGTGCTCACCCACTTCCACGCCGACCACGCGGGCGGGGCGGGCGAGTTCGCCGCGCTGAGCGGTGCGGCGGTGCCGGCCCACCACCTGGACGCGCCGGTCGTACGGGGCGAGGCGGCCGGCCCGCCCCCGGTCCTGGAGGACTGGGAGCGCCCCATCCACGCGGAGGCCGCCGGACGCCTGCCGCCGGGCGCACCGGTCCGCCCGGCGGTGGTCACCGAGCTGTCCCACGGCGACGTGCCGGACTTCGGCGGCGGCGCCCGGGTCGTCCACGTCCCGGGCCACACCCACGGCAGCATCGCCCTCCACCTCCCGCGCCACGGCGTGCCTGTTCACCGGAGACACGGTGGCCGCGTCTCCGGAGGACGGCACGGTGATGCCGGGGGTGTTCCACCTCGACCGGCCTCAGGCGGCCGACTCCTTCCGCCGGCCGGCCGCGCTGGCCCCGGAGGTGGCCTGCTTCGGCCACGGCGCTCCGGCGCTCGGCCGACGGGCGTGGAGCGGGGCCGACGGCCGGTAGCCAGCCACGCGGCCGCCCGCCGTCCCCGGCGGTTCCCCATCGGCCGGAGCAGCGGGGCGGGAGCGGCCGCGGGCAGCGGGGGCGAGGCCCGGAGACGGGGCCGTACTCAGGGCGGCACCGGCGGCACCGGCGGCAGGACCGCACGCCGCAGGAACCGCAGGACCGCCGGACCGGCACGGCCGCCGGACCGCCGGACCGGGCACGGCCGCCGGACCGCCGGACCGGGCACGGCCGTAGGAACGTCAGCCGAGGGGGACGCCCGCTTCCAGGTACAGTGCGGCGCCGCGTTCGCGGGCGCGCAGGGCCCAGCGCAGGCGTTCGAAGCGGACCGGTGGGAGCAGGTCGGCGGCCTCACGTTCGCTGACGAAGCGGCAGTCCCGCAGTTCGGGGCCAGGCAGCAGCAGGCGCCCGGCCGACTCGGAGTCGAGCCGGCCGCCGTCGAAGAGCAGCCGCAGACCGCCGTAGCCGGGGGGCGCGGGCGGTTCCCAGTCGACGACCAGCAGCCGGGGCACGTCGTCCAGGACGATCCCCGTCTCCTCGGCGACCTCGCGCATCCCGGCGCGGGCCGGGGCCTCGCCCGGCTCGACGACCCCACCGGGGAACTCCCAGCCGGCCTTGTAGGTGGGATCGACGAGCAGCACCCGGTCCTGTTCGTCGAAGAGCAGGACGCCGGAGGCGAGGGTCTCCGCGGTGGGCTCGGGCGTCTGCACGATGTCGCAGGCGGGCAGGGTCCCGCTGCCGACGGCCTCGGCGATACGGACGGCCGTCTGGTACGGGGTGAGCGCGCTGGTGTCGACGAGGTGGGCGTCGGCGGTCAGCCAGGAGGCCAGGGCGG
The DNA here is from genome assembly GCF_043081525.1 of Streptomyces sp. NPDC014864. NCBI lineage: Bacteria > Bacillati > Actinomycetota > Actinomycetes > Kitasatosporales > Streptomycetaceae > Streptomyces > Streptomyces sp. NPDC014864. The sequence continues at coordinate 113,645 of NZ_JBIBWT010000007.1, forward strand.
CGCGGTAGGGCTCGATGTGGTCGTAGGCCCACTGGCGCACCCGCGTCTCGCCGTCGGGGAGGTCCGGCGGGACCTCCCGGCCGGCTATCCGCTCGCGCAGGATCGTTTCAGCCGGGGCGAGGAGCAGATGGTGGACGCCGATCCGGCGGGCCGCGAGACCACCGAAGATCTCGTCGCGGTACTCCTGGCGCAGCAGGGTCATGGGGACGACGAGGGTTCCGCCCACCTCCGCGAGCATCGCGGCCGCCGTGTCGATCACCAGCCGCCGCCAGATCGGCAGGTCCTGGTAGTCGCCGACCTCGGCGAGGTGTTTGGCCGGCAGCAGGTACCTGAGCGCGCCGCCGATGACCTCGGGGTCGAAGAGCGTGCTGTTCGGGATCAGTTCGATCAGTTCCCGTGCGGTGGTGGACTTCCCCGCACCGAACGCACCGTTGATCCAGACGATCACGGGTCCCCCTCTTCTGTTTGGCCCCCTGTGGCTTGCCCGCTCCACCCTGCCACGGAAACCGGCTCCCGTTGAGGGCGCCTGCGCGACGGTGCCGGCGTCCCCACCCCACGGGGCGGGCACGCCGGCACCGGGACGGGCCGGCTGCCTCAGGCGTTGTCCCCGAGGACCTCCTCGCCGGCCGACAGGCCGTCGTGGCCGACGACGTCGTCGACGCTGCCCACGGTGTCCTTCGTGTTCAGGTCGCCGAGCGGCTCGTGACCGGAGGCGTGGGAGGGGGTGATGGCGGCCACCACGAAACCGGTGGCGAGGGAGGCGATGGCGAGCATGCTGCGCTTCTTCATGACCGGTTCAACCGATGGAACCGGCTCGGGGTCACGCCCTGTCCCCGACCGGAGCAGACGCTCCGGATGGGACAGCGGCACCGAGCGGAGCAGATACTCCGGACGGAACAGGGCCTCGGCCGGAATGGACGCCCCGGCGGGAACAGAGCCCCGACCGGAGCAGATGTCCCGGCTGGGAACAGGGCCCCGACCGGAGCGGAGGTCGCCGCGGGCGGCGTCAGCCGGTCGTGCCACGGCGGCGGTCGAGCAGTGCGACCGCGGCGAGCAGGGCAAGGACGACCCCGGTGAACCAGGTCATCGCGGTGGTCAGGCTCGTGTAGCGGGTCGCCAGGCCGAGGCCGACGGGCAGCAGGGCCAGGCCGACGTAGGAGACCAGGAACAGCCCGGCCAGGGCCTCGCCGCGGCGCTCCGGGGCGGCCATGGCGGCGACGGCCGCGACGGCCGACTTGAACAGCACCCCGGCGCCCGCGCCCGCGACGATCCCGGCCAGCAGGAACACCGGCAGGCTCGCCGTCCGCACGCCCACCGCGAGGACCGCCACCCCGGCGGCCTGGGCGAGGAGCCCCACGGTGCGCCGGGTACGGTCGCCGAGCCGGCCGGAGAGCGTCTGGGCCGTCGCGGCGGCGCCGAACACGGCGAACACGATCAGCCCGGCCAGCGCCCGGGACGGATGGTGCAGGGTGCCGCCCACGAAGCCGGGGACCAGGGAGGTGAACAGCCCGAAGACCGCCAGGCAGGCGAAGCCGGCGGCGCTCGCGGCGAAGTACCCCGCCCGGTCGCCGTGGTCGGCGCTCACCCGCTGCGGACGGTACGCCGGGCGGACCGCGGGCTTGTCGACCGTCTCCGGGGTGCTCAGCACCGCGGCGATCCCGGCCAGCAGCAGGGCGCCGAAGACGGCGTAGGGCAGCCGCAGCGGAGCGCCGAGGTACTGGGCGAGGCCGCCGGCGATCAGCGGGCCGAGGCCGAGGCCGCCGATGTTGGCCGCGGTCGACACGATCTCGAACCGCTGCGCCGGGGCGCCGGGCCGGTGGGCACCGTGCAGCTCGTGCAGATGGGCGGTGGCCGTCGCGGTCAGCACTCCGACGCCGAGGCCGGTGATCAGCCTCGCGACGATCAGCACCCAGAGCGCGGACGAGGCCAGGAAGAGCGCGGCGGCGGCGAGTTCCAGTGCGAGCGCCGCGACCAGGACCTTCCTGCGGCCGGCCCAGTCCGAGACGTGCCCGGCCAGCAGCAGACTGGCCAGGACACCGACGGCGTACACCGCGAAGACGACGGTGACGGTGAACGTGGAGAAGCCGTCGTGCTCCTGGTACAGCGGGTAGAGCGGCGTCGGGACGGTGGAGAAGGCCATGGCCGTGACGAACACCGCGGCGACCGTCCAGAACCCGGCCCCGTACCGGCGGGCCGTCCCGCGCCGGGAGCCGGGCGCCGCCGTGCCGTCGGCCGGCGCGCGGCGCGTGGTCGGGGACATCGGCATGTCTGCGCTCCGATCCGCTGAGGTGGGCCGGACGGCCCGTTCACCGCCTACCCCTTCCAACCGGTTCCTCCCGCTCCCGCTTCCCGCGTTGTGGAGATGATCGGATGTGACGGTGATCTCCGCAGGAGACGGGCACGGGTCGCTCGGCGGGCGGAGACGGCAGGGAGCCGCGCCGGACGGAGGGCGTCGCCGCGGTCGCCGAGGAGGGCACTTCCGCGGCGGCGGCCTGGTGCCTGCACGGGGTGCGGTCGGCGGTCTCCGGCACGGGGCGAGCGCCGGAGCGCGAACTCGCCCACCGCCGCGCACGCCCCGAGGGGGACGCTCCCGCAGCGGCGGCCCGGTGCCCGCACGTGGTGCGGTCGGCGGTCTCCGGCACGGGGCGAGCGCCGGAGCGCGAACTCGCCCACCGCCGCGCACGCCCCGAGGGGGACGCTCCCGCAGCGGCGGCCCGGTGCCCGCACGTGGTGCGGTCGGCGGTCTCCGGCACCGGGCGAGCGCCGGAGCGCGAACTCGCCCACCGCCGCGCACGCCGAACCCGCGCACGCCGGACTGCGCACGGGCAGCTGCGCCCGCCGCCGACCCGCCCGAGCGGAATCCCCGCGGCGCCCGCCGGCCCGCCCTCAGGCTCCGACCGCCGTGACGCCCGGACTCCCACCGCCGTGACGCCGTGATGCCTCGGACTCCGCCCGCCGGGGCGCCTCAGACTCCGGCCGCCGTGGCGTTCGTCCGGGCGGTGAGCGCGGCCGCAGCCGCTCCCACGAGACCGGCGTCCGTGCCCATCTGCGCGGGCACGACCGTCAGGCCCCGCACGAAGGACAGGGTGGCGTACTCCCGCAGCGCCTTCCGCAGTGGCGTGAGGAGCACGTCGCCCGCCTTGCCCACACCCCCGCCGACGACGGCGATGTCGATCTCGACCAGGGTGGCGGTGGCCGCGATGCCGGCGGCCAGGGCCTGGGCGGCGCGCTCGAAGGAGGCGCCGGCGACGGGGTCCCCGGCGCGGGCCGCGGCGGCCACCGCGGCGGCCGAGGTGTCGCCGTCCGGGCCCGGCCGCCAGCCGTCGTCGAGCGCCCGGCGCGCGATGTTGGGTCCGCTCGCCAGGCGTTCCACGCAGCCGCGCGAGCCGCACGGGCAGAGGTCCCCGTCGAGGTCGACGCTGATGTGGCCGATGTGACCGGCGTTGCCCGTGGGGCCGGGGTGCAGCCGCCCGTTCAGCACCAGACCGCCTCCCACGCCCGTGGAGACCACCATGCACAGCGCGTTGTCATGGCCGCGAGCGGCGCCCTGCCAGTGCTCGGCGGCGGTGATGGCCACGCCGTCGCCGATCAGCTCGACCGGCAGCCCGCCGACCGCGGCCCGCGCCCGTTCGACCAGCGGATAGCCGCGCCAGCCCGGCACGTTCACCGGGCTCACCGTGCCCGCGGACGCGTCCACCGGGCCCGCGCTGCCTATGCCGAGGGCCGTGACGCGTCCCCACAGCGGCCCCGCGGCCAGCTCGCCGAGGACCCGCTCCACCGCCCGCATCACGGTGTCGCCGTCCTCCTGCGCGGGCGTCGCGCGCTGTGCGCGCACCAGGATGCGGCCGTGCCCGTCCACCAGGGCACCGGCGATCTTGGTGCCGCCGATGTCGAGCGCGGCCACGAGGTCGGTGTGCATCAGAGTCAGATCTCCCCGTCAGCCATGTGAGAAACCAAGGGTGGGCGCAGGCCGGTCTCGCGGTGGGGGCGCAGGCCGGGGATTGCGGTGGACAGTCTCTCCCGTGCATGACAACGTTGTCCAGGCTCTATGCTCGACGCCACATCCTCATACAGCCCCATGGTTCGCCGCATCCCCCGTGGACGACAGGACAGGACGCCGCATCGTGCCCGAGACCGCCCGCCGAGCAGACCGCCTCGCCGCCAGCCGCTACGGCAACCGTCCGACCATGAAGGACGTGGCAGCCCGCGCGGGTGTCGGGCTCAAGACCGTCTCCCGCGTGGTCAACGGCGAGCCGGGCGTCACTCCGGACACCGAGCGCCGAGTGCAGGAGGCCATCGAGGCGCTGGGCTTCCGCCGCAACGACAGCGCGCGCGTCCTGCGCAAGGGCCGTACGGCGAGCATCGGGCTGATCCTGGAGGACCTCGCCGACCCGTTCTACGGTCCGCTCAGCCGCGCGGTCGAGGAGGTGGCCCGCGCGCACGGCGCCCTGCTCATCAACGGCTCCAGCGCGGAGGACCCGGACCGCGAGCAGGAGCTCGCCCTGGCGCTGTGCGCGCGGCGGGTGGACGGTCTGGTCGTCATCCCGGCCGGGGACGACCACCGGTATCTGGAGCCGGAGATCAAGGCGGGTGTGGCCACCGTCTTCGTGGACCGCCCGGCCGGGAAGATCGACGCCGACGTGGTCCTCTCGGACAACTTCGGCGGTGCCCGTGACGGTGTCGCCCACCTCATCGCCCACGGCCACCGTCGGATCGGCTTCATCGGCGACATGCCCCGCATCCACACGGCGGCCGAGCGCCTGCGCGGCTACCGGGCGGCGATGGAGGACGCCGGAATACCGGTCGAGGATTCCTGGATGTCGCTGGGTGTCACCGACCCCGAGCGGGTGCGCGGGGCGGCCGAGGCGATGCTGTCCGGGCCCGAGCCCGTCACCGCCGTCTTCACGGGCAACAACCGGGTGACGGTCACCGTGGTCCGTGTCCTGGCCGAGCACCGCCGCCGGGTGGCGCTGGTCGGTTTCGACGACATCGAGCTGGCCGACCTGCTGGAGCCGGGCGTCACCGTGGTCGCCCAGGACGCGGCGGCCCTCGGCCGTACCGCGGCGGAGCGCCTGTTCCGCCAGCTCGACGGCACCCTCGTCGCCCCGGAGCGGATCGAGCTGCCGACCCGCCTGATCACCCGCGGCTCCGGCGAGCTGCCGCCGGCGGACTGAGCGGCCGTGGCGAACCACGCGAACGGGCGGGCGGGGGCGCACCGGGACGACCTCTCCCTGGAGGCGCTCGGCCTGGCCGAGGCGCCGCGCGACCATCCGCTGCTGTACCCCGGGGCCTGGCCGGAGCGGTCCGGGCTGCTGCACGGGGACCGCCTGCTGCCCCTGGACCGTTTCTCCCGTGCCGGCCGGCACCCGGTCCTCGCCGTCGGCTCCAACGGCTGCCCCGGCCAACTGCGCCACAAGATGGCCGAATCCGGCGTCGACGAGCCGCTGCCGATGTAGAAGGCCCGGGTCACCGGCGTCGACGTGGGCGTCTCGGCCCATGTGAGCCGCATGGGATACGTCTCCGCGTCGCCGGTCAGGGCGCCCGGGACGGTGCGGGAGCTGTTCGTCCTCTGGCTCGACGAGCGGCAACTGGCCGCCATCGACGCGAGCGAGGGGGTGCCGGTGCCCACGGGCAACTTCCGTCGCGCCTGGCTGCCCGCGCCCGACGCACTGATCGAGCCGGAGCACGGCGCCCCCCTCTCCGGCGCGCACGTCTACGTCAACCGTCACGGCGTGCTGCACGACGGCGCCGACACCCCGCGCAGACACCCGGGCGAGCGCGCCCTGCTCACCGAACTGCTCGTGGAGTCGGTCCGGTTGCGGGAGCTGTTCGGCGACACGCCCGAGCTGTTCTGCGCCCGGGCGCGGGCGGACCTGCGGCTGTGCGCGCGGGGCACACAACTGTTCGCGCAGGAGCGGCGGGTGACGGCGTCCGGCCTGGAGGCGTACGTACGGCCCTGACCGCGGCGGCGCGGGACGGGCGTACGCCCTCGACCACCGCGCGGTGGGACGGGGGCGGAGCTTGGCCGTGCGGCGCCGGACGGGCGTTCGGCGCAGACCACCGTGCGGCGCGGGGCGGGCGTACGACCTCGACCACCACACGTGCGGGACGGTCGTACCGCCACGCGCGCAGGATCCCCGACCGGGCGCACCCGTGCCGGGCGGTCCGCGGCGGACGACGGCCGCCGGTCCCGTGGCTCCGGTCCCGCTCCCGGGCGGCAGGTCCCTTCGGCCGGCTCAGCCGGCTGAGGCCGTGAGGTCGCCCCGGCGCGGCGCGGCGAAGCCCTCCAGGTCGGCCCGGGTGAGGCCGGTGAGCCGGGTGACCTCGGCGGATTCGAGCGCGCCGCAGTCCAGGCCGCGCAGCAGATAGCCGCTGAGTGCCTTGGCGGTGGCCGGTTCGTCCATCACGTCGCCGCCGGTCCGGTCGACGTAGCGGGCGAGGCGGGCGGCGGCCTGCTCGAACCCCTCGCGGTAGAAGGCGAACACGGCCGCGTACCGGGTGGGAAGGTGGCCGGGATGCATGTCCCAGCCCTGGTAGTAGGCGCGCGCCAGGGCGCGGCGGGTCAGGCCGTAGTGCAGCCGCCAGGCGTCGTGCACCTTCTCGGTCGGGCCGACAGGGAGCACGTTGGTGGAGCCGTCCGAGACACGTACGCCGGTGCCCGCGGCGGCGACCTGCATGACCGCCTTGGCGTGGTCGGCGGCGGGATGGTCGCTCGCCTGGTGGGCGGCGGAGACACCGAGGCAGGCACTGTAGTCGAAGGTGCCGTAGTGCAGGCCGGTGGCGCGGCCCTCGGCGGCCTGGATCATGCGGGCGACGGTGGCGGTGCCGTCGGCGGCGAGGATGGCCTGGCTGGTCTCGATCTGGATCTCGAAGCCGAGCCGTCCGGGCTCCAGTCCGTGGGCGCCCTCGAACGCTTCGAGCAGCCGGACCATCGCGGTGACCTGCTCCGGGTACGTCACCTTCGGAAACGTCAGCAGCAGCCCGCCGGGCAGGCCGCCGGCCTCCATCAGGCCGGTGAGGAAGATGTCGAGGGTGCGGATGCCCCGGTCGCGGACCGCGGCCTCCATGCACTTCATGCGGATGCCCGTGTACGGGGCAGTCGTGCCCTTTTCGTGCCCCTCGGCGATCAGGCGCGCCGCGCGGGCCGCGGCCCGGTCCTCCTCGGCGTCCGGGCGGGGGCCGTAGCCGTCCTCGAAGTCGACCCGAAGGTCCTCGACCGGTTCGCGTTCCAGCTTCGCGCGGACCCGGTCGTACACGGGCGCGGCGAGGGCGTCGTCCAGGCCGAGCACGGCGGCGAAGGCGGCTGCGTCGGGGGCGTGTTCGTCGAGCGCGGCGAGGGCGGCCTCGCCCCAGACGCGGACGGTGTCGGCGGTGAAGAGGTCGCCGGGGACGTAGACGGTGTGGACGGGCTGGCGGGTGCCGGGGTCACCGGGGTAGCGGCGCTCCAGCTCGGCGTCGACCGCCGCGAGGGAGGCGCTGATCTCCTCGCTGACGGCGCCCGAGAGACTGGTCGCCACCTTTTCCTGCCCGCCCTGGCCCATGCCGCACCCTCCGTTTTCCACTCTACGGAATCAACAATCCGTTGAATGAAGTTATCCGTGGATCTTCCCGCGGGTCAACACCCAGGCGTCCGGGCGGCGCGGCCCGTGGCACGGCCGAGGCCCCCGTGACCACGACGGTCACGGGGGCCTCGGCGGGTCCGGGTGGCCCGGACGTCGGCAGGGAGGGTGATCAGCCCTTGCGCGCCTTGATCTCCTCGGTCAGCTGCGGGACGACGTCGAACAGGTCGCCGACGACGCCGTAGTCGACCAGGTCGAAGATCGGGGCCTCGGCGTCCTTGTTGACGGCCACGATCGTCTTCGAGGTCTGCATACCGGCGCGGTGCTGGATCGCGCCGGAGATGCCGTTGGCGATGTAGAGCTGCGGCGAGACGGACTTGCCGGTCTGGCCGACCTGGTTGGTGTGCGGGTACCAGCCGGCGTCGACCGCGGCACGCGAGGCGCCGACGGCCGCGCCGAGGGAGTCGGCGAGCGCCTCGATGACCGAGAAGTTCTCCGCGCCGTTGACACCGCGGCCACCGGAGACCACGATCGCGGCCTCGGTCAGCTCCGGACGGCCCGTCGACTCGCGCGGGGTGCGGCCGGTGACCTTGGTGCCGGTCGCCTGGGCGGAGAAGGAGACGGACAGGGCCTCGACCGCGCCCGCGGCCGGGGCGGCCTCGACGGCGGCCGAGTTCGGCTTGACCGTGATGACCGGGGTGCCCTTGGAGACACGCGACTTGGTGGTGAAGGACGCGGCGAACACCGACTGGGTGGCCACGGGGCCCTCGTCGCCGGCCTCGAGGTCGACGGCGTCGGTGATGATGCCGGAGCCGATGCGCAGCGCCAGACGGGCCGCGATCTCCTTGCCGTCGGCGGAGGACGGGACGAGCACGGCGGCCGGGGAGACGGCCTCGACGGCCGCCTGCAGGGCGTCGACCTTCGGGACGACCAGGTAGTCGGCGTACTCGGACGCCTCGTGGGTGAGGACCTTCACCGCGCCGTGCTCGGCGAGCGTGGCGGCGGTGTCGGCGGCGCCGTTGCCCAGCGCGACGGCGACCGGCTCGCCGATGCGGCGGGCCAGGGTCAGCAGCTCCAGGGTGGGCTTGCGGACGGCACCGTCCACGTGGTCGACGTAGACGAGAACTTCAGCCATGGGATTGCTCTCCTGCGGATGTGCGAAGTCTGAGGGGCGGTCAGGGGAGGGAGCCGCTATTGGGCTTCCGGCCCTTAGATGAACTTCTGGCTCGCGAGGAACTCAGCGAGCTGCTTGCCGCCCTCGCCCTCGTCCTTGACGATCGTGCCGGCCGTGCGGGCCGGACGCTCGGCCGCGGAGTCGACCTTCGTCCAGGCGCCCTCGAGCCCGATCTCCTCGGCCTCGATCTCCAGGTCCTCCAGGTCCCAGGACTCCACCGGCTTCTTCTTGGCCGCCATGATGCCCTTGAAGGACGGGTAACGCGCCTCGCCCGACTGGTCGGTGACGGAGACGACGGCCGGGAGCTGGGCCTCCAGCCGCTCGGTGGCGGTGTCACCGTCGCGGCGGCCCGTGACCGTGCCGTCCTCGACGGAGACCTCGGACAGCAGCGTGACCTGCGGGACGCCCAGACGCTCGGCGACCAGCGCCGGTACGACGCCCATGGTGCCGTCGGTGGAGGCCATGCCGGAGACCACCAGGTCGTAGCCGGCCTTCTCGATCGCCTTGGCCAGGACCAGGGAGGTGCCGATGGCGTCCGTGCCGTGCAGGTCGTCGTCCTCGACGTGGATCGCCTTGTCGGCGCCCATCGACAGGGCCTTGCGCAGCGCGTCCTTGGCGTCCTCGGGACCCACCGTCAGGACGGTGACCTCGGCGTCGTCCGCGTTCTCCGCGATCTGCAGCGCCTGCTCGACCGCGTACTCGTCCAGCTCGGAGAGCAGACCGTCCACGTCGTCGCGGTCGACGGTCAGGTCATCGGCGAAGTGCCGGTCGCCAGTGGCGTCGGGCACGTACTTCACAGTGACAACGATCCTCAAGCTCACGCCGGCTCTCCTACTGCAATCGTCATTTCCAGGGCTGCCTTCTTGCAGGCAGCATAGGCGCCTCAAGCGGCCGATCCCGGTTGGGGCGACCAGGCGCTCCGACCGAAATATTACTCGTCAGTACACCCAGTTCATTCCCGCTAAGCAAGCGCTTTGAACTGTGACCTTTGCAACGCAGCGTAACCGGAACTCGACGGCCCCGCGGAAGGCGGAGCCGTGGATCAGTCGCGCAGCCCGTGGAAACGCCCCTGGTGGTACAGCAGGGGGCGCCCGGCGCCGGCGGGGTCGCCGAGGACGACCTCGGCGACCACGATGCGGTGGTCCCCCGCCGGGACGCGTCCCACGATCCGGCAGACGAGCCAGGCGAGGACGTCGTCGAGGACGGGCACGCCCTCGGGGCCCTCGCGCCAGGCGGTGGCCGGCCCGAAGCGGTCGGCGCCGCTGCGGGCGAAGCGGGCGGCCAGTTCCCGCTGGTGCTCACCGAGTATGTGCACGCCGACGTGGTCGGTGCCGGAGATCGCCGGCCAGCTGGAGCCGCCGGTGCCGATGCCGAAGGAGAGCAGCGGCGGGTCCGCGGAGACGGAGGTGAGGGAGGTCGCCGTGAAGCCGACCGGGCCGGCGTCGCCGCGGGCGGTGACGACCGCGACACCCGCCGCGTGCCGCCGGAAGACGGAGCGCAGCAGGTCGGGTGAGGCGGGCCGGACGGTGCCGAGGCCGGAGGTGGCCGACATGGAGTTGTCCTTCTGCTGAGGGGAGCGTGTGGGGCCGGAGCTGCTCAACGGCCCGGACAGCGCTCGCTCGCGGTGGGGGCGAGGGCTCCGGTCCGACGACGTCCGCATCCGTGGAGAAGGATTTCCGAGGGCATACGGTCAGGCTGACGAGAGCGGATGAGCACCGTCAAGTTCGTCCCATCAGGTGGGAGATGTGTCACCGTCACCGGAACGGGCGTCACACCGCCTCCCCGAGGGCGGCGATGATGTCCGCCTTGCGCGGCTGACCGGCGGCGCGCCGCACCACCCGTCCGTCCGCGTCGAGCACGAGCACCGTGGGGGTCCTGAGGATGCCGTGCGCGCGCACCAGGTCCAGTCGGGCCTCCGCGTCGATCTCGACGTGGGTCACTCCGGGGACCATGTCGGCGACCTCCCCGAGGATCCGGCGGGTGGCCCGGCACGGGGCGCAGAAGGCGCTGGAGAACTGCACCAGGGTGGCGCGCTCGCCGAGACCCTCGCCCAGCTCGGCCGTACCGAGCCGTCCGCACTCGTCGCGCCCGTGCACCCGCACTCTCCCGTTCCGCCGCCGCGGCGGCACTCCGTGGGCACCCGCCGCCGCGAGCACCGCCGTCCGGTCATCGCCCACCTCAGCGTTCCCGAGGTCGTGGGGATTCCCGGCCCTCCGCACAAGTGTGCCCCGAGGAGGGCGGCGGGCTCGCCGGCCCCGCCGCGGGCGGACGCTGGGCCGACGTGACGAGGATCTCGCCCCGTGCGGGCACGTGGGCTGGCTCCCCGGCCGTTATTGGGGCACGATCTGCGGGATGCCGTAAACCTACGGCTCCGTAACTTCCGCCGAGAACCCCTTTGCGCGGCAGAGAGAAGGGTCCGCCCCGCCCATGGCAGAGCTTGTCTACCGTCCCGTCATCGGTCTCGCCCGCACGATGTTCAAGGTGTGGGACCTCAAGATCGACTGCGCGGGTTCGGAAAACATCCCGCGCTCGGGCGGCGCCGTGCTGGTGAGCAACCACATCAGCTATCTGGACTTCATCTTCAACGGGCTGGCGGCCCTTCCGCAGAAGCGGCTGGTGCGCTTCATGGCGAAGGACTCCGTCTTCCGGCACCGGATCTCCGGCCCGCTGATGCGCGGCATGAAGCACATCCCGGTGGACCGCGCCCAGGGCGAGGCGGCCTTCGCCCACGCCCTCGACTCGCTGCGGTCCGGCGAGATCGTGGGCGTCTTCCCGGAGGCCACCATCTCGCAGTCCTTCACCCTCAAGGCCTTCAAGTCCGGCGCCGCCCGGCTGGCGCAGGAGGCGGGCGTCCCGCTGGTCCCGATGGCCGTGTGGGGCACCCAGCGGCTGTGGACCAAGGGCCATCCGCGCAACTTCAAGCGCAGCCACACCCCCATCACGATCCGGGTGGGCGAGGCCGTCGAGGCCACCCGCGACCAGTACGCGGGCGCCCTCACCCGCCGCCTGCGCGAGCGCGTGCAGGAAATGCTGGAGGCGGCGCAGCGCGCCTACCCGGCGCGCCCCAAGGGCGCCGACGACACCTGGTGGCTGCCCGCCCACCTGGGCGGGACGGCGCCGACGCCGGAGCAACTGCGCACGGCCCACTGACCCGCCGGCCTCCGGGCGTCGCTGCGGACACACCCGCGGGGCCCGGTCCCCGGCCCTCCGGGAGCCTCTAGGACGCCGGGGGCCGGACCGTGATCCGCGCGCCCGGACTGAACTTCTCCAGCAGCTCGGCCAGTTCGGCGGCCGCCGCCTCCACCTCGGTAACCGGCATCGGTGCCAGGCTCTCCAGCAGGAACAGCGCGGAGGTGGTCCGCTCGGTCAGGCGGGTGCGCGGGCCCTGGCGCCAGTTCCAGCGCCGGCAGGTCACGCCCGCCCCGTCGCACCAGACGACCTCGCCGGCGTCGGGGTGCTCGATGCTCTCCGCACTGTCGGCGACGGTCGCGAACTCCTCGTCGCCCGTGGCGCGCACCAGGCGCATCCCGCCCTGGATGCGGTCGAGGTCCTCGCCGCCGACCGGGACGAGGTGGGCGACGCTGACGGCGTTGTAGAGGTCGACGAGCGCGTTGATGCGCGGCAGACCGGCCTCCGACAGCGCCCTCCTGGCGAGCGCCTCGGCGGAGTTGCGGGTGCGGGAGGGCTTGGCGCCGAACGCCGTGTAGGCCGCGCGCCAGGCCGCCACATGCGGGTCCTCGTGCGGGGCACGGCCGTCCAGACGGGCCGCGAGACGGCGCGCCGCCTCGTCCAGCAGCGCGGAAGAGGCCTCCGTGCTGGGACCGTTGACGAGGCCGTGCGCCTCGACGGCGACATGGGTGAAGCCGGGCGCGAGGGCGCGCACGTCGTCGGACACGGTCAGGGTGAGCGTCATCGCCTGCCTCAGAGTGCGGTGGGGAGCGTCTGCCAGAGAGCCGACCGGTCGCGCGCGGCCCGGAGAGCCCCGAGCACCGCCGGATGAGGTTCAGCGTACAGGTCTGGATAGTCCACCTCATTGGACTTCGCGTCGGGAACCCAGGCCAGCCGCTCACCCTCCAGGGAGAACCGGGCGTCGACCCCCGGCTTGTTGCCACGGGGGTCCTGCCGGTGCCAGGCGCCGTGGAACCGCACGGCCACCAGGCCGTGCACGGCATGACCGGGGCCGTCGTCGCGCGCCAGCCGCTGGTAGCACAGGGCGGCCGGGATGTCCTCGGCGCGCAGCAGCGCGGCCAGCGCGTGCGCCTTGGCATGGCAGATCCCGGTGCGCCGCCGGAGGACGTCCGAGGCGCGCCAGGTGACGCGCGGATCCCCGCTGTCGGCGGAGTGCGGGATCGTGTCGCGCACGAACTCGAAGGCCGCCTGCGCATAGGCATACGAGTCGGCCACCCGTCCGGCCAGACGGGCGGCCGTGTCGCGCACCACCGGATGATCGTGGTCGATGACCTCGTCGGCGGCCAGATAGGCGGAGAGGTCCGGGTCCTGCTGGATCAGCTGCATGCGCGGGAGCATAGGAATGTGACCGGCCGTCAGTCAATGACTTTCCGATCGCCCGCATATCCATGCAGAATCAGTGACGACACCCGCGATCGCAGGACCGCCTCGCTAGCGCGCCATCTCCTCCTTGAGCGCGGCGACGAACGCGTCCACGTCGTCCTCGGTGGTGTCGAAGGAGCACATCCACCGGACCACACCGTCGGCCTCGTCCCAGAAGTAGAAACGGAACCGCTTCTGCAGGCGCTCGCTCACGTCGTGCGGGAGGCGGGCGAAGACGCCGTTGGCCTGCACCGGGTAGAGGATCTCCACGCCGTGCACGGCGCGCACGCCCTCCGCCAGCCGCTGGGCCATCTCGTTGGCGTGGCGGGCGTTGCGCAGCCACAGGTCCTTGGCGAGCAGGGCCTCCAGTTGCACCGACACGAAGCGCATCTTGGAGGCGAGTTGCATGGACATCTTCCGCAGGTGCTTCATGTGCCGGACGGCGTCCTGGTTGATGACGACGACCGCCTCGCCCAGCAGGGCACCGTTCTTCGTCCCGCCCAGCGAGAGGATGTCGACGCCGACCGCGTTGGTGAACGTCCGCATGGGGACGTTCAGCGAGGCCGCCGCGTTGGCGATCCGGGAGCCGTCCAGGTGCACCCGCATCCCGCGGGCGTGGGCGTGCTCGCAGATCGCGCGGATCTCCTCGGGCGTGTAGAGGGTGCCCAGCTCGGTGCTCTGGGTGATCGAGACCACCTGCGGCATGGCGCGGTGCTCGTCCTCCCAGCCGTACGCCTGCCGGTCGATCAGCTCGGGTGTGAGCTTGCCGTCCGGCGTGGGCACGGTGAGCAGCTTGAGGCCGCCCATCCGTTCCGGGGCGCCGCCCTCGTCGACATTGATGTGCGCGCTCTCGGCGCAGATCACCGCGCCCCAGCGGTCGGTGACCGCCTGGAGCGCGACGACGTTGGCGCCGGTGCCGTTGAAGACCGGGAAGGCCTCGGCGGTGGCACCGAAGTGGCTGCGGACGATCCGCTGGAGGTTCTCGGTGTAGGCGTCCTCGCCGTACGCGACCTGGTGCCCGCCGTTGGCCACGGCCAGGGCGGCGAGCACCTCCGGGTGGACCCCGGCGTAGTTGTCGCTGGCGAAACCGCGGACCTCCGGGTCGTGATGGCGACGCGCGTCGGTCCTGGGAGGGTTCACGGCTTCTCGGTGAGCCACAGACGGTTTCCGTTCACTTCCGCGGCGGGCTTGTCCCAGACGCCGGCGATGGCCTCGGCGAGGTCCTTGACGTCCGTGAAGCCCGCGAACTTCGCGTTGGGGCGCTCGGCGCGCATCGCGTCGTGCACCAACGCCTTCACCACCAGGATCGCAGCCGCGGACGTCGGCCCCTCGGCGCCCTCGGCCTTCCCGGCCTTGCGGAAGTAGTCGGCCATGGCCAGCGTCCACGCCTCGGCCGCGGCCTTCGCCGCGGAGTAGGCCGCGTTGCCCGCGGTGGGCTTGCTCGCGCCCGCCGCGCTGATCAGGAGGTACCGGCCGCGGTCGCTGCGCTGCAGCGCCTCGTGGAAGGCGAGGGAGGTGTGCTGCACGGTCCGGATGAGCAGCTTCTCCAGCACCGACCAGTCGCTGAGGCTGGTCTTGGTGAAGGTCTCGCTGCCGCGCCAGCCTCCGACGAGGTGGACCAGGCCGTCCACCCGGCCGTACTCCTTCTCGATGTGCGCGGCCCAGTCGCGGGTGGACTGCAGGTCGAGCAGGTCGACCTTCTCGCCGGTGACGGTGGCGCCGCCGGAGGCGTAGCGCGCCGCGTCGACGGCCTCCGCGAGCCGCTCCGGGTCGTTGTCCGAGCCGACGACGGTCGCGCCCGCCTCGGCGAGGCGCAGCAGCGTGGCCCGGCCGGCGGGTCCGCCCGCGCCGGCCACCGCGATCACCGCACCGCTCAGTGCCCTGTTTCCGTTCCCCACCATGTTCTCCTCCCGAGCAGTCTGGGCGCGGTCGCTCACGCGGCGATCCGCTCGGCGCCGTCCGCCGTGATGCCCTTGGTGGAGGCGATCACGTTCTTCAGCTTCTTGGACAGGGCCTCGTAGAACATGCTCAGCGGAAACTCGTCCGGAAGCACGTCGTCGACGAGCTTGCGCGGCGGCTGGGACAGGTCGAGGGCGTCGGGGCCCTTGGCCCACTTCGAACCCGGGTGCGGGGCGAGGTAGCCGGCGACCAGTTCGTAGCCCGCGAACCAGTGCACCAGCTTCGGGCGGTCGATGCCGTCGCGGTAGAGCTTCTCGATCTCGGCGCAGAGCTGGTTGGTGACCTGCGGGGCGCGCTGCCAGTCGATGAGGAGCTTGTTGTCCGTCCAGCGCACGACGTCGTGCTTGTGCAGGTAGGCGAAGAGCAGCTGGCCGCCGAGGCCGTCGTAGTTGCGCACGCGCTCGCCGGTGACCGGGAAGCGGAACATGCGGTCGAACAGCACCGCGTACTGCACGTCACGGGCCTGCGGGACGCCGTCGGTCTCCAGCTTCACGGCCTCCTTGAAGGCGGTGAGGTCGCAGCGCAGCTCCTCCAGGCCGTACATCCAGAACGGCTGACGCTGCTTGATCATGAAGGGGTCGAACGGCAGGTCGCCGTGGCTGTGGGTGCGGTCGTGGACCATGTCCCAGAGCACGAAGGCCTCTTCGCAGCGCTTCTGGTCGTGCACCATGGCGGCGATGTCCTCGGGCAGCTCGAGGCCCAGGATGTCGACGGCGGCTGCGGTCACCCGGCGGAAGCGGGCGGCCTCGCGGTCGCAGAAGATGCCGCCCCAGGAGAACCGCTCCGGCGCCTCGCGCACGGCGATCGTCTCGGGGAAGAGCACGGCGGAGTTGGTGTCGTACCCGGCCGTGAAGTCCTCGAAGGTGATGCCGCAGAACAGCGGGTTGTCGTACCGGGTGCGCTCCAGCTCGGCCAGCCAGTCCGGCCAGACCATGCGCAGCACGACCGCCTCGAGGTTGCGGTCCGGGTTGCCGTTCTGCGTGTACATCGGGAAGACCACGAGGTGCTGGAGGCCGTCCTCGCGGTGGGCGGCGGGCTGGAAGGCCAGCAGCGAGTCGAGGAAGTCCGGTACCTGGAAGCCCCCGTCGGCCCAGCGGCGCAGATCCTTGACCAGGGCCTCGTGGTAGGCCGCGTCGTGCGGAAGCAGCGGGGCCAGCTCCTCGACCGCCCGGAGCACGCGGTGCACGGCGCCCTCGGCGTCCGCGCGCTCCGGCGCGCCCTCGGCCTCGAAGTCGATCGAGCCGTCCTTCGACTGCCATGGCCGGATCTGCTCCACGGCATCCTTGAGCACGGGCCACGCCGGGTGCTCCACCACCCTGGTCGCGGAAGGAACCTGCCCCTCCGAACCCGACTGCACAAGAATTTCCGTCATGTCCCATCCTCCACAGGAGAACCTCGCGTAAGCAGACCGTATACATACGAGCTTTCTCCCAGCAAGGGGGGCCTCGGGAAATTATTCTGCTCACACCCTCCGCCACCGCTCATTTTCCTGCCGGAGGCTCGCATGGGCGCGCCTACCCTAGTCCGTCCGGGTGATGCGCCCCGCCGAGCGTGATCTGGCACATTTCGGCCATACCGAAGCTGGGCGCGGGTGGAGGTGGCTGCCGCGGTGGCGGTGGCGACGGCGGGTCGGGCGGCGACGAGGGCGGCCAGGCGTCAACGGCAGGGGGAGGGCGACGGTCAGGGCGGTCAACCCCACGGGGGACTCGCCCCCCTCCGGGTGATCGCCTCGCTCGGCACGGCCGGGCGTTTCCCGCCCGTCACCCCACTGCCCCGTGTACGCGCGGGTCCATCGCCGGTCGGGGCCGTTAGGCTGCGGCACTGCCGCGTGGAGGACGTCCGTCCGGTCCGCGTGCGCGCCGAGCCGCCGTCGACGGAAGCGAGTTGAACCTTGAACTTCCTTACCATCGGTCACCGCGGAGTCATGGGTGTCGAGCCCGAGAACACCCTCCGTTCCTTCGTCGCCGCCCAGCAGGCCGGCCTCGACGCCATCGAACTCGATCTGCATCTGAGCAAGGACGGCGCGCTCGTCGTCATGCACGACGCGGAGGTCGACCGCACGACCGACGGAACAGGTCCGATCGCCGACAAGACCCTCGCCGAGCTGCGCTCCCTGGACGCCGGCCGCGGGGAGCGGATCCCGGTCTTCGAGGAGGTCCTGGAGGCCGTGCGGGCGCCGCTGCAGGCCGAGATCAAGGACGTGGCCGCGGCGCGGGCGCTCGCCGAGGTCATGCACCGGCACGACCTGGTGTCCCGGGTCGAGGTCTCCTCGTTCCACGACGAGGCGATCGCCGAGATCGCCCGTCTGGTGCCCGGGGTACGCACCGCACTCGTCGCCAGCCGCTACGGCGCCGACGTCGTCGAGCGCGCCACCGCGGCCGGCGCCGCCACCGTCTGCCTCAACATCCGCCGGCTCACCCTGGAGGTCGTCGAGCAGGCGCGCAAGGCCGACCTGAGGGTCATCGGCTGGGTGGTGAACACCCTGGACCACCTGCGGCTCGTCCGCGCCCTGGAGCTGGACGGGGCGACCACCGACTACCCGGAGATCAAGCGCACCGGCCGCTTCACGGCCTGAGGCACTGTCGGGCTGTGGCCTTTCTTTCGGATCACGCCATGACCCCGGCAAGATCCGAAAGAGAGGGCCTAGCTAGGCCTGCCCGCCGGGCGTGTCCTGGCCGAGATCCTTGACCAGCAGTTCGAACTGGAGGTCGTCGCGCTGCGGGATGCCGAAGCGCTCGTCGCCGTACGGGAAGGGGGTCGTGATTCCCGTACGGCGGTAGCCGCGGCGCTCGTACCAGGCGATCAGGTCCTCGCGTACGGAGATCACGGTCATGTGCATCTCCCGCACGCCCCAGGTGAGGCGGGCCTGCCGCTCCGCCTCCGCGATGATCACCTTTCCGAGGCCCGCGCCCTGGAGCGCCGGGCTGACGGCGAACATGCCGAAGTACGCGTGGGCGCCGCGGTGCTCGAGCTGGCAGCAGGCGACCACGCGGCCGTCCCGTTCGACCGTCAGCAGCCGGCTGTCGGGCGTGTTGATCACCGCGAGCACACCCTCCGGGTCGGTGCGCTGCCCCTGGAGGATGTCCGCCTCGGTGGTCCAGCCGGCCCGGCTGGCGTCCCCGCGGTACGCCGACTCGATCAGCGCCACCAGGGCGTCCACGTCGGCATCGGTGGCATCGCGGAAGGTGAGTCCGCTGACGGCGGTGTCCATGGGGTCCCTTTCGGTTTTCCTGGCGCGCTGGGCGGTGATGAGGGTAACCCTGCCACTAGGGTGCGGATGCATGGTGCACGTACTCAGCAGCCGGATCCTGCTCCGGCCCACGGACCCAGAGCGCTCCCGCGCCTTCTACGGCGAGCAGCTCGGCCTCGCCGTCTACCGCGAGTTCGGCACGGGCGCGGAGCGCGGCACCGTCTACTTCCTCGGCGGGGGCTTCCTGGAGGTGTCGGGACGCTCCGACACCCCGCCGCCCCCGGCCGTGCGGCTGTGGCTCCAGGTCGCGGACGTGACCGCGGCCCACGACGAGCTGCGGGCACAGGGCGTGCCGATCGTGCGTCCGCCGGTGCGGGAGCCGTGGGGACTGGTCGAGATGTGGATCGAGGACCCGGACGGCACGCCCGTCGTGCTGGTCGAGGTGCCGTCCGACCATCCGATGCGGTACCGGCCGGGCATCTGAAGCGCAGCTCACGGCAGGACACGGAGGTGGCTCCCGGCGCGGGGCGAGGGGCGGCTCGCGCCAGGGGACGAAAGTGACTGTCCCCGGGCCCGGACGCGGTCTCGGGGCGGCTCCGGCACGATCCGCGCGGGCTCCGGCACCGGTTCCGGGCACGACTCGCGCGGGCCTCCGGCACCGGTTCCGGGCACGTACGGCTCCCGCTGGCCGCGGTCGGTGACCGGGGCTAGCGTGCTGATGGGAGCGGCCTTTCCGGAGGAGTGCCATGAAGTTCGACAAGCCGGTGATCGGCGGGCCCT
Source organism: Streptomyces sp. NPDC014864 (assembly GCF_043081525.1). Classification (NCBI taxonomy): domain Bacteria; kingdom Bacillati; phylum Actinomycetota; class Actinomycetes; order Kitasatosporales; family Streptomycetaceae; genus Streptomyces; species Streptomyces sp. NPDC014864. The sequence goes on from NZ_JBIBWT010000007.1 coordinate 132,858, forward strand.
GCTGGGCGGAGCTCGGTACCAGCGATCTGGAGGCGGCCAAGCGGTTCTACACGGCGGTGTTCGGCTGGCGCACACAGACCGCCCTGCGCGCGGAGGCGGGCGGCTACACCATGGCGCGCCTCGGGAACTCGCTGGTCGCGGCCATCATCCCGCGGTACCAGGAGTCGCAGCCGGTGGCGTGGAACGTCTCGTTCGCCGTCGCGGACGCCGACGAGGTGGCGAACAAGGTGGTGGACGCCGGCGGGACGGTGATCCAGGGGCCGGTGGACGTGTTCGACGAGGGCCGCTTCGTGGTCGCGCTGGATACGTGCGGTGCCGCCTTCCAGATGTGGCAGGCGCGGGACTTCACCGGTGCCGAGGTGTTCAACGAGCCCGGTTCGCTGGGCTGGGTGGAGCTCGCGACCCGCAATGTGGAGCGGGCGCGGGACTTCTACACGACGGTGTTCGGCTGGAGCGTCAACGCCTCGGAGTGGTACACGCAGTGGGGCCTGCACGGCGGGGACTTCGGCGGCGTACGGGCCCTGGGCGACCGTGTCCCGGCCGACGTGCCGCCGCACTGGCTGCCGTACTTCGCGGTCGAGGACGTGGACGCGACGGCCGAGATCGCGCAGCGGGAGGGCGCCAAGGCAATGCTGGAGCCGACCACCGAGGGGGACGGCCCGCGCATCGCGCTGCTGCGGGACCCGCAGGGCGCTGCCTTCGGCATCTACCAGGCCCGGACGGAGACCGGGGCGGGCCGGGAGGGAACCGGGGCCGGGCAGGACGGAGACTGACGCGGACGCCCCGGCGCGATGGGCCGCGGCACGGCCCGGTACCCACCCGGCGGGCGCGAGGGACGAGCCGTACCGGCTCAGCCCCTCCCCGCGCCCGGACGGCCCTCCAGCCGGCCCAGCAGATCCCCCAGGAGACCGGCGAGCTCGTCGCGCTCTCCGGTCTCCAGCCCGGCCAGGACGGCCCTTTCGTAGGCGAGCTGCTCGGGCAGGACGCCGTCGACGAGTTCCCGTCCGGTTTCGGTGAGGCGGAGGTGGGCGACGCGCCGGTCGCGGGCGTCGCCGCGGCGCTCAACGAGGCCCCGCTCGGTCAGCTGCTTGAGGCGCTTGGTGACGGCGGCCCCCGAGGAGAACGTCTCCCGGGCCAGTTCGCTGGGGGTGAGTTCGTCCCCGGTGCGGCGCAGCGCTCCCAGCAGGTCGAACTCGGGCCGGCTCAGCCCCGCCCGGCGCAACGGCGCGTCCTCGGCCTGCTGGAGCAGGGCGGCGCAGCGGTTGATCCGGCCGATGATCTCCATGGGGGCGGTGTCCAGGTCGGGATGGACGGCCCGCCACTGCCGCACGACGGCGGCCACGGTGTCGCCCCCGCCGACGTTGCCGCCGCCCCGCTCTCCTCCACCCGGCCCCCACGGTCCGGGCCCCACGGTGACGTCCTCGCGCCTGCCCGGCGGCGTCTCCCGGCCCACCGCTCCCCCGTCCGCGGGGGCCGTTCCCGCCCGTCGCCCCCGGGGCGCGCCCGTGCCCGGCGGGTTGTCGTCCGTCGGCCGTCCGTCGGTCCCCGTCATGGCCGTACGTCCTCCGTCGTCATGTCCGTGCCCGCCCGGGTGTGCAGGCCCTGGCGTCGTGCCGTCGCGGCGAGCGTACGGTGTCCTGACTGCTCGGTGAGCACGACCCGCTCGTGCGGCAGGGCGCGCTGCCACCACTCGCCGGAGGCGGCGTCGACGGTGGCGCGCAGTTCCACCAGCGTGGCGACCAGGCGCCGGCGGGCGGCCTCCAGCGCGGCGGGCGCGGGACGCGGTTCGGCCAGCAGTCGGGCGGCCTGTTCGCGCGCCCGGTCGACGGCCGTCAGCGCGTGCTCGACACGGTCGCCGGCCCGCCGGTTGGTGACGGCGACGGCGGCCACGAAGCCGGCCAGGGCTCCGACGAGGGTGTCCAGTGCCCGCTGGGTGATCAGTTCACCGGGCTGCTGGTAGCCCGCGAACTCGGTGATGAGCAGCGCCATCGGGGTCACGCAGACGCTGCCGAGCCAGTAGTTGCGGCCGATGAGGGCCTCGGCGCCGAAGTTGAGGGCCAGGCAGCACAGGACCAGGGCCGCCGCGCCGAGGTGCGCAAGCGGGGCGATCGCGGCGAAGGCGAGGATGCCGACGAGGTTGCCGACGACGCGCTGGACGCCCCGGCTCCAGGTCAGGGTGAGGTTGGCCTGGTAGAGGGAGGCGGCGGTGACGAGGGCCCAGTAGGGGCGGCCGACCCCGAGGGCGAGGGAGACGTACCCCGCGAGCGCGCAGCCGAGGGCGGTGCGGACGGCGATCGGGGCGAGCGGGCCGAGCCGACTCCACCACGGCCGGTGCGGGGCGCCGGCCTCGGCGTCGACGCCGAGCAGCTCGTCGGCACCGGCCCGCGACTCGGCGGCCCGGGGAATGGGGCCGCGGCCGCACAGCTCACGGGCCCAGGTCCGCAGCCGCTCGGGTTCCGTGTCCGCGGGGGCGGCGAGCGCGACCTCGGCGCGTACCAGAAGCCGTCCGAGCGCGTGCCGGGGCGTGGCACGGGCGCCGGTGGACAGCAGCGTCCGCCAGGCGGCCTGGACGGCGGCGGCCGCGGTGGCACGGGCCCGGGCACGGCCCGCACCGGTGCCGCGAGTGGCGGCGTAGGCGGCCGCCGCGTGGAGCGCGTTCGCGGTGGCGCGGCGCTCGGGCCCGTGGGGGCGCAGGAGCCCGGGCGCCATGCCGACCAGCCAGGCCCAGGCGCCCGCCGCGAGGGCCAGCGCCAGATGACCGGGCACCTGGCCGAGGGTCTGCGGGACGAACAGCGAGGCGGAGCCGATGAAGGTGAGGACGACGTTGCCGGGCGGCCCGATGCGGGTCGCGTCGCACATCACCTTCTGCGCGGCGGCCAGGAAGGCGCCGACGGCGACCAGGACGACCGCGTCGTCGGTGAGCGAGGCGGTGAGCAGGCAGAGGGCGAGGCCGCCGACCATCCCGAGCACGACCCAGGCCAGCGCTCGGGCCCGGGCCGCGTAGGGACGGTTGTGGGCGTACAGGGCGCAGAGCGATCCGGCCATCGTGTACATGGCCAGGTCGAGCCGGCCGAGGGCGAGGAGGGTCAGGTTGGGCGGTGCGACCGAGGCGACCACGCTCAGCGCGGGCTTGAACCAGATGTCGGAGGGGCGGCCGAGGCGCAGCACGCCGGTGAGTGGCAGCCTCCGGACGCGCGGGGTCGAGAGGGTGGGGGTCGGACTGCTCATACTCATAAGCTTAACAGGTGTTTTACTGGTAAATCACCTTGCGTGCGGCCGTGACCTGCCGTACTCCCCCGGGTGCCCCCCGTGTACACCCTTGCGCTCGCGTGCGCGCCGCGTGGCCCGGGCATCCCTTGACCGACCGGACGGCCACCGCGCGGCGGACCGGCGGCACCGAACGGGGTGGTGGAGGTGCATGGACCGGCTTCGCCCGGCTGGCTGCTGTTCACGCTGTGCGCGGCGAGCGGGGCGTACTGCCTGCTGCGGACGCGCAGCGCCGTCGAGGAGCAGCGCCGTGCCGCGGGCGGCGAGGCGCTGATGGGCTTCGGCATGGCCGCCATGGCCGTGCCCGCGGCGGTGTTCACACCGCCCGCGTGGACCTGGCCCGCCTACGCGGTGGTGTTCACCGGGGCTGCGCTGCGCGCGCTGTGGGCCGCCCGGACCGGCCCGCACCATCTGCACCACCTGGTCGGCACGCTGGCCATGGTCTACATGGCCGTCGTGATGGCCGCCCCTCCCGGCGCCCACCACCCCGCGCACGGCGGGTCCGGCCTCCCCCTGGTCACCGGGGCGCTGCTGCTGTACTTCACGGGATACGTGCTGGTGTCGGGTGTGCGGCTCGTCCCCGTCGGGCCCGTCGCCCCGGGCGGCGCCGCCGTCGGGTGGGGCGACCGGCCGGAACTGGCGCGGGCGTGCCGGCTGTCGATGGGCATCGCCATGGTGGCGATGCTGCTGACCCTGTGAGACCGCTCCGAGCCGATCGACGAGCCCTGTGAGGTCGCTCCGGGACCGACCGGCGGCCCGTGTGAGACCGTTCCCGGACTGATCGACGGGCCGTGGTCTGTGTCACTTTGCCGCGGGGAGACGTACCCGTGGGCGACGGGGCGCTCATAGGGTGCTCGCATGATGGTCCCCGCGGTGCTGTTGCTGCTCGGCGCGCTGACCGCCGTCGCCGCTCCGCGACTGCTGGCGCGCGCCGACTGGACGGACCGTGAACCGGTGCTCGCGCTGTGGGTGTGGCAGTGCGTGGTGGCCGCCGTCCTCCTGTGCTGCGCGCTGTCGATGACGCTCAGCGCGGCGGCCGCCTGGCAGGCGGTGCGCGGCCACGTGTTCGGCACCGCCCCGCGTGCGGTGGTGGAGGCCTACGCGTTCGGCACGACCGGACCGTGGGCGGCGACGACCGCGGTGGCGCTCGCCTGCGGCGGGCTGTGGAGCGCGGCCATGCTGGTCCGCGAGGTCGTACGGACCCGGGCGCGGCGTCGGCTGCGCAGGGCCGAACTCCTCGTGCGCGCGCCGCGGTTGCCCGGCGAGGAGCCCGGGGGCGAGCGGCTCGTGGTGCTGGAGGGCGAACGGCCCGACGCCTGGTGGCTGCCGGGGACGCCGCCCCGGCTCGTGGTCACCACGGCGGCCCTGCGCCGTCTCAAGGGGCGGCAGCTGGACGCCGTACTGGCGCACGAGCAGGGGCACGCGCAGGCCCGCCACGACTGGCTGCTGCACTGCTCGGCCGCGCTGGCGGGCGGATTTCCGCGGGTCCCGGTGTTCGCCGCGTTCCGCGGCGAGATGCACCGCCTGGTCGAACTCGCCGCCGACGACATGGCCTCGCGCCGCTTCGGCCGGCTGACCACCGCGCTCGCGCTGGTCGAACTCAACGAGGACCGGGGTGTGTTCGGCCCCTGCCCCACCCCGCAGGCCCATGTACCGCAGCGCGTGCGCCGGCTGCTCACTCCGCCGGACCGGCTCACGGCGGCCCGCCGGCTGCGGCTGACCGCGGCGGCGTCGCTGGTGCCGGTGATTCCGGTGCTGGTGGCGCTGGTACCGGGCCTCAGGGCGCTCGGCTGACACCTCGGGGCGCCGGCAGCGGAAGGCCGGCCGGAGAAGCGCGGGACGGGGCCGGGCGGCACGTTTCCCGCTCGGCCCGGCGGCGAGGATCGCATCATGCGGCCCATGCCTGTCGACTCCCCGCCCCGCGCGCCGGGGCGCCGTGCCGCGGCCCGCGGCGCGGCGGCCCTCGGGCTGTGTTCGGCGCTGCTGCTGATCCTGGTCGCGATCCGCTGGCACCCGCTGACGGCCGTGGACGGGAGCGTCGCCCGCACCACCCATCACTGGGCGGTGGAGGAGCGCGGCCTCACGCACGTGTTCCGCGTCCTCACGGACTGGGTGTGGGACCCGCTGACGATGCGCCTGCTGGGCGTGGCGGTCGCGGTGTGGCTGGCGTGGCGCCGCTCGGCGTGGCGGACGGCCCTGTGGCTGGTCGCCGCCGGCGCCCTGGCCTCGCTGGTGCAGCAGGGCCTGAAGACCGTGGTGGGCCGGCCTCGCCCGCGCTGGCCGGACCCGGTCGACTCCGCCCACCACGCGGCCTTCCCGTCCGGTCACGCGATGACCGCGACGGCGGTCTGCGGCCTGCTCCTGTGGCTGCTCCACCGCTTCGGCGCGGGGCGCGCCCCGCGGCGCGCCGCGTGGGCCGTGGCCGCGGTCTCGGTGGTGGGCGTGGGCCTGACCCGGGTCTGGCTGGGGGTCCACTGGCTCTCGGACGTGGTGGGCGGCTGGCTGGTGGGTGCGACCGTGGTGGCCGCGGCGGTGACCGCGTACGACCGCTCATGGCCTGAACCCGCCCGTCACGGCCCGCGCGGCTCCTAGGATCGCCCCATGCTGGCCGTCCTCTTCGACTTCTCCGGGACCCTCTTCCGCGCGGAGTCCACCGAGTCCTGGCTGCGTGCCGTGCTGGACGAGACCGGACTTCCCCTGGAAGAGGGGGAGTTGCTCGGGCTGGCGCGGGCGCTGGACGAGGCCGGGGCGCTGCCGGGCGGGTCCCCACCGACGCGGCTGCCCGAGGAGGCCGCGGACACGTGGGAGATCCGGGACAGCAGCCCGGAGCTCCACCGGGCCGCCTACACCGCGCTCTCGCGTCAGGTGGCGCTGCCCGACCCGGCGTTGCACGACGCGCTGTACGACCGGCACATGACGCCGGACGCGTGGGCCCCGTACCCGGACGCGGCCGAGGTGCTGCGCGCGCTGCGCGGGCGCGGGATCGGGGTGGGCGTGGTCAGCAACATCGGCTGGGACCTGCGCCCGGTGTTCCGGGCGCACGGCCTGGACGCCTACGTCGACGCGTACGTCCTGTCGTACGAGCACGGCGCCCAGAAGCCGGACCCGCGGCTGTTCGAGACCGCGTGCGCGGCGCTCGGCGCGGCGCCTCGGGACGTGCTGATGGTCGGCGACAACCGGCGCGCGGACGGCGGGGCGGCGGCCCTCGGCTGCGCGGTGCACTTCGTGGATCCTCTGCCGGTGACCGAGCGGCCGGACGCGCTGCGGCCGGTGCTCGATCTGGTGGGCGGAGCCGTCTGAGCCGGGCCTGGGGCGACGGGACGGCCGGACGCCGGGCCACCTGGCCACCTGGCCACCTGGCCACCTGGCCACCTGCGGAAAAGTAGCCTCAGGCGACCACCCGGGCGAAAGAACGCCCGCCTCGGACGATCCCCCGCGTCGCCCGAGGCGGGACGGCAGCACGAACGGACCCGCGAGGGGGTTCCGTCCTGCTCCTGTTGAGTATAGTTGGCTGGCAGCCAGTCAACGCAGGAGTTACAGCATGTCCCCGCGCAGCGCCTCGGTCAATGAAGAGTTGCGGCGGCGTTCCCGGGAGCGGCTCCTGCAGGCGGCCGTGGAACTGGTCAACGATCGCGGGTACGACGCGACGACGCTCGGCGACATCGCCGACCGGGCCGGGTCGGCGCGGGGCCTGGTGTCGTACTACTTCCCCGGCAAGCGCCAGCTCGTGCAGTCCGCGGTGCACCGGCTGATGCACCGCACGCTGGAGGAGGCGCTGGAGCGCCGGCCGCACACCGAGGACGGCCGGGAGCGGCTGGCCCGGGCCATCGACGCGATCCTGGGCCTGGCGCGCGACCGGCCGGTGCTGATGCGCCAGCACATGGCGGGGATCCTGCAGGCAGAGGGCTTCGTCCAGTGCCCCGAGCAGCAGCGCCTGTCGCAGTTGCTGCGGGACACCGTGGCCCGGCGGGGCTCGTGCGACGTCGACGCCGACTATCCGATGCTGCGCGCCCTGCTGATGGGGTCGGTGTACGCGGCCCTGGTGCCGGGGGCGCCGATGCCGGTGCCGGCGCTGCGGAAGGAGCTGTTCAAGCGCTACCGGCTCGACTGGAAGATGGGCTTCCCGGAGGAGGCCGAGGCACCCGGCGACACCTGCGCGACCGACATCTCCCGCTTCTTCGCCACGGACGCCGCACACGTCACGGAGGCCACGGACCGGAAGCCGGCCGGCCGGGCCGAGTGAGCCCCCGCCCCCGGATCGGGCGCGCGACACGCGGGCGCCACGGTGCGGGCACTCTCCCGGGGCGGGCCCGTCGGTGCCATGCTGGAGCCATCAGCGATCTCCTCCGATCCACCGGGGTAAGGAGTTCCGCCGTGCTGCGTGTCGCCGTCATCGGCTCGGGGCCGAGCGGGTGCTACACCGTCCAGGGCCTCGTCGAGCAGGACGCCTCCGTGTGCGTCGACGTCCTGGACCGGCTGCCGTGCCCGTACGGGCTGGTCCGCTACGGCGTGGCGCCCGACCACGAGAAGATCAAGTCACTGCAGAACAACCTGCGCACGGTCCTGGAGCACGAGCGGGTCCGGTTCCTCGGCGGGGTCCGCATCGGCGGGCCCGGGGGGCTGCCCGCCGACCGGCTGCGGGAGCTGTACCACGCGGTGGTGTACTGCGTGGGCGCCTCGACCGACCGCCACCTCGGGATCCCGGGCGAGGAGCTGCCGGGCAGCTGGTCGGCGACCGAGTTCGTGTCCTGGTACAGCGCCCACCCCGACGCCGTGGAAGACGGTTTCCTGCAGGGCGTGCGCACCGCGGTCGTGGTCGGTGTGGGCAACGTGGCCGTGGACGTCACCCGCATCCTCGCCCGGGGCCCGGCGGAACTGGCGGGCACCGACATGCCGCAGGCGGCGCTCAGCGCGCTGACCGCGAGCCGGGTGACCGAGATCCACATGGTGGGCCGGCGCGGACCGTCGCAGGCCCGCTTCACCACCAAGGAGCTGCGCGAACTGGGCACACTGCCGGACACCGAGGTCGTCGTCGATCCGGCGGAGCTGGCGCCGGACCCGGCGTACGGGGACCCGTCGGCGCTGCCCGCCGCCCAGCGCCGCAACGTGGAGGTGCTGCGCGGCTGGGCGGCCGCGCCGTCGAGGGAGGCCGCCCGCCGGATCCGGCTGCGCTTCCACCTCCGCCCGGTCCGACTGCTGGCCGTGGACGGCCGCGTGGGCGCGGTGCGGTTCGAGCGGACGGTCCCGGACGGCCGCGGCGGCGTCACGGGGACCGGGCGGTACGAGGACGTCGAGGCACAGCTCGTGCTGCGGTCGGTGGGCTATCGCGGGGTGCCCCTGGAGGGGCTGCCCTTCGACGCGGAGAGCGGCACTGTGCCGCACGCGCGGGGGCGCGTGCTGCGCGACGGGGCGATCGCGCCGGGCGAGTACGTGGCCGGCTGGATCAAGCGCGGCCCGACGGGCGTCATCGGCACCAACCGCCCGTGCGCCAAGGAGACGGTGACCTCGCTGCTCGCCGACGCGCCCGCGCTCGTACGCGGGCAGCTGCCCCCGGATCCCCCGGACCCCCTTCCGGCGCTGCGGGCCGCGGGGGTCGAGCCGGTCGAGTGGGCCGGATGGCAGGCCATCGAGCGGGCCGAGGCGGCGCTCGGCGCCTCGCTGGGGCGCGGTGTGGTCAAGCTGCCGGACTGGGAGTCCCTGCTCACGGCGGCGCGCACGGCGATGTGACCGAACCCGGGGTCCCGTGAGGTCGACCGGCTTCGAATGGGCATGACACAGACCGGCAACACTCCGGAAATCAACAAACTGTTCAAGCGCCTTACGGTCTCGTGCTGTCCGAGCCCTTCCGCCCACCGCCGCTCAGGAGCGTCCATGGTCACGACCACACCCGTGCATCCCGTAGACGAGGTCCCACCCGTACGGCAGCTGGCCGCCTTCGGATTGCAGCACGTGCTCGCGATGTACGCGGGCGCGGTGGCCGTGCCGCTGATCGTGGGCGGCGCCATGAAGCTGTCGCCCGCCGACCTGGCGTATCTGATCACCGCCGACCTCCTGGTGTGCGGCGTGGCCACGCTGATCCAGTGCATAGGCTTCTGGCGCTTCGGCGTCCGGCTGCCGATCATGCAGGGCTGCACCTTCGCGGCCGTGTCGCCGATGGTGCTCATCGGGACCACGGGGAGCGGACTGCCCGCCGTCTACGGGTCGGTGATCGTCGCCGGGCTCGCGATCATGCTGCTGGCGCCGGTGTTCGGCAGGCTGCTGCGGTACTTCCCGCCACTGGTCACCGGCACGGTGATCCTCCCGCCCTTGGGGGGCGGGAGGAGGATGCGTGCAAGACGGCACAGACAAACCCGGGGACGAAGCCGGCCAGTGGCTGCGCGAGCACTTCGCCGACGACACCCACCCGAAGATCGACATCACGTGGACCGTCCGCGAAGAGCCCGACCATGCAGGGTTCGCCCGGCTGTTGGCCGCGCTGTTCACCCCACCCGTTGACGGTCCCACGCCATAAGATGCCCGCCACATGGGTGACCCCGGTCTCGCAGGCAGGCGGGACCGGGGTCTGATTCGCCAGTCGCAATGGGGACTGACATGACTCAGGCTCTCACGAGCAGCATCGGCGTAGTACAGCGGGCCGTCTCCGGGCAGCTGCGAGCGGTCGATTATCTGCGGGTCTCGACCGAAGAGCAGACCAAGGGCTACGGCATCACCTACACCGGCAAGAAGACCGCCGCGCATATCCGCCGCAAGGGCTGGGACCACGTCGGCACATTCAAGGACGAAGGCGAGTCGGGAACGCTGCCCTGGCAGGAGCGCCCGGACGCCAAGCGGCTGATGGCGATGGCCCGCCAGAAGCCCCGCTCCTTCGACCTGGTCACCGTTTACGAAACGCGTGCGCTCGGGCGTGAAGAGCGCGCCTTCTACCGCTGGTACTGGGAGCTGGAAGACCTCGGAATCTTCGTCGCCGTGGTGGATGAGGACATCGACACCACGACCGAAGAGGGCAAGGCCCGGATGCGGGACAAGGCCAACGAGGCGTTCAAGGAACTGATCCGCATCCGCAAGCGCACGCAGGACGGCCTTCAGGAGAAGGCCGAGGACGGCGGATGGGTCGGCGGCCAGCCGGCCTACGGTCTCCAGATCAAGAACCAGGGCAAGAAGGGCGAGTCCCTTTTGGAGGTCAACCCCCTTGAGGCCATCGTCCTGGAGAAGGCCGCGGAGCTAATCGTGGACCAGGGCAAGAGCGCCGACGCAACGGCAGCCGCCCTGAATGCGCTGGGATATCGCACCCGCACCGGATCGCAGTGGACCGGCGGCAACCTGAAGGCGAAGTTCGCCAACACCGCCATGCACGGCGTCGTCATCTTCCGCAACACCGACCCGAAGCTGAACAAGACTCGCGGAAAGCGCGCCACGCGCATGGACCGTGACGGCACTCCGGCCCACGGACCGACCGTCGAAATCCCCTGCCCCACGCCGCTGCCCATCGAGCGCCTGAGGGCCGTCAGAAAGGCGCTGGAGCGCCGGGCGAAGCCCAAGTCGGTCACCGGTCAGATCTACTCCCTGTCGACCCGTCTGACGGGCGCCTGCGGCGCCCACTATGTGGGCCAGTACCTGAAGGAGGAAGGTCGGCGGGCCTACCGCTGTGCCGGGAGCAAAGCGCACGGCTGCGGCGACTCGATCATCCTCGCGGATGAAGTCGAAGAGGCGGTGTGGGAATCGCTCGCCGACTACCTGTCGAACGAGGACACATTGCGTCAGCTGTCCGAGCGGTGGATCGGTGACATTCCCGACCACCGGGAGCAGTTCCGGGCCCGTGTCGAGACGCTGGATGCGGAGATCGAGAAGCTGACGAACGACTCGGCGCAGAAGCTGCTGGCGCTCACCTTGGGTGAGAGCGACATTCCTGAAGCGGTGCTCCAGGCGGCCATGGCGGGGCTGAACAAGCAGATCGGGGACAAGCAGAAGGAGCGGGAGCTGGCCGCGCAGATGCTGGGCGATGCGGAGAGGGCGGCCACGCGGGCCGCCGATATCGCTTCGCTGGTCGAGCTGGCCCGGATGAATCTGAAGCAGATCACCGGTGAGCGGCGGGCCGACATCATCGAGTTCATGGGTATCCGGGCGGTTGTCACGGGGCCGGTGCCGGTGCGCCACGGGGGGCGTGCGTGCTCGATCGAAGCGTGGTTCGCGCGGCAGTCGCAGGGTGTGCTGGATCTGACGGATGAATTGTGGGAGGAAGTCGCCAAGCGGGTTCCTCCGTATCACGTCCGCAAGAACAGTCTGAATCCGCGGGATGTCGTTGAGGCGGTGCTCTACAAGCTGCGCTCAGGGACGGGGTGGGAATCCCTGCCGGAGCGGTTCCCGCCGGGGACGTCGGTGCAGGCCCGGGTGAAGAGCTGGATTTCGTCGGGGGCGTGGGAGCGGATGATGGAGCCGTTGTTCTCGCCGCAGGCGGAGAGGTTCGGGCAGGCGTTGCTGCCGCCGTTGAAGGTGACGGGGGAGCTGGACCCGAACCTGGCGATCCTGGTCGACGGAGGGAACATTCTGGATCTTGATTCGGCGAAGCACACATCACGATGACGGAGACGACCGGCGACCTGATCGCGGTCGGCGAGCTGACCGGACGGAAGGTCCAGCCGCGCGCGCTCGCCGACGGGCTGCGGGCCGACGGCCTGTCCACCGTCCTCGGCGGCGTCTTCAACACCTTCCCCTACACGGCGTACGCGCAGAACGTGGGCCTGGTCGGCATGACCCGGGTGCGCAGCCGCTGGGTGGTCGCGGCCGCCGGCGGCATTCTGGTCCTGCTCGGGCTGGTGCCGAAGCTGGGCGCGGTGGTGGCGGCGGTCCCCGCTCCGGTGCTGGGCGGTGCGGGCCTGATGATGTTCGGGACGGTCGCGGCGAGTGGTGTGCGGACCCTGGGACAGGTCGACTTCAAGGGCAACCACAACCTGACCGTCGTGGCCGTGTCGGTGGCGGTCGGGATACTCCCGGTGGGCGTGCCGACGGTCTACGCGAAGTTCCCGGACTGGTTCCAGACGGTGATGAACAGCGGCATCAGCGCGGGCTGCCTGACGGCGATCGTGCTCAACCTGCTCTTCAACCACCTTCCCGCACAGGGCGGTTCACCCGCCGCCGAGGCGGAGAGCCTGCCGGTCGGCAGCGGCGAGTAGGCAGTCGAGCAGGCCCGGGAAGAGGTCGTCGAGGTCGTCCCGGCGCAGGCCGTTGAGCTTGGCCGTGCCCCGATAGACCTGCCGGATCACTCCGCTCTCGCGCAGCACCCGGAAGTGGTGCGTGGTCGTGGACTTGGTCACCGGCAGGACGAACTGCGAACAGGAGAGCTCGTCGCCGTCGGCGGCGAGCTCCCGCACGATCCGCAGCCGCAGCGGATCGGACAGCGCGTGCAGCACGGCTTCGAGCCGGATCTCCTCGCGGGCGGGGTGCGGAAGGTCCCGGCTGCCGGCACCGGGGGCGGAGAGGGTCACGTCGGCTCCACTTCGTACGAAGCCCTCATTCTACGAGAACCATCGTAGTTTGACATCTGCCGTACTACGAGGACTATCGTACGAGTCGGCCGAGGTTCCGTGAGGACCCGTGAGGCCCATGACGCCCGTGACGAATGGAGTCCGCCGTGAGTGCGCTCTTCGAGCCCTACACCCTGCGCGAAGTGACGATTCCCAACCGGATCTGGATGCCCCCGATGTGCCAGTACTCCGCCGCCCCCGAGGGCCCGTCGGCCGGCGCCCCCGCCGACTGGCACTTCGCCCACTACGCCGCACGTGCGGCCGGCGGCACGGGTCTGATCATCGTCGAGGCCACCGCGGTGTCGCCCGAGGGCCGGATCTCCCCGTACGACCTCGGCATCTGGAACGAAACCCAGGCCGAGGCGTTCCGCAGGATCACCGGCTTTCTGCGGAGCCAGGGCACGGTGCCCGGCATCCAGCTCGCGCACAGCGGCCGCAAGGCGTCGACCGACCGCACGTGGAAGGGCGGCGCGCCGGTGGGGCCCGAGGCGCACGGCTGGCAGCCGGTCGCGCCGAGCCCCGTCGCCTTCGGCGACCGGCACCCGGTGCCCACCGAGCTGACCGTCGAGGAGATCCAGCGGATCGTGGCCCGGTTCGCGGACGCGGCCCGCCGGGCCCTCGCCGCCGGTTTCGAGGTCGCCGAGATCCACGGCGCCCACGGCTATCTGATCAACGAGTTCCTCTCCCCGCACTCCAACCACCGCACCGACGTCTACGGCGGCTCCTACGAGAACCGCGTCCGCTTCGCGCTCGAGGTCGTCGACGCCGTACGGGCGGTGTGGCCGCAGGACAAGCCGCTGTTCTTCCGGATCTCCGCCACGGACTGGCTGGAGGACGGGGGCTGGACGGCCGACGACACGGTGCGCTTCGCCGCCGAGCTGCACGCCCACGGTGTCGACCTGCTGGACGTCTCCACCGGCGGCAACGCCTCCTCGGTGCGCATCCCGACGGGGCCGGGCTACCAGGTGCCGTTCGCGGCGCGGGTGAAGGCCGAGACGCCGATGCCGGTCGCCGCGGTCGGGCTCATCACCGACGCCGAGCAGGCGGAGAAGATCGTCGCCAACGGCGAGGCGGACGCGGTCCTCCTCGGCCGCGAACTGCTCCGCACCCCGACCTGGGCCCAGCACGCCGCCCGCGAACTGGGCGGCTCGGTCCACGTGCCGGAGCAGTACCACCGGTCGGTCTGAGCGGGGCGAGGCGCGAGGCTCGGCCGCGTGGTCGGGGCCGACCGCGCGCCGGCGGGCCGACCGGCAGGCTCGCTGGTTGGCCGGCCGGCCCCCTGCCGCAGGCGGCGCCCTGCCTCTACGAGCGCTCCGTCGGCAGCAGGCGGGTGATCGTCTCCTCCAGGCGGGGCAGGGTCCGTTGGCCCGCCAGGGCGAGGGCGATCGCCGCGGCGACGGCCGCCCAGGCCACCGGGCCGAGCGGGGTGCAGCCGACGAGGCGGCTGACCCCCGGGGTCTGGACCACGGCGACCAGGACGAGGGCGGAGCCCAGGGACGTCACCCGGACCAGGGTGCTGCCACGGCGGTCGAGCAGGGTCTGGGCGAGTTGGGTGCCGACCACCGCGCACAGCGCCATCGTGCTGGAACGGCGGGCGGTGCCCGGCGTGAAGCGGCCGATCAGCCAGGCCGTGACGGCGCCCAGGCAGGTGGTCAGGGCGCGATGGCGGATCTGCCGGATCAGCGGGTCGCCCAGGACCCCGCCGGCCACGTCCTCCGGCGAGCCGGCCCGTGCCTGCGCCGGGTCCTCCTTCGGTGTCACCGCCACCGCCATCGCCGGGAACAGGTCCGTGAACAGGTTCACCATGAGCATCTGACGGGTCGACAGCGGCGCGGTGCCCGACAGCAGGGTGCCGACCAGGCCGAAGCCGACCTCACCCGCGTTGCCGCCGATCAGGATGGCGATGGCGTCGGCGACGCTGTGCCACAGGGCGCGGCCCTCGCCGATCGCGTCGATCAGGACGGTCAGGTCGCCGTCGGTGAGGACGATGTCGGCGGCGTTGCGCGCGGCGGCCGAGCCCCGGGCGCTGATGCCGACGCCGATGTCGGCGGCGCGGATCGCGGCCGCGTCGTTGGCGCCGTCACCGACCATGCCGACCACCCGGCCCGCGTCGCGCAGCGCCTCCACCACCTGGAGCTTCTGCTCGGGCGCGACACGGGCGACCACCCCGGCGTCGCGCAGCATCCGCGCCCTGGCCGAGCGGTCGGCGGCGGCCAGTTCGTCCCCGGTGACCACGACCGTGTCCTCCGGCCAGCCCAGCTCGGTGGCGATGGCCCGGGCCGTCTGCGGGTGGTCGCCGGTGAGCATGACCGGACGTACGCCCTCCTCGTACAGTCCGCCCACCAGGACCGTGGAGGTCTCGCGCGGGACGTCCGACAGCGCCAGCAGCCCGGTGAACACCAGCTCCCGCGGCTCTTCGAGGGCGTCCGTCCCGGCCTCGTCCTCCCGGAGCCGGCGTTCGGCCACCGCCAGGACCCGCAGCCCGGCACCGGCCAGTTCGTGGGCGGCTTCGGAGGCATGGGCGGGAAGGCCGGCACAGGCGGGCAGCACGGTCTCCGGGGCGCCCTTGACCACCAGCACGCGCGGGCCGTCCGCGACCCGGCCCACGGCGGCGGCGTACCCCCGGCCGGCCTCGAAGTCGAGGCCCTCGAGCTGCGTCCAGTCCGGGTCCCGCCCGGCCGCGTCCAGGACGGCCTCGTCGGTGGCGTGCACCGGTCGGCCGGAGCCGCCGTCCGGCCGCGAGCCGCCGTTCAGCCGCGGACAGGCCCGCGCCGCCGTCCGCAGGGTGTCCGCCGAGGCCGCGTCACGCGCCCGGCGGACCGTGCCGCCGGCGTCGGCCACCCGCACCACACGCAGCCGGTTCTCGGTGAGCGTGCCGGTCTTGTCGAAGCAGAGGGTGTCCATCCGGCCCAGCGCCTCCAGCGTGCGCGGGGTGCGGACGAGGACCCCGCCCCGGCTCAGCCGCCGCGCGGCCGCCAGCTGCGCCACGGTGGCCACCAGCGGCAGGCCCTCCGGTACGGCGGCCACGGCGACGGCCACACCGCCGCTCACCGCCTCGCGGATGGCCGTACCGCGCAGCAGCGCCAGACCGGTCACGGCGGCGCCGCCCGCCAGGGTCAGCGGCAGTGCCTTGCCGGTGAGTTCCTGGAGCCTGGCCTGCACACCGCCCGCGGGGGGCCTGCGGGCGGCGAGGTGGACGGCGCGGGCGGCCTCGGTGCGCTCGCCGGTGTCCACCACGACGGCCCGGGCCTGACCGGCCACCACGGTCGTGCCTTCGAAGACCATGCAGCTCCGGTCGGCGACCGGGGCGTGCGGGGTCGGGTCCGTCTGCTTCTGCACCGGAAGGGACTCCCCCGTCAGCGCGGACTCGTCGACCTCCAGACCCTCCTCCCACAGCAGCCTGGCGTCCGCGGGCACCACGTCGTCGCCCTTCAGCTCGATCACGTCGCCCGGGCGGAGCTTGCCCGCGTCGACCGTCAGGGTGCCGCCGGCCGGTGCCTCCGTCTCCGGGGGCGCGACGCGCGCCTTCCGCTTCTGCTCCGCGACCAGCCCGGACAGCGCCCGCTCGGCGCGCAGCCGCTGGATGCCGCCGACCAGGGCGTTCAGATCGAGGGCGCCGACGACGAGCAGGGCGTCCACCACGGAGCCGAGGATCGCGGACGCGGCCGAGCCCACCGCGAGCACGGGGGTCAGCGGGTCGTGCAGTTCTCCGCGGACGGCCCCGCCCAGTTCCACGGTCCACCGCGCCGGGGCGACGACGGGGTGCCGGGTCACGCTGTGGACGGCCCTGCGCATCCGGGCCGCTGCCCGCTGGAACGGGGTGGGCACGGCGCCGGGTTCCCGCTCCAGCCGCAGCCGGGCCTCGTCCGGGTCCAGCTCGTGCCAGTGCACGCGCGGTCGCGGGTGCGGCGCACGCGCGGTCGCCACGCCGAGGGCGGCGCGCGCTCCGGACAGCAAGGCCGCCGCCGCGCCGATGTCGACCGGCGCGTGGCGCAGTCCGGGCAGCACGGTGCGCTTCCCCCGCCCGCGCTTGGACTCGCCGATGGCCACCAGCAGACCGGAGAGCGCGGCACCGGAACGGGCCAGGGTCTGCGACCGGTGCCCGATCTCGCGGGCGGGGGGAATGGCCGTCAGCAGCCGCCACACGTCGGGCAGTCCGTGCAGGGCCAGGAGGTCCGCGCCCCACACGACGGCGCTGTCCCGGTCCGTGAGGGCGACGGCGACGTCGCCGGCGCGCAGCCCGGCCAGCAGGTCGTGCTCGTCGGCGGAGCCCACGCGGGCGACCACGACGACAGTGCCCTCCTCACCGCGCAGCTCGTACACGACGTCGTCCAACGGGCGCCGCACGTCGACGACCTGGTCGGCGAGCGCGGTGAAGTCCTCCAGGACGGGGTCGTCCACGACCACGACCCGCAGCCCGGCCCGGCGCGCCGCGTCCATGACGGGCTCGACCCACGGATCGGCCTCGCCGTCCTTGGTGCGCAGCGCACTCGGGTGCAGGACGACCGTGTCGGCCATCTCCAGCTGCCGCAGCCGCTCGGGGGCGCGCACGAGGACGCCCGTCCGGGACAGAGCCGCGCTCAGCAGCGCGTGGAACACGGCCGGCCCGTAGCGCGCGGCCTTGGGCGAGCCGGCGAGCACCGCCTCGGCCGCCTCGGCGCCCTCGTGCTTGACCAGGAGCGTCGCCACGGCGCCCAGGACGCTGCCGGCGGAGGAGTGGGCGGCGTAGTCCTGGGCCGGGGACACCCGCAGGGGCGGGCGCGGGAAGCCGTTCCCGGCGACACTGACCCGGTCGGGTGCGCACAGCTCGTCGTGGACCGCGTCGAAGGCGGCCAGGCGGGCCACCGTCTCACCGAGCTGGCAGGTCCGCAGCGCTCCGTCGAGCACCAGCGAGGTGGGGGTCTGGCCCGCGCCGTGGGCGGCCGCGTTCACGCAGGCCAGCAGCAGATCCATACGGTCGCCGCCGAACCGGGCGTGCAGCCAGGCCCGGAAGCGCGGGTTCTCCCGCAGCAGGGTGACCGCGGCGGTCACCATCCGGGGCGACGGCGGCAGCCGCAGGGCGTACGCGGCGACCCCCGCGAGGATGCCCGTGACGTCGGCCGCGAGGGTGGCGGAGGCGGTGCGCACCCCGGCCGGGTCGGAGGGATGCGTGACCTCGTCCGGGAAGCCGCCCGCGAGGATCAGCCCGTGCTGCTCGGCGAGTTCGGCCGCCTGGTCCACGACCCGGTCGCCGAGCTCCTCCTCGGTCACGGTCACCACCAGACGCGCGAGTCCCTCGTCCCAGTACGCGAACGCCACGTCCGGATGCTCCGCCAGGGTCTCGGCGACCCGGCGTGCCAGATGCTCCCGGCCGCCCGCGCGCCGCACCTGTTCCGGTTCCGCGGGCCGCAGCGCCAGGTGCGCCCGCGCGCCCGACCGCCAGTGCCCTCCTCCGCCGGGCAGCGCGTGCCGGGCGACCCGCGCGACCCGCGCCGCCGAGTCCGCGCTCCGTACGCCGGCGCGTGCCGTGCCCGCCAGCGCCCCGGCGGCCACCCCGACCGCCGGCGCCGCGGCCCGCGCGAGCATGCCGGGGGCCGCGGGCAGCAGCCGGGCGGCGGCCGACGGCGCCGTCAGCAGTCGGAACCCCATGGCGCGCCCTCAGCGGGTGGTGCGGCCGGGCCGCGCCGTCGGGCCGAGGGGGCCGGTGGACGCGCCGGGCGCGGGCGCCTCGCCCTGCTCATCGGCGGACGTCTCTGCCGGGGGAGCCGCCTCTGGCGACGGCTTCTGTGCCGACCGGGTGGCGGTGGGCCGGGGCGCGTTGGGCGCCTGGGAGCGCGCCGGCGCGGGTGCCCGGCCGCCGGGCTTCGCGCCGGGCTCCTGGGTGGATCGCAGAGCCGCGGAGGCGACATCGCGCGCGGGCTCCGGGGCCGAGGGGGCGGGCTCCTGGGCCGAGGGAACACCCTGGCGCGCGGGCTCCTGGGCCGTGGGAGCGACCTGGCGCGCGGGCTCGTGAGGCCGGTGGGCGGCGGCTTCCGCCGGCTTCCGGGCCGAACGCGCGACACCCTGCGCGGGCTTCCCGGTCGCGGCCGGGGCACCCGTGGTCTCCGTGGGCCGGGGCCGGGTGAACCACGCAACGGCCGCGCCGGTCACGGCGACCGGCCACTCCACCACCCCCATGACACCGAGCACCCCGGCACCCGTGTAGACCACCAGCCGGCGCCCGCGTGGGGACACGGCGCCGATCTTGTCCAGCGTTCCCTGCGCCGTCCTGCCGACCGTCCCGGCGCCCGGCACCCTCCGCAGCACCGAGGTTGCGCCGCGCAGGGGCGCCGTAAGGACCGACGACGACTTCTGCTCAGCCATGACTCTCCTCGACCGTGGTGTGAGAGCGCTTTCCGTGGCCGCCCGGCACCCGGCAACGCGCTGGTCGTCCCGCTTTCTCCCAGGGAACGCCACGGACCGCACCCTCGCCACTGGGCACGGGCCGTCCCGGCACACCACGTACCGGGCGCGGAGGAATCGACGGACGCACGCGGCGCTCCCGACGGCACGGCGCGCGGCCGACGATGCGCGTCGGGCAGGCCCCTACCGCCCTGCGCGGCCGAGCATCTCCTCGGTCAACTCCCGCTGGTAGTCGGTGTACGCGGTGCGCAGGGCCGGTCCGGGCCAGTCCGCCGGGAGCAGTTCGGGCGGCAGGACCGGGTCGGCCAGCAGGTGCCGTACGACGGCAGCGAGAGCGGTGAAGCGGTCGGCCGGCCGGTCCGTCCGGGCCACGTGGGCGAGCAGCGCCCGTGCCGTGGCCGCCCAGGCGTCGAGCGGCCAGAGACGCGCGGACAGCTCGCGGGCGGGCCGCTCGGGGCGGGCGCGACAGCGCTCGGACACCCGGTCGAGGTCCTCGGGCCAGGGCCTTCGCAGATTGGCGGGCCGCAGCCAGACGCCCTCGCGCAGTTCGGCGAGGCGGAGCTCGGCAAGCCGCGCGCGCAACTCGGCCCGTTCGGCGGGTCCCCGGCCGGTCGCCGTCACGACGACCATCTCCCACTCCCCGTCCCAGCGCCGGGTCTCGGGGTGCACGGCCGCGTCCTGGCGGCGCTGGCGCTCCAGCAGCCGGTCGCTGAGGCGGTAGACGGTGTCCGTACGCCGCAGGTCCCCGGCCGCCACCATCCGGCTCAGCGCCGCCCTCAGGGTCGAGCCCGCGACGCCGAAGGGTTCGACCGCCTGGACGAGGACCTTGACGGGCAGCTCGGGCGGGTGGGTGCCCAGCAGCAGGCTGAGGACGACCGACCGCGCGGACAGCGGGCGCAGGCCGACCCCGGCGGGCTCCTCAGACACGTTCATGGTCGCCAACTGTACGGATCCGTTGATGTTGCATCATTGCTACGGTCGCAGCGAAAGTGCAACACTGACCGCATGGCCTCGACACTCCCGCACACACGACACGACCGGCAGGGCGGCCCGCAGGACGGGCACCAGGGCGAGCAGCCCGGCGGACGACGGCGCGACCCCTCCGACGGGGCTCAGCGAGGACACCCGGGCGGACTCCAGGGCGACCATCCCGGCGGGGACCAGGGTGCACACCCCGGCGAGTGGCCGCATGCGGGCACCCACGACGTCACCAACCAGGCCCCTCCCCTGGCCCCGTACGACGCCTCCGAGGACACGGCCCTGCTGGAGGGACTGCGGCGTGAGGGCGCGGGCTGGGCCGAGGAGGGACTCCGGCGGCTCGGGCTGCGGGCCGGCAGCGCCGAGGTGCAGGAGTGGAGCGAGCTGGCCAACCGGCACGAGCCGGTGCTCCGTACCCACGACCGGTACGGCAACCGGATCGACGAGGTGGACTTCCACCCCAGCTGGCACCACCTGATGCGGACCGCGGTCGCGGAGGGGCTGGCCGGCGCGCCGTGGGCGGACGACCGTCCCGGCGCCCACGTCGCCCGCACCGCGCGCGGTCTGGTGTGGGGCCACACCGAGGCGGGACACGGCTGCCCGACGTCGATGACGTACGCCGCCGTCCCCGCCCTGCGCGCGCAGCCCGAACTCGCCGCCGTCTACGAGCCGCTGCTGACCAGCCGCGTGTACGAGCCGGGGCTGCGGGTCCCGGCCGAGAAGCCGGGTCTGCTGGCCGGCATGGGGATGACCGAGAAGCAGGGCGGTTCGGACGTCCGGACGAACACGACGACGGCCACGCCCACCGCCGAGCCCGGCGTGTACACGCTGCGCGGGCACAAGTGGTTCACCTCGGCGCCGATGTGCGACGTCTTCCTGGTGCTGGCGCAGGCCCCGGGGGGCCTGTCCTGTTTCCTGGTGCCGCGCGTCCTGCCGGACGGCAGTCGCAACACCTTCCGCATCCAGCGGCTCAAGGACAAGCTCGGCAACCGGTCCAACGCCTCGTCCGAGCCGGAGTTCGACGGGACCGTGGCCTGGCTGGTCGGGCCCGAGGGGAGGGGCGTCCGGACGATCATCGAGATGGTCAACTGCACGCGGCTGGACTGCGTGATGATGTCGGCGGCCCTGATGCGCAAGACGCTCGTGGAGGCCGGCCACCACGTACGCCACCGCCGCGCCTTCGGCGCGCTGCTGGCCGACCAGCCGCTCATGCGGAACGTCCTCGCCGACCTGGCGCTGGAGTCGGAGGCCGCCACGACGCTCGCGCTGCGGCTGGCCGGTGCGGCCGACCGCGTGGTGCGGGGAGACGCCGGCGAGGCGGCGTTCCGGCGGATCGCGACCGCCGTCGGGAAGTACTGGGTCACCAAGCGCGGGCCGGCCTTCACGGCGGAGGCCCTGGAGTGCCTGGGCGGCAACGGCTACGTCGAGGAGTCCGGAATGCCCCGGCACTACCGCGAGGCGCCGCTGCTGTCGATCTGGGAGGGGTCGGGGAACGTCAACGCGCTCGACGTGCTGCGGGCGCTGGGCCGGGAGCCCGGCGCGGCGGAGGCGCTGTTCGCCGAACTCGGCTCCGCCGAGGGCGCCGACGCCCGGCTGGACGCGGCCGTGACCCGCTTGAAGGACCAGCTGACCGAGGCGTCCCCGGTGGGCGCGCGCCGCCTGGTGGAGCTGATGGCGCTGACCCTCCAGGCCTCCCTGCTGGTCCGGTACGCCCCGCCCGCGGTGGCCGACGCCTTCTGCGCGACCCGGCTCGGCGGCGACTGGGGACACGCCTTCGGCACGCTGCCCGGCACCGCGGACCTCGGCACGATCCTGGGACGGGCGTTGCCGGACCGGGACTGAACGCCGTCCGGCCCCCGGTTTCGGCGCGGCTCGGGCTCCGGCTCGGGTCACTGCCCGTCCGGCCCTCGGCTCCGGCTCTGCTTCGGGTTGGGGCATGACGGTCCAGCCCGCGGCTCCGGCGCGGCTCCGGCTCGAAGTGCCGCCCGTCCGGTCCCGGGCTCCGACGCGGCTTCCGGCTCGGAGCGCCGCCCATCCGGCCCCCGGGCTCCCGCTCTGCGTTGGCTTGGGCCGCTGCCCGTCCGACCCCCGGGCTTTGGCGCGCCTCGCCGCCCGCCCAGCTCCGGGCTCCGGCACGGCTCGGGCTCGGAGCGCCGTTCGCCCGGCCCCCGGGCTCCGGCACAACTCCAGCTCGGAGCGCCGTTCGCCCAGCCCGGGCTCCGGTGCGGCCCGGGCCGCCGCCCGTCCGGAGCCGGGCGGGCGGCGGGCCGGCTTCACCAGGTCTTACGGCCCCACAGCGGGCCGAAACGTGCCCACTCGGCGTCCCACTGATCCATCCGCCGGCGCTCCAGGCGGCGGCACAGGACCCGGCCGCCGATCAGGGGGAAGGCGGCCGCGGTCGTCCCCACCAGGCCGCCGATCACCACGGCTCGCGTCCGGGCCTGGGCGGCCGTGGCGGGACGGGTCACCAGCCGGCCCTGCGGGTCGGTCCACACGGTGACGGGCGTGCCGGCCGCGCTGCCGGGCCGGACCCTGACCTGGCCGGTGTGCGCGGAGCCGTCCGCGCCGTTCCACCGCACCTTCGTCCACACCCTCAGGCCGTCGCTCGCCCGGTCGCCGTCCTCCTCCCCGACCTCCCCGGCCCCCTCGTCGCGCGACTGGGTCCCGACGGAGATGCCGGGCGCCTGCCGCGCCACCAGGGCGAGCGTGGGCCGCCACTCGACACGCTCCCGGGCCAGCCCGTGCTCCACGGCCCGGGCCGCCGTCCATCCGGCGAGCACCCCGGCGAGGACGGTGCACAGCCAGGCGCCGAGCACCACCCAGGCCTCCACCGCGTCGGCGCGGCGTCTGAGCGGATTGCGGCGCCACCGCCACAGCCACACCTTCGGACCACGGAACGCCATCGAAGGCATCCTCCTCACGAGCGCACGGACATGCCGGACCGCCCTCCCATACGAAGGAGGGGTCCTCGATGCTCACGGTGATCCCCCCGAATCGACGTTCCCACGAGTCCCGGCCCTCACGCACGGTTCTGCCGGAATCCGTGGAAGCAGGCCGGGCCGGGATGGTAAGGCGTCTCGGTCTTGCCGCTCTGACCTGCGGCGACGCGGCTGCGGGGGTGACTGTCAGTGGTGGGGTGCAGACTGGCCGGTGTCCGGGACGAGGAGGTCTCGGACGACGATGTCGCGGAGGTGATCGGCATGACCGAGGTACTGCTCGCCGTAGGCACCCGCAAGGGCCTGTTCATCGGACGGCGGCGGGGCGGCTCCTGGGAGTTCGACGACAGCCCGTACTTCAACGCGCAGGCCGTCTATTCGGTCGCCGTCGACACCCGGGGCGGCACCACGCGGCTGCTGGCCGGAGGCGACAGCTCGCACTGGGGACCCTCCGTGTTCCACTCCGACGACCTGGGCCGCACCTGGACCGAGCCCGCCCGGCCGGCGGTCAAGTTCCCCAAGGACACCGGCGCTTCGCTCGAGCGCGTGTGGCAGCTGCACCCGGCCGCCGCCGAGCCGGACGTGGTGTACGCGGGCACGGAACCGGCCGCGCTGTACCGCTCCGAGGACCGCGGCGAGAGCTTCGAACTGGTACGGCCCCTGTGGGAGCACCCCACGCGGTCGAAGTGGGTGCCGGGCGGGGGCGGTGAGGGTCTGCACACCGTGGTGACCGACCGGCGCGACCCGAAGGCGGTCACGGTGGCGGTCTCCACCGCCGGGGTGTTCCGCACCGTCGACGGCGGCGCGAGCTGGGCGCCCGCCAACTCCGGTGTCTCCGCGGTGTTCCTGCCCGATCCCAACCCGGAATTCGGGCAGTGCGTCCACAAGGTGGCGCAGGACGCGACCGACCCCGACCGGCTGTACCTGCAGAACCACTGGGGGGTGTACCGCAGCGACGACGCGGGCGCGCACTGGACGGACATCGGCGCGGGCCTGCCCTCGACCTTCGGCTTCGCCGCGGCCGCCCACCCCCACCGCGGGGACACGGCGTACGTGTTCCCCATCAACGCCGACGCGGACCGGGTGCCCGCCGACCACCGGTGCCGGGTGTTCCGCACGGCGGACGCCGGCAAGAGCTGGGAGCCGCTGACGGCCGGTCTGCCCCGGGAGGACCACTACGGCACCGTGCTGCGCGACGCGCTGTGCACCGACGACGGGGACCCGGCCGGCGTGTACTTCGGCAACCGCAACGGCGAGGTGTACGCCTCGGCGGACGACGGCGACAGCTGGCGGCAGTTGGCGTCCCATCTGCCGGACGTGCTGTGCGTGCGCGCGGCGGTGATCGGTTGAGCACGTACGCGGAGGCCGGTGCCGTGCGCACGGACGCGGCCGCCCGGGTCCGGGGCACGCCGAGCGGGCCGCCGCCGGACTCCGGGGGCGTGAACTACCGGGAGAGAAGAGGTCGTTCACTTTCGGGGGCGGTTCGGTCATCTTCGGTCGCCGAGGGGCCACCGGTTGATCGTCGGCCGGTGCCCGGCAGTAGGGTGACGCCCGTGGCACCACGACCGTTGCATGAGATCGTCGAACCGGGCTGGGCGAAGGCGCTGGAACCCGTGGCAGGACGGATCGCCGGGATGGGCGACTTCCTGCGCGCGGAGGTCGCCGCGGGACGCACCTACCTTCCGGCCGGGCAGAACGTCCTGCGGGCCTTCCAGCAACCCTTCGACGACGTCCGCGTCCTGATCGTCGGGCAGGACCCGTACCCGACCCCGGGGCACGCGGTGGGGCTGTCGTTCTCGGTCGCGCCCGATGTGCGCCCCCTGCCCGGCAGCCTGATCAACATCCACCGGGAGCTCCAGAGCGACCTGGGGCTGCCGCAGCCGTCCAACGGGGATCTGACGCCCTGGACCCGCCAGGGCGTCCTGCTGCTCAACAGGGCGCTCACCACGGCCCCGCGCCGGCCGGCCGCCCACCGCGGCAAGGGCTGGGAGGAGGTCACCGAGCAGGCGATCCGCGCCCTGGCGGCGCGCGGCAAGCCGCTGGTGTCGATCCTGTGGGGCCGCGACGCGCGCAACCTCCGTCCGCTGCTGGGCGACCTGCCCTCGGTGGAGTCCGCCCACCCCTCCCCCATGTCGGCCGACCGCGGCTTCTTCGGCTCCCGCCCCTTCAGCCGTGCCAACGACCTGCTGATCCGGCAGGGCGGCCAACCGGTGGACTGGCGACTGCCGTGACGCCCGACGGCCCACCGGGACCGCCCCCGACCGAGCCCGGCGGGGCGGGCGCGGCGGGGGACGACCGGCAGGCCGGTGCCGAACGGGTCGCGCGCGCCGGTGCGGAGCGGCGGCCGGGTGGCGGGCCGGCGCCCGCGCCGTCGGCAAGCGGCTCGGCACCGCCGCTGTCGGCGGGCGGCGCTGCGCGCAGGTCCGACGTGTGCGGGTTTCTCGCCGTGGACTCGGGCGGGTCCGGGCTCCGGGCCGTCGTCGGAGTGCCCGGGGACGACCCGTCGGCGCGCCCGCAGCGGGGGTCCGGGGAACCGGTACGGACCGGCGCCCGAGGGATCGACCCCGCCCATCTGATGGACCAACTGGCCCCCATGGCATGGGCGCTGGCGGCCGAGGCCGGCGTGGGGCGACTGGGGACGGCCGTCGTCGGCGCCGCCGGGCTCGCCAGCCTGGGAGACGCCCTGCGCGCCGAACTGCCCGGCGCGCTGGCCCGGGAGCTCGGCGTGCGGACGGTCGCGCTGGTGGCCGACGGGGTCACCGCCTACACCGGCGCCCTCGGCGCACGGCCCGGCGCCGTGATCGCCGCCGGGACCGGACTCATCGCGGTCGGCACCGACCTGACCCGCTGGCGCCGCGCCGACGGCTGGGGCCACCTGCTCGGCGACTGCGGCGGCGGGGCGTGGATCGGCCGTGCGGGGCTGGAGGCCGCGCTGCGCGCCCACGACGGACGGGACGGCGGCTCGGCCCCCCTGCTCGCCTGCGCGGAAGAGGTGTTCGGGCCGATGCCGGAGCTGCCCGGAACGATCTACCCGCGGGCGGACCGGGCCGCCGTCCTGGCGTCGTTCGCGCCCCGGGTCGCCTCCTGCGCCCCGGCCGACCCCGTCGCGGCCGGGATCCTGCGCGCCGCGGCCCGGCACATGGCGGAGTCGGCCGCCGCCGTCTGCCCGCCCACGGGCGAGCCCCGGATCGCCCTCACCGGTGGCCTGTTCAAGATGGGCGACCCCCTTCTCGCACCCCTGGACCGGGAACTGGCCAGGCGGCTGCCGCACGCCCGGCGTGTGCCCGCCGAGGGGGACCCGCTCCACGGCTCCGTGCGCATCGCGACCGCCCTGGCCGAGGGCGTTCTCACCCTGCCGGGGGACGAGAGGATGCTCCACGTCGCCCACCCGTGAGGGAATCGAGCCCCACGTCCGCGCATGTCGGACAAGTGCGGCCATGTTCCAGGCAAGTTGTCACATCCGGCCCGATTCTGTGCGTCGGCGTTCGGATCCGTACGTAACTCAATCAGACAAAACCGGACGGATACCGTTCACCTGCACCCTCCCCGAACAGGGGAGCCCCGAAAGCCAGTAACATGCGGCGCCATGAGCTCCCCCACTGGGCCCGCGTCCGGCCTGCCAGTACGAATGCCGCGCCCCCGCCAGCCCGGACGGCACCGTCGTCCCGAACCGCTGGCGGCGCCCGAGGGCGCGCCCGCGCTCGTCCTCGCGGTGCCGGGCACGCCCGGCGCCGCCCCGCGCGGCCTCGTCGAGGAGGTCGTGAGCATCGCGCGCTCCGAGCTTCCCGGCCTCGACGCCCGGATCGGTTACGTCGAGGGGGACGACGCCGAGCACCCCTCGCTGCAGTTCGTGCTCGCGCAGGCCGCGGAGGAGCGCACCGCCCGCTACGAGCAGGCGGTCGCCGCCGGCCTGGAGGTCAAGGAGCCCGACGGCCCCGTCGCCGTCGTGGTCCCGCTGCTGGCCGGCCCGGACGGCGCGCTGCTGCGTCAGATCCGCCAGGCCGTCATGGACAGCCGGGTCGCTGCGGAGCTGACCGACGTGCTCGGTCCGCACCCGCTGCTCGCCGAGGCGCTGCACGTGCGCCTGTCCGAGGCCGGTCTGGCCCGCGCCGACCGCGCCCGCCTGTTCACCGTGGCGACCGCCGCGGACGGCATCGTCCTGGCCTCCGTCGGGGGCGAGGAGGCCGTGCAGGCCGCCGGTATCACCGGCATGCTGCTCGCCGCCCGCCTCGCCGTGCCGGTGATGGCGGCCGCCCTCGACCAGGAGGGCTCCATCACGGCCGTCGCCGAGCAGCTGCGCTCCTCCGGTTCGCAGCAGCTGGCGCTGGCGCCGTACCTGATCGGCCCGGAGATCGACGCCGGGCTGGTCGCGGCGGCGGCCGAGGAGGCGGGCTGCGCGGCCGCCGAGCCCCTCGGCCCCTACCCGGCGATCGGCAAGCTCGCCCTGGCCAAGTACACGACGGCCCTGGGTATCGCCCCGCAGCAGCCACAGGGCGCGCCGGTTCGCTGAGCAGGGCGTTCCACCGCACCACCCGTACGCCCAAGGGCCCCGCCCCTCACCGAGGAGCGGGGCCCTTCGCTTCGCCGCTCGCCCGCGGTCAGCCGAAGACCACGCAGGAAGCCGCCGGGATTCGCACCGCACCGGCGCGCACCGGCAGCCCGGTCTCCGGATCGAGGGCGAACCAGGTCACGTCCCCGGACCGCTCGTTCGCGACGTAGAGGAAGCCGTCGTGGAGGGCGAGGGCGCGCGGCCAGTGACCCCCGCACGAGACCGCCGCCACCAGCCGGAGCCGGTCCCCGCCCTCCTCCACGGCGAACAGGGACAGCACGTCCTCACCGCGCGTCGCGATCCACACGAACCGCCCGTCCGGCGCCACGACGATGCCGGAGGGGTACGCGTCACCGGCGGGGGCGTCCGGCAGCACCGGCGTCTCGGCCAGCGGCCTGAGCGAGCCGGCGGCGGCGTCCCAGCGGCAGACGGTGACCGTGGGGGTGAGTTCGTTCACGACGTAGGCATGGACGCCGTCCGGGTGGAAGGCCAGGTGGCGCGGGCCGGAGCCGGGGCGCAGCGCGATCTCCCGGTGCGGCAGGAGCTTGCCGTGCGTGAGCGTGCACACCCGGACCGAGTCCGTCCCGAGGTCGACGCTGACGACCCAGCCGCCGCTCGGATCCTGCTGCACCTGGTGGACGTGCGGGCCCCGCTGCCTGCGCTCGTGCGGTCCGGAGCCCGTGTGCTGGAGCACGTCGGACGGGCTGTGCGCGAGACGCCCGTCGGCCCGGACGGGAACGGCGCTGACGCTGCCGGAGCCGTAGTTGGCGGTCAGCAGATGCCCGTCCACCAGGCTCAGGTGGGTGGGGCCACTGCCGCCGACCCGTACCGGAGACCCGGCGAGCTCGACGGTGTCCCCCTTCACGCGGTAGGCGACCGCGGCTCCCTCGGCCGTCTCGCTGACCGCGTAGAGCGTGCCGCCGTCCGGCGACACGGCCAGGTAGGACGGGTCGCGCACTCCGTCCGTGCGGTTCAGCACGGTCAGCGCGCCGCCGTCCCCGGCCACGGCCGCGGTGACGACACCGGGGCCGCCCTCCGCCGTGAACGATCCGATGA
Source organism: Streptomyces sp. NPDC014864 (assembly GCF_043081525.1). Classification (NCBI taxonomy): domain Bacteria; kingdom Bacillati; phylum Actinomycetota; class Actinomycetes; order Kitasatosporales; family Streptomycetaceae; genus Streptomyces; species Streptomyces sp. NPDC014864. The sequence continues at coordinate 161,546 of NZ_JBIBWT010000007.1, forward strand.
AAGCCCGCCGTCGCCGCGTCGCGCCGTCCGCCACAGCTGTCCCCTCTCGCTCGCCCGTGCCGTTCGGGGCGACGGTAGCAGCCGATCAAGATCGGTCTAGACCAAGCGGAGAGACGCGCCGTCGCGGCACTTCGGCGGGCACGCACGCCTTCGGCGCGGGAGGCCCCGCGCCGCGCAGGCGGACGTAGACGTCGGAGGCCCTGCGCCACGTAGGCGACGTAGACGTCGGAGGCCCTGCGCCACGCGGGGTGTCGCAGGCCCTCCGTCACGCCGGCCCCTCGACCTGGTGCTCCGGCGTTCGAGGCGTCGCGCGGCCCCGGTCCGTCCGGGACCCCGGGATACCCCGGGCGCCCGGGACCTCCGCTGTCCCGGCGTTCGAGGACGGCCACGGCGGTAGGCGTTCGGGGCCCCGCGCCGCCGAGCGTCCGTGCGGCCCCGGCCACACGAGGGCCCGTACCGCCCCGGCTGTCGGGAGACTCCGTACTGTCCCGGCTCCTCTGGATCAGCGCCGACCCGGCCCTTGGAGCCCCGCCGGCGCTCCGGCGCTCCGGCGCTCGAGATTCCGCAACACCGCGGCGGCCGAGACCCCGGACCGCCCCGGCGTCCGAGACCCCGCGCCCCCTCCGGTCATGGGACACCCACGCGGCCCGGCCGTCCGACGGGCGCGCGGCCCTGCGGCCCGTTCGCGCCCGCGTGACGAGCCCCACGGCGCGAGGGACGGTCGTCAGGCGCCGACCAGGGGCGAGCCCGGCGGGGTCCGCAGGGGCTCGGCCAGGTCGGCGAGGGCCCGCTCCAGCCCGTGCAGGTGGGCGAGAGCGGGTTCCGCGATCGGCGGCCGGGCGGTGCCCACGTCGACGCGATCGGCGCCGCCGGTGGTCAGCGCCTCCACCGCGGCCTCCACGCGCCAGCACGCGGCGGCCAGCCGTGCGTCGTGGGAGGCCACCGGGTCGGCGGCGACGGAGACGAGGCCGCGGATCTCACGGGCGCAGTCGTCGAGCAGGGCGAGCACCCGGCGGGCGCGCCGCTTGCGGCCCAGCATGGGGTTCAGCGGGTGCACGAGCGGTGCCACGGACAGCCGCACCCGGCCGAGCAGTTGCTCCAGTTCGGCCACGCGCGGCGCGGGGTCGGCGTCCGCGGCACCCGCGAGGCGTGCCGCGGCCTCGCCGGTGCACGCGTGGACGCAGTGCAGGGCACGCTGGATCCAGGAGTCGGTGACGGCGTGGGTGGTGACCGGCAGGACGAAGAGCACGGCCAGCCCGGCTCCCAGCGCGCCGATGCCGGTCTCCACGAGCCGCAGGGCCAGCAGTCCGGGGCTCATCACGCCCAGAAGCCCGTAGAGCGACTCGGCGAGCAGCGTCACCCAGAGCATCATCCAGGTGTAGGAGACTGCGGCGGTGTAGAAGATGCCGAAGACGCTGACGGCGGCGAGGACTGCGGTCGGGAGCGGGGCTCCGTGCAGGGGGACGGCGACGAGGAAGCCGAGTCCGATGCCGATGACCGTGCCGAGGACGCGCCGGAAGCCGCGTACCAGGGTCTCGCCGCGCGAGGCGGTGTTCACGAAGACCCACCAGGTGGCGCCGACGGCCCAGTACCAGCGCTGCCCGGACATCAGCTGGCCCACGACCAGCGCGAAACCCGCGCCGGCTGTCGCCTGGACGGCCTGCCGGGTGGTCACGCGGGCGAGTCCGGTGCCGCCGGCCGGGGCGGGCACGGCGACCGGGGGCAGCCGGCGCTCGTAGCACCACAGCCCGAAGCGCACCGCCGCCGCGCTGAGCACGGACAGCAGTACGGCGGAGAACAACTCGGGCAGTCGGCCGGTCGTGGCGTGGAGGAACTGCGCCACGAAGAAGGTCATGAACGCGAACACGCCGAGGCTGTGCCCGCGCGGTCCCCAGCGGCGTGCGTAGACGCCCGCGCCGACCACGGCGAGGAAGGTCAGGTCACGCGCCACGGGGTGGGCGTGCAGTTCGGCCGCGGCGGCGAGCACGGGCAGGCCGACGACCGGCAGCAGCGCGGTGGTGACCGCCTGGCCGCGGACCGTGGCGTCGGCGACGGTGAAGAGGGCGAGCAGGGCGGCGAGGCCGCCGGTGACGGCGCCCACCAGGGAGTGTCCGGCCAGGCCGCAGACCACGACCGCGAGGCCGAGGCCAAGTACGGCCCGGGCGGCGAAGCGCAGTCGGATCCGGCCCGGGTCCGGAGCCGCGAACACCCTCTTCAGCACGGATTACCGCCCCCTTCGGAAGACCTGTGACCAGGCCCGTGACGGCGGGAACACCGCGGGCACGGGCACCGCCGGGGCCCCGTGGCGCACCGGCATGAAAAAGGCGCCGCGGGATCCGCAGCGCCATCGACGCGACCATGAGAGCATCCGGGCGGCCTCTGGCTCAAGTGTCCGGTGCACCACTGAGCCATTGGCCCACCTCGGGAGCGATGCAGGGGCCCGGCACCGGGCCAATGGACGCCTCCCTCTGGCTCACCCCGGCCGCACCCGTCTGAGCCATTGGTACAGTCGGAAGTGATCACACCGCACCAGGGAGGCCGGCACCATCGTGGCCGTGGACGAGCTCGACACCCGCATCCTGCGCCTGCTGCTGGAGCAGCCGCGCACCAGCGTGCGCGAGTACGCCCGGATCCTCGGTGTCGCGCGCGGCACGCTCCAGGCCCGCCTCGACCGGCTGGAACGGGACGGAGTGATCACCGGCACGGGCCCGACGCTCTCCCCCTCCGCGCTCGGCCACCCCGTCCTCGCGTTCGTCCACATCGAGGTCACCCAGGGTCACCTGGACGAGGTCGGCGACACGCTGGCCGGGGTGCCGGAGATCGTCGAGGCGTTCTCGATCACGGGCGGCGGCGACCTGCTCACCCGGGTCGTGGCCCGCGACAACGCCCACCTGGAAGACGTGATCCAGAAGCTCATCAGCCTCCCGGGCGTGGTCCGCACCCGCACCGAGGTCGCCCTGCGCGAGCGGGTCCCCTACCGTCTGCTGCCGCTGGTGGAGTCGATCGGCCGTACGGCCAAGAGGTGACGCGCGCCCCGCTACGAACGGCGGCGGGGCCGGCCGCGGCCGTCGCCCTTGGAGCCGCCGCCGGACGAGCCGCCGCGCCCGCCTCGGCCGCCGGACGTCTTCCTCCCCGCCGTGCCGCCGGTCCTGCCCGCCGCTCCGCCGGTCTTCCCGCCGGTCTTCCCGCCCGCCGTGGGCTTGCGGCGGGCGCCGGAGCCGGCGCCCTCGGACCGCTTGCCCCCCGCTTCCGCGGAGGACTGCTGGGGTCGGCGTCCCCGGGTGCTGTTGGCCGTCCGCCCGCGGACGATCCCGATGAAGTCGTCGACCAGATCGGTGGTCGCCTCCTCCGGCCAGCACAGCGCGACACCGGACTGCGGGGCGTCCACGACCGTCCGGTAGGTCAGGTCCCTGCGGTGGTGGAGACGGGCCAGGGACTGCGGGACGACCAGCAGGCCCACCCCCGCCGCCACGAGCTCGACGGCGTCCTCGGTGGTCGCCGGGCGTTCGAACGCCGGCTCGCCGGGAGGCCGCTCCCAGCCGAGCACGTCGTCGAGCGGATGGAAGAGGACCTCCTCGGCGAGGTCCTCGAGGTTCACCTCGTCCGCGGCGGTCATCAGGTGGTCCTTGGGCACGACCACCACCGTCGTCTCGGTGTAGAGGGGGATCGCGCTGAAGAACGTACGGTCCATCGGCAGCCGTACCACTCCCGCGTCCGCGTCGCCGCGCCGCAGCACATCGGATGCCTCGGCGGCCGGGACCTGGAGGAGGGTGAGCGGGACGTCGGGCAGGCGCTCGTTCCAGATCCGCACCCACTTGGCGGGCGTCACCCCGGGGACGTACGCGAGCCGGAACTGGGGGGATGCTTCCGAGCCTGTCACCCCGCCAGGTTACCCGGCGTGGTCGGAGGCCTTCTCCGCGGTCGATAGTCTGGGCACCATGAAGTCGCACCAGACCGCCCAGACGATGAAGCCCGCCACCGCGGCGAAGAAGCTGGGCGTGTACCTCCCCGCCACGCCCGCCGATTTCCAGGAGGGCGTCGTATCGCGCACCGAGCTCGACCAACTTCAGGCCGATCCGCCCGAGTGGCTGCGGGAACTGCGGCGCAACGGTCCCCATCCCCGCCCGGTGGTCGCGGCCAAGCTGGGTGTCTCCATCTCCGGTCTGGCGCGCGGTGGGATCACCGACGCGCTCACCACCGAGCAGATCGAGGCGCTGAAGGAGGAGCGGCCGGAGTGGCTGGAGAAGGAGCGCGCCACCCAGGCCGAGGCCCGCAAGGAGTCGGCACGCCTGAAGAAGCGGGACGCCGAGCGCGCCGAGCAGGATCGGGCGTAGCCCTCCGGGACGGTCCCCGGAATCCCTGACCCGTCCCTGCCGCCCCGGCTCCGGGCCCCGATCCCGGGCCCTGGCCCGGGGGCGGCGGTCTCACCCGTAGCCAGTCGCTGCCCCGCGTATCGAAGTCCGTTCGACGGGTGCCTCGTCGCGCTTCTGTGCGCCCCCACGGAGAGGGGGTGAGGAGGCCGAGAACACGTTGGACTGGGCAGGACTTGAAGCGAGCGCCAAGCCCTGAAAGATCGCACGTCCCGTGTGTGTCGACTGAGGCAGGTGGTTGTCGGTGAGCCGTGTCGCGCCCGAAGCGGACCGAACCTGGATTGTGGGTACTGCGCCCGGCATATTCCCCTTCCTGAGCCACGGTATCGCCTTGTTCCGTCGGCCGCTGGCTTTTCTCAATTCCTTACCGGCGCACGGGGATCTGGTTCGCATACGGCTGGGCCCCACGCGCGCCTGGGTCGTGTGCCACCCCGAGCTGGTGCACCGGATGCTCCTGGACACGCGCTCCTTCGACAAGGGCGGTCCGCAGTACGACAGGCTGCGGCTGCTGATGGGCGACGGACTGGTGACCAGCCGTCAGGAGACGCACCGCCGGCAGCGCCGGCTGCTGCAACCACGCTTCACCCCGGCCCGGATCGCCGCGCACACCCGTCTGATGGGCGAGGAGGCCGAGGCGGTGTGCCGGACGTGGCGGCCGGGGCAGCGGATCGACGTCAGCGCGCAGATGATGGCCCTGACCACCCGGGTGACCGGCCGCGTCCTGCTCTCCGACACTCTCGACGAGGCGACGGCGGCAGAGGTGAGGGGCTGTCTGTCCGCCATCGTGCGCGGCTTGTTCGCCCGCACCGTGGTCCCGGTGGACGCCCCCTTCCGTGTCCCCACCCCCGCGAACCGGCGCTACCGGAGCGCGGTCGCCCGGCTGCACGCGATCGTCACCTCGGCCGTCGCGGAACGCCGTGCGGGGCCCGACCACGACGACCTGCTCGGCACCCTGCTGGCGGCCGCGGACGGCGGCGACGGTGCTGCGGCGATCACCGAGCGGGAGGTCCACGACCACCTCATCACGCTCCTGCTCACCGGAGTCGAGACGACGGCACTGTGCCTGGCCTCCGCCTTCAGCCTGCTCGCCCGGCACCCCGAGGCCGAGGAGCGTCTGCACGCCGAGGTCGACACGGTCCTCGGCGGCCGCCGGCCCGGCCCCGACGACCTTCCCCGCCTCGTCCACACCCGCCGCGTCGTCACGGAGACGCTGCGCCACTCCCCGCCCGGCTGGCTCTTCACCCGTGTCACCATGAAGGAGACCGAACTCGGGGGGTGCCGCCTGCCCCGGGGGGCCACCGTGCTCTACAGCCCCTATCTGCTCCACCACGACCCCGCTTCCTTCCCCGAACCGGACCGCTTCCTGCCGGAGCGCTGGCTGCCGGACCGCGCCGGCGGCGTGCGGCACGGCGCGATGCTGCCGTTCGCCGCGGGCAGCCGGAAGTGCATCGGTGACTCCTTCGCCGTGACGGAGGCGATGGTCGCCCTGGCGGCCGTCGCGGCCCGCTGGCGGTTGCGCCACCCGGCCGGACCGGTCGCCGCGCCGCGCCCCGCGGTGACGCTGGGGCCGAGGTCGCTGGTGATGTGGTGCGCGCCGCGGGCGCAGGAACCGGTCCGCACACCGTGGCAGGCGCGTTCCCTCGCTCCCCGGGCGACGGTGGATTCCCGGGAACAGGACTCCCGAACGGCAGGTGACCGTGATGTCGACGACGCATGAGGAACGCACGCTCGCCGAGGGGCGCGGGAGGCCGACCGCCAGTCTGCGGGATCTGATCGACGCCCAGCTGCACATGCCCTTCCCGTTCCGCAGCAACCGTCACGAGACCGAGGCGGCGGCCGGCATGGACGTATGGCTGCGCGAGCGCGGGCTGACCGCGGAGCCGGAGGTGGCGGACATGATCACGCGGACCCGTCCGGCCCAGCTCGCGTCGTACACCAGCCCGACCGCCGATCCGGAGATCCTCCGCATCGTGGCGAACCAGATCGCCTACCAGTTCGTCTTCGACGACCGGGCGGAGGTGGTCGGCCGGCGGTCCCCGGAGCGGTTGCTGCCCATGCTGTGCGAGAGCGTCGCCGTACTGCGGGACGGCGAGGCGCCCACCACCGTGCTCGGCGCGGCCCTCACCGACCTCCACCGGCAGGTGCGGGAACGGTGCACCCCCGCGCAGGCGGCCCGCTGGGCGTGGCACAGCCGCGAGTACGTGCACGGTCTGATGTACGAGGCGGTGGCACAGGCCGGCTCCGCCCCGCTGCGGATGGGCGTGTGCACGTCGATCCGGTCGCTCACCGCGGGTGTCGAACCGTTCTACCCGCTCTACGAGGCGGCGCAGTCCTGCCCGCCGACGCCGGAGGACATCCATCACCCACTCGTGCAGCGGCTGCGACGGCTGTCGGTCGATGCCGCGGTGTGGACGGCGGACCTCTTCTCGGCGGTGAAGGAGCAGCGCGCCGGCGGAGTGATCAATCTCGCCCTGGCCCATCGGAGCACCCACCGGTGCTCGCTTCCGGTGGCCGTCATGCTGGCGATCCGTCAGATCAACCGGGCCGTCCGGGAGTTCGAGACGCTTCGCGCCCGAGTGGAGCCGGAGTTGACCCCGGCGGGTGTCGGCTATGTGGACGGCATGACCGGCTGGATCCGCGGGTGCTACCACTGGTCCCGGAGCGTGCCGCGTTACGCGGACGCGGCGACCTCGCCAGCCTTCTGACCAGACAGTCTGACTACTTTACCGAAAGGAGTGAGGTTCCGGGCCGCAACCGCCGACGATTCACCCTTCCTTGTCGTGACACCCCGGACCCGTTCAAGGGGCGCCCGGAAAGGCGTACGCTCACGCTGCCTCCCCGAAGGCCGAAAAAACCGGAAAAACAGGAAGCGGTACGGCAGATGGCGCATGGGCTGCGGCAACCGATCACCGGGCACCGGCCGCTGCTCGTCGAGCGCCATCGGGAGGTGCGCGCGCTGGAGACCGCGCTGGCGGGCCTGCGCGAGGCGGCCGACGCGGTGCCCGGGGCGCGGCACGGCGGACTGCTCGCCTTCCGCGGTCCGGCCGGGCTGGGCAAGACGGCGCTGATGGGCGAGGTCCGCGCCCGTGCCGCGGAGCACGGCTTCACGGTGCTCTCGGCCAAGGGCGGGGAGAACGAGCACGAGCTGGCGTTCCGGATGGTGCGCCAGCTCGTCCAGCCCGCGCTGGCGGCGATGGACGAGCCGCAGCGCCGGACGTTCCTCGGGAGCTGGTACGACATCGTCGCCACCGCGCTCGGTCTGGAGGCCTCGGACCCGTCCCCCGTCCCGGACCCGACCGGAGTGCGCGACGGACTCGACTGGGTCATGACCCGTCTCGCCGTGGTGAAGGCGCCCCTGGTCCTGCTCCTGGACGACCTGCACTGGGCCGATCTCGAGTCGCTGAGCTGGCTCACCTCGTTCGCGCCCCGGGCCGCCGGCCTCCCCCTGCTGATCGTCGTCGCCTACCGCCCGGACGAACTGCCGCCCGAGGCCTCCGGCTTCCGCGCCCTGGTCGAGGGCCACGGAAACCGCCCCCACACGCTCAAGCCGCTCACCACCGCCGGAGTGGCGCGGATCGTCAGGGAGCAGGTGGGAGAGGGTGCCGAGAACGCGTTCTGCGACGAATGCCGGGAGGTCACCAACGGCAGCCCGTTCGAGACCGTCGAACTCGCCATCCGGCTCGGCGAACGCGGTCTCAAGGGCACCCGGGACGACCTGCCCGCCATGCGGGACCTCGCCGCGGCCGTCAAGGGGCCGGGCCTCATCGACCAGTTGCACCAACTCGGCGTCACCACCGTCCACTTCGCGTGGGCCGCCGCCGTCCTGGGCACCTCCATCTCTCCCGACCTCGCGGCCACCATCGCCGTGGTCGGCATCGAGCAGGCCGCCGAGGCGACCGAGAGGCTGCGCGCCGCCCGGATCCTTGCCGCGGGTACCGGCCCCGGCGGCAGGCTGGAGTTCGTGCACCCGCTGACCGCCACGACGATCTACCGGTCCATCCCCCCGCATGTGCGCGTCGGTCTGCACAACGCGGCCGCCGATGCCGTCCGCGCGGCCGGGCACGGCCCCACGGCGGCCGCCCGGCACCTGCTGGAGGTGCCCTGCGACAACCGGCCCGAGGCGGTCGCGTGCCTGCGGGAGGGCGCCCGTGAGTATCTGCGGGCCGGGGCCCCGGAGGCGGCCCGGCGGCTGCTGCTGCGCGCGCTGCAGGAGCCGCCCCTGCCGGAGCAGCGCGCCGCTCTCCTGCACGAACTGGCCTGCTCGACCTTCCTGATCGAACCCACGGCCACGGTCAGCCACCTCCGGGAGGCGCTGGAGCAGCCGGGCGTCCATCCCGACCTGCGCGCCTCCATCGTCTACCGGCTGACCCAGGCCCTCGCGCACACCGACCGGATGGCCGAGGCCGCGACCGTGGCCGCCGAGGAGGCGCACCGCGCCCCCAACGGCCGTGTCCGGCTGCGGATGCAGGCCGACCACTTCGTGTGGAGCGCCTTCCGCACCGATGAGCCCGACTCGGCCGCCCGTTCGCGCCGCCTGGCACGGCTGGCGGAGCGGCTGACCGGCCGCAGTCTGGAGGAGCGGTACATCCTCGGCCTGCGGGCCTGGGACGCGCTGGTGCGCGGCGAGCCGCGGCGGACCGTGCTGTCCTGCGCCGAGGACGCCCTGCGAGGCGGTATGAGCTGGACCGACGAGAACCGGGGCTTCGAGGTGCCCGTCTCCGTCGCCCTCGCGTTCATGTACTGCGACCAGCCGCGGCGGGCCGAGGAGTTGTTCACCGCGGGCATCGCCGAATGCGAGAAGAAGGGCTGGCGCGGCTCGCACCTGGCCGTCGGGCAGACCCTCTTCGGTTACATCCGCTACCGCCGCGGAAGCCTGGCCGAAGCCGAGGAGCTGGTCCGGGCGGGACTGCGCACCGCCGACCGGGTGGAGGGCGCGGTGCCCGCCCAGTGGTTCGCGATCGGCGTCCTCGTCCAGACCCTGCTGGCCCGGGGGCGTGTCGGGGAGGCCCGTGAACTGGCCGACGCCTACCACTACGGGGACGTGGTCCCGAACGCCGTCATCTATCCCGACCCGCGCACGGTCTACGCCGAGCTGCTGCTGGCGGAGGGACGGCACCCCGAAGCGGCGCGGCTGCTGTCCGAGGTGGGTGACTGGCTGGACGCCCGGGCCTGGCGCAACCCGGCCTGGTGTCCATGGCAGTCGGACCTGGCGTCGGCGCTGGCGGCGACCGCGCCGGGCAGGGCGCTGAGCCTCGCCCAGGAGGCCGTCAAGCGTGCCCGGGACTTCGGGGCGGCCTCCGCGATCGGGGGCGCGCTGTGCACCCTGGCCGAGGTGACCGCCGGGCCGGCCGCACTCGACCTGTACGCGGAGTCCGTCGACCATCTGGAGCGCTCCCCCGCCGCCTACGATCTGGCCCGCGCCCTGGTCGGCCATGGCGCCGCGCTGTCCCGGAACGGCCGGCTGCAGGAGGCCGCCGACCGGCTCTACCAGGGGCTGGAGAGCGCCGTGCACTGCGGCGCCGAGGCGCTGGCCGGTCAGGCCCGGGAGGAACTCTCCGCCGCCGGACTGCGGCCGCTCCCGCTGCGCTACCCGCAGACGGACACGCTGACCGCTCAGGAACGCAGGGCCGCCGAGCTGGCGGCCCAGGGGCGACCGGTGGCGGCCGTGGCGCGGGAACTGCACCTCACCGGTCAGGGGGTGCGGCAGCTGCTCTCCTCCGTCTACCGCAAGGTCGGCACGGACGCCGTGGGCCTCGCCGAGGCACTGGAGACGTTTCCCCGCCCCAGGCAGTGAGGGGCGGGGCGGTCGCCGGAGGAACGCACTCACCGCGTTCTCCGCCCGCGCGACCGCCTCGGGCCCACCCCGGTGGTCCCGGCCCGGCAGTCGGGGGGCCGCCCCGGGCCCGCCGGTGCCCGCCCGTCGTCATCCCCCGTCCGCCGTCCCCCGTCCGCCCTGCGCCGTCCCCCGTCCGCCGTCCCCCGTCCGCCGTCCGCCGTCCGCCGTCCGCCGTCCGCCGTCCGCCGTCCATCGTCCGCCGCGCCTCCGCGAGGGGGCGGGGCCGGTTCAGGCGGCCTCGGCGCCGTCCCGTTCCGGCGCCTCCCGTTCCGTGCCGGGCCGGTGGATCGGGGTGTGCGTGCCCGTCAGCGGGACGCCCGTCCCTCCGCGCCGGACCGCGACGATCTCCGCCGCGATCGACAGGGCGGTCTCCTCGGGCGTGCGGGCGCCAAGGTCGAGGCCGATCGGGGATCTCAGCCGGGCCAGCTCGCGCTCGCTCAAGCCCGCCTCGCGCAGCCGCCGGTCGCGGTCCTCGTGGGTACGGCGCGACCCCATCGCGCCCACGAACGCGACGGGCATCCGCAGCGCCGTCTGCAGCAGCGGCACATCGAACTTGGCGTCGTGGGTGAGCACGCACAGCACGGTGCGTGCGTCGGTGGCGGTGCTCCGCAGGTAGCGGTGCGGCCAGTCGACCACGATCTCGTCGGCCTCGGGGAAGCGGGCGCGGGTGGCGAAGACGGGGCGGGCGTCGCACACGGTCACCCGGTACCCGAGGAACGTGCCCGCCCGTACGAGCGCCGCGGCGAAGTCGACCGCACCGAAGACGATCATGCGGGGCGCCGGCACGTTCGACTCGACGAGCAGGGTGAGCCCGCCGGGGCAGTGCGATCCGTCCTCCGCGAGCTCGACGGTGCCCGTGCGGCCGGAATCCAGCAGGACCCCGGCCTCGGCCGCCGCCGCCCGGTCGAGTTCAGCGACGCCGCCCAGCCCGCCGTCGAACGTGCCGTCGGGACGCACGAGGAGTGCCCCGCCGAGCAGGCCCGCGGGCCCGCGGACGACCCGGGCCACGGCTGCCGGCTCCCCCTGGGCGGCGGCCGACAGCGCCGCTCGGAGCACTTCCCGGACGGGCGCCTCCGTGCCGACCGGCGTGATCAGGACGTCGATGACCCCACCACAGGTCAGCCCGACGGCGAAGGCGTCCTCGTCGCTGTAGCCGAACCGCTCCACACGGGTCTCGCCGTCCTGGAGTGCCTCCACGCAGAGGTCGTACACCGCTCCTTCGACACAGCCGCCGGAGACCGAGCCGATGGCCGTGCCCTCGCCGTCGACGGCGAGGGCGGCACCGGGGCCACGCGGCGCGCTTCCGCCGACGGCCACCACGGTGGCGACGGCGAAGGCGCGGCCCTCCTCGGCCCAGCGGTACAGCTCCCCGGCGATGTCAAGCACGCGCCGCTCCCTGTCCGGCCGCCAGGACGCGGTCCGGCCGGATCGGCAGGTCGCGGTGCCGGACGCCGGTGGCGTGCCAGACCGCGTTGGCGATCGCCGCGGCGGCGCCCACGATGCCGATCTCCCCGATGCCCTTGATCCCCACCGGGTCGTCGGGATCAGGGTCGTCCACCCAGTCGGCCTCGACGAGCGGCACATCGGCGTGCGTGGCGACGTGATAGCCCGCGAGGTCGGCGCCGACATGTCCGCCGGAGGCGGAGTCGCGGACCGCTTCCTCGTGCAGGGCCATGGAGATGCCCCAGGTCATGCCGCCGACCAGCTGGTTGCGCGCGGTGAGCGGGTTGACGATGCGGCCCGCCGCGAAGACGCCGAGCATGCGGCGCACCCGCACCTCGCCGGTGGTGACGTCCACGGCGACCTCGGCGAACTGCGCGCCGAAGGAGTGCCGTTCCTTCTGTGCGAGGGCGCCGACGGCCGCGGAGGTGTCCGATCGGACGGTGATGCCCTCCGGGGGGATGTCGGCTCCCAGGTCGAGCCGCTCCCGCAGTTCCCCGGCCGCGGCCGTGACCGCCCAGGCCCAGGAGCGGGTGCCCATCGAACCGCCGGCGATCATGGCCGGTCCGAAGTCGCTGTCCCCGATGCGCACCCGGACCCGCTCCGGCGCCACCCGCAGCGCGTCGGCGGCGACCAGGGTGAGCGCGGTGCGTGCCCCGGTTCCGATGTCCGCCGCGGCGATCCGCACGGTGAAGTACCCGTCCGGCTCCGCGGTGAGGATGGCCGTGGACGGCGCGGCTCCGGCGGGGAAGGAGGCCGCCGCCGTACCGGTGCCGAGCAGCCAGCGGCCCTCCCGGCGCAGCCCGGGACGCGGGTCGCGCTCCGCCCAGCCGAACCGGCGGGCGCCCTCGTGGAAGCAGGCGCGCAGGTTGCGGCTGCCGAACGGCAGCCCGGACACGGGGCCCTTCTCGGGTTCGTTGAGCAGGCGCAGGTCGATCGGGTCGATCCCGCACCTCTCGGCCAGTTCGTCGAGCGCCGACTCCAGGGCGAACGACCCCGGTGCCTCGCCCGGCGCCCGCATCCAGGTCGGGGTCGGAACGTCGAGACGTACCACCCGGTTGGCCGTGTGGTGGGCGTCGGCGTCGTACATCGCCCGGGCCACCGCCGCGCTCGGCTCGACGAACTCGTGCACGGTCGAGGTGAGGCTGAGCGAGCGGTGTTCCAGCGCGCGCAGCCGTCCCTCGGCGTCGCAGCCGAGCCGGACGCGCTGGGTGGTGGGGCTGCGGTAACCGGCGAGGGAGAACATCTGGCGGCGGGTCAGGACGACGCGGACCGGCCGCTGCAGCACGGTCGCGGCCATCACGGCGGCCACCTGGTGGGCGCGGACCCCCTTGCTGCCGAAGCCGCCGCCGACGTGTTCGGACAGCACGCGCACGGCGGCGGGGTCGAGTGAGAACAGGTTGGCCAATTCACCCCGCACCCAGGTGGTGCCCTGGTTGGAGTCGACGACCTCGAGCCGGCCGCCGTCCCAGCGGGCCGTGGCCGCGTGCGGCTCCATCGGGTTGTGGTGCTCTTCGGGAGTGGTGTACTCGGCGTCCACGACGGCTGCGGACGCGGCGAGTTCGGTGTCGAGGTCCCCCTTGTCCGTCACCGCCGGCATGTGGCCGTCCGCCGGGTACGCGTCCGGACGACCGTCGGAGAAAGCCACGTCGTGCGGCTCGCTCTCGTAGTGCACGACGAGCGCCTCGGCGGCCTCCCGGGCCTGTTCGGACGTCTCGGCGACCACCAGGGCGACCGGCCAGCCCATGTGTGGCACCCGGTCGTGCTGGAAGACGGCGCAGGTGGGGTCCGGCCGGGATCCCAGCAGGCCGACGAAGTCGGTGTCGAGGCGCGGCGCGTTGCCGTGGTGCAGGACGGTGAGGACGCCGGGCATTGCGAGGACGGGCTCGTGTTCCACCGCGAGGATGCGGCCGCGGGCGACGGTGGACAGCACCAGCCAGCCGTGGGCGAGGTCGGCGAAGGGCACCTCGCCCGCGTACCGGGCGGCTCCGGTGACCTTGTCCCGGCCCTCCACTCGGGTGTGCGCGGTCCCCACGGCACCCTTCTCCGCCGAGGCCGGGGGGGTCGTGGCGGTGCTCATCGGCCGGTCTCCTCGCTGAGTCGGGCGTTGTCCTCGGCGAGTTCGGTCAGCACGGCCACGACGAGGTTGCGCATGAGTGTCACCTTGTATCCGTTGTGGGGCAGCGGCCTGGCCGCCGCGAGTTCGGCGTCCGCCGCGGCGGCGAAGGTCTCGGCGCAGGCCGGTGCGCCGGTCAGTACCCGCTCGGCCGTCCTGGCCCGCCACGGCCGGGAGGCGACCGCCCCGAAGGCCAGGCGCGCCTCGCGCACTTCGCCGTCGTGGACGTCGAGGGCGGCCGCGATCGAGCCGATGGCGAAGGCGTACGAGGCCCGTTCGCGCACCTTGCGGTAGCGGGAGCGGGCCGCGACCGGAGCGGGCGGCAGGGTCACGCCGGTGATCAGCGCTCCCGCCGGCAGGGCGGTCTCCCGGTGCGGGGTGTCGCCCACGGGCAGATAGAAGTCGGCCAGCGGCAGCTCACCCGGCCCTTCGGTCGTCTCGTACGACACGACCGCGTCGAACGCCGTCAGCGCCACGCCCATGTCCGAGGGGTGGACGGCCACACAGTGCTCGGAGGCCCCCAGGACGGCGTGGTTGTGGTGTTCGCCCTCGACGGCGGGGCAACCGCTGCCGGGAAGCCGCTTGTTGCAGGGCTTGGTGACGTCGGTAAAGTAGCCGCAGCGGGTGCGCTGGAGCAGATTTCCGCCGACGGTGGCCATGTTGCGCAACTGTCCGGAGGCGCCGGCCAGCACCGCCTGAGCCAGTGCGGGGTAGCGGCGGCGGACGTCGGGGTGCGCGGCGAGGTCGCTGTTGGTGACGGTCGCGCCGACGCGCAGGCCGCCGTCCGCGGTCGACTCGATCCCGTCCAGGGGGAGGTCACGGACGTCCACGAGCCGGGCGGGGCGCTCGACGCCGGTCTTCATCAGGTCGACCAGGTTGGTGCCGCCGCCGAGACAGCGCGCCTCCGGGTCGGCGCCGAGAAGCGCGACCGCGCCGGCCACGTCGGACGCCCTGGTGTAGCCGAACTCCCTCATGCCCCCGCCTCCGTGGAATCCGTGCTCCGTGCCCGCCCGCTGTCGTCCCCGGGGTGCGTCCTGTCCGTGTCGCCCCCGGTCCGCGCCTGGACGGCGGCCGCTCGGGCGACCGCCTGCACGATCGACATGTACGCGCCGCAGCGGCACAGGTTGCCGCTCATCCGCTCCCGGATCTCGTCGGCGGTGAGGGGTGGCGGCCCCGCCTCGGGCCGGACGTCGTCGGTGACCGCGCTCGGCCAGCCGGCCGCGTGTTCCTCGATCACCGCGACGGCCGAGCAGATCTGTCCCGGTGTGCAGTATCCGCACTGGTAGCCGTCGAGATCGAGGAACGCCTGCTGCACCGGGTGCAGCCGCTCGCCCGCTGCCACACCCTCGATGGTGGTGATCTCACGCCCCTCGGCCGCCACCGCGAACTGCAGGCAGGCCACGCTCCGGCGTCCGTCCAGCAGGACGGTGCAGGCCCCGCACTGTCCCTGGTCGCAGCCCTTCTTGGTGCCGGTCAGATCGAGCCGCTCACGGAGCGCGTCGAGCAGGGTGGTGCGGTGGTCGACGGACAGCGTGTACTTCTCGCCGTTGATGTTCAGGGTGACGTCGCTGGACGTCGGTGGGGCCATGATCAGCCTTCTTTCGCAGGTCCGGAGCACGTCGCGGGACCGTCCGGAGGTCCGTGCGTCCGCGGAGCCGCGGGGCCGGGCCCCCGGGGGCCGGTGCGTCCGGTGGTCTTCGGGTCCGTCCGCGGGTCCGGTACGGCAGACCCGTTTGGCGAACAGGGAGGTGGCGCTGTAGGGAGCGGTGGAGCTGGGCAGGCGTGCGGAATGCGGAGGCGGGAACGCCATGGCGGCGGCACCCGCCGGGTTACGTCGGCGGCCTCCACCGCTATGGTGGAGTCAAGTGGACAGCTGTCCGCTAGCAGGAAACCGTAGCGGACAACTGTCCGCTTAGCAAGGTCGGGTTCCGGACTCCAGACCCGGCGAGGAGGACGAGTGCAGCCGAAAAGGGACGCGAAGGATGCGCCGCTGCGCTCGGACGCGCAGCGCAACCGCGAGCGCATCCTGGAAGTGGCCCTCGCGGAACTGACCCGCTCCGCGGACACCCCGCTGAGCGTGATCGCCAAGAAGGCGGGCGTCGGCCAGGGCACGTTCTACCGGAACTTCCCGCACCGCGAGGCCCTCGTCCTGGAGATCTACCGGCACGAGATGCAGCAGGTCGCCGACAGCGCGGTCGAGCTGCTCGAAAGCCGGGAGCCGGACCAGGCCCTGCGGGAGTGGATGGACCACCTCGCCCGGTTCGCCATGGCCAAGGCCGGTCTGGCGGACGCGATCCGCCAGGCGACCAGCACGCCGGGAAGTCCCGCCAAACCCGGGCACACACCGGTCACCGCCGCGGTCGAACTCCTGCTTCGTGCCAACGAGGAGGCCGGCACGATACGTCCGGGGGTGACCCCGGAGGACTTCGTCCTCGCCATCGCCGGCCTCTGGCAGATGGACCCCCACAGCGACTGGCGGCCGCGCGCCGCCCGGCTCCTGGACCTCGTCATGGACGGTCTGCGGGCCGGGGCGCCCGGCCACTGACCCCGGTGCCGGCAGCGGCCGCGCCGACGCGGGACGCGGCTTCGGGCGCCGTGAGAACGGGCCCGCCCCGTCCTCCGGCTACGGCGCGGGGCGGCTTCAGGCCACACGTCCCATGCGGCGTACGAGTGAGCACTAGGGTTCACGTCGTCACATCGAGCGCGGGCAACAGGGGGCGGGCGACGAGATGGCCAGGACTGAGGCGCTTGTACTGGGCGGCGGCGGTGTCGGGGGCATCGCGTGGATCACCGGACTGCTGACCGGGCTGTCCGAGGTGGGCCGGGACGTCACGGGGGCCGACCTGATCGTGGGCACCTCCGCCGGCTCGACGGTCGCGGCGCAACTGGGCAGCGGGCTGGGCCTGGAGGAGCTGTACGCCCGCCAGGCCGACCCGGCTCTGCAGGCCGCCGAGATCATGGCGGAGATGGACCTGGAGGCTTTCGCCGCCGAGATCGGCGCGGCGCTGAGCAGTGCCGCCGACATCACGGAGATGCGGCGCGCGGTCGGGAAGTTCGCCCTCGGGACCGAGACCGTGCCCGAGAGGGAGCGCCTGGCGGTGATCGAGTCGCGGCTCCCCTCCCACGCATGGCCCGCGCGGGCGCTCAAGATCGTCACGGTGGACGCCGAGAGCGGTGAGCCGCGCGTGTTCGACCGCGCGTCGGACGTGAGCCTGGTCGACGCCGTCGCCGCCAGTTGCGCCGTCCCCGGCGTCTGGCCCCCGGTGACGATCGGCGACCGCCGGTACGTCGACGGCGGCGTCCGTTCCGTCGCCAACGCCGACTACGCGGCCGGCGCCTCACGCGTGCTGGTGATCGTGCCGATGGGCGCTTCCGAGCCGTTCCCGAGCGACCGTCCGCTGGAGCGGACCGTGGACGAACTGCGCGCCCAGGGCGCCGAGGTCGCTGTCGTCGAGCCGGACGAGGCGTCCAAGGACGCGATCGGCGCCAACGCGCTGGACCCGGCCACGCGCCGGCCGGCCGCCGAGGCGGGCCGCGCACAGGGCCACGCACTGACGATCGAGTGGCGCCCGGCCTGAGCCCCCTGGTGAGCGCAGCCGGCAGCCGGAGGTAATTCGGTGGCCGGCGCCCCACCGCACCCGGCAGAGTGGCCGACCGTGACGAGCAGTGAGCTGTGGAGCCGTGCGACCGCCGAACGCTACGACGCCGAGGAGGCCGGGATCTCCTCGGCCGCCGCACTCGGACCGATGCTCGACTTCCTCGCCGAACTCGCCGGTGAAGGACGGGCCCTGGAGTTCGCCATCGGAACCGGACGCGTGGGCGTCCCGCTCCGGGAACGCGGCGTTCCTGTCGTGGGCATCGAGTTGTCCGGCCCCATGGCGGCGGTTCTGCGCCGCAAGATCGACGAGGAGAGGCTCCCGGTCACCCTCGGAGACATGGCCACGACCGTCGTCCCCGGCGAGTTCACCCTGGTCTACCTCGTCTACAACACCATCACGAACCTGCTCACGCAGGACGAACAGGTCGAGTGCTTCCGCAACGCCGCACGCCACCTGGCGCCCGGAGGCCGGTTCGTCATCGAGCTGGGCGTGCCACCGCTGCGGTTCCTGCCGCCCGGGCAGGTCGCGGTGCCGTTCGACGTCTCCGAGCGGCATCTCGGCCTCGACACCTTCGATCTGGTGGAGCAGATCCTCGTCTCGCACCACCTCACCCTCGAGGGCGACGACGGCCGCTACCGCCGCGACGCCTCCCGGCACCGGTACGCGTGGCCGGCGGAGCTCGACCTGATGGCGCGGATCGCGGGACTGGAGCTGGAGCGGCGCGTCGCGGACTGGCAGCGGACGCCGTTCACCCAGGACTCCGCCCAGCACATTTCCGTGTGGCGCAAGCCGGTCTGAGGCCTGCCCCTCCCGACCGCGCTCGCCGAGCGGGCCGACCGAACACGTCTCATGCGCGAGCGGGTGCGCGATCGAGGGGAGGACGGGGCGAGCCGACGGGGGCCGGGGACGAACCCCCGGCCCCCGTCGGGAGCACCGTCGGCCGGCCGGCTCAGCCGTGCCTGTGGCTGTGTCGCTCAGACTCACGAGCCTTCGGGGACGCCGACGCGGTGGGCCGTCCGCAGCCGCTCCCGGGTGCGAGCTCCCGGACCGTGGAGCGGGCGACCCAGCCGTACCGGCCGGACCGGACGATCCTCACCTTCGCCTGCGTACCGCGGACGTCGAGGACCACGGCCTGCTCACCGGCGGCGAGCAACTGCCCCCCGATCCGGACCCGGCAGGTGGGGCCCGGCCCCACCAGGTGCACGGTGCCGCGCAGGTAGAAGTCGTCGACCCAGCCGTGGACCGACGCGTCCCCGACGGCGCGCACCTGGAGCCAGGTGCCCTCCGTCGAGACGACCCGGGCCAGGGTCCCGTCCTTCGCCTGGGCGACCGGCTCGCGATCCCCCGGATGCCCGTACAGCGCCACCCGCGCGGTCGCGACCAGGCCGTGGTCGTCGCGGCCGCTGATCAGCACCAGCCGACTCTCGTCCCCGCCCGGCGCCGTGGTGGCGCCGGCGGGTCCGGGGGTTCGGTCGGGCCGGCCGCCCGCGACCACGGTGGTGACCCCGACCACGGCCAGGGCGACGGTGAGGGCGCCGATAAGCGCGCCCCTGCCTCCCTTCATCACGGGCAGCTCGCCGGGTTGGGCGTGCCCTTGGTGACGTTGGCCGAGATGGTGTTGCACCACGCCCCGCCGTCACCGCTGCGGTGGAAGACCTTGTCGTACTGCGTCGAGCCGAGCGAGTACGAGTAGGTGTCGTAGACGGTCTCCACACCGCTCACGATCTTGAGGAACCGGACGGACTCGGAGCCGGTGTTGTTGAGGAAGCCGGAGGGGATGTCCATCACCCACCGCCCGCCGGCCGGGATGGTCGTACCCGCCGGGATCTGCTTCGGCGCCCCGCCGCCGGCGGCGACGTCGTCGATGTAGTAGCCGCTGACGTCCACGGCGCTCGCGGTGGGGTTGTAGAGCTCCACCCACTCGGTCCCCGTACCCGACGGCGCCATCAGGAACTCGTTGACCCGCACCTTGGTGGGGTCGCCGGTGCCGCCACCGCCACCGCTGGTCGTGGTGGTGTACGACCGGCTGCCCGCGTCGTAGTCGACGGTGAACTGCGCTCCGCTTCCGGACGTGGCGAGGTGCACGGTGCCGTTGTGGTTGTACGTGCCGGAGTAGTCGATCGCCGTTCCGTCCGTGTCCGTGGTGTCGCAGGGGTTGTTGGCGAGGTAGATGTCCGCCCCCACGGCGCGGAAGGCGTTGAGCGTGCGGTTGCCCGGGTGGCCGTAGGAGTTCGCACCGCAGGAGATGAAACCGACCTGAGGATGCGTCGAGTTGACGTAGGCGTCGGACGAGGAGTGACTCGAGCCGTGGTGGTTGGCCCGCAGCGCGTTCACCGTGCCCATCTTCTGGCCGAGCAGCTGCTCGATGTTGTTGTACGTGTAGCCGTTGGCGCTGGTGGCGTACTCGCCGTCGCTGTCACCGGCGGTCGCGTACGCGAACGGGCCGAAGGTGGTGCGCAGGCCGATCGAGTAGTCGTTCTCGCTCGGCGGGGTGGGGTCCGCGTCGTGGTCGCCGCTGACCGGGGTCACACCGTCGGCCTGCTTGACGTCCTTGCCGTTCGCCTCGACGACGTTCGAGGTCACGCCGGTGCCGAGGTCGATCGACGGCCACGGGTTGTCGTTGGTGATCCGCAGCACCTTGCCCTCGATGTCGGCGCGGTCGGCCTGTCCCGCCGGACCGTACAGCCAGCAGATCCACCGCTTCGACGTCAGCGAGGTGGTCCCCACGTTGTGCCAGGCGGTCTCGGTGCTCGGCGCGGTCGAGGTGCCGACGTCGCAGTCCTTGTCGCCGTTGCTGTCGGTCCACACACCGCCGTCGTGGTCGAGCAGCTGACCGACCGTGAAGCCGAATCCGCCGGAGGAGGTCGGAGTCAGCAGCTGGTAGAGGCCGTTGCCGTAGGCCGTGGTGTCGTTCGGATTGCCGGCGTATCCGATGTGGTCGAGGTGATGGTGGGAGGCCATCACGTAGTCCAGGTGCACCGGCCCGGAGGCGATGCCGCATATGGAGCGTATCTGGGCGGCGACACGGGTCGCGTTCGTGCTGGTGCCGGTCGAGTTGAACGCCGTCTCGCCGAGGTCGATGAGAAGGGTGCGGCCGGTCGGTCCGACGACGAGCTGGGAGTCGCCCTGCTCGACGTCGAACCAGTAGACGTTGAACTCACCCTGGCGCCACGTGCCGTTGGTCGAACAGTGCGGCGCGTCCGCCACCGCGGCGTGTGCGGCGGGAGGACTGACGAAGAGCGAGGTGAAGGTGAGCATCACCCCTGCGATCAGCAGGAGGAGCAGACGGGAACGGCGCACGTGGCCTCCGGGAACACTGGATCCATGGACGCAGTGGCCCGCGCCCGGCTGAGGATGACAGGCGGGGCGCCGAACGGAGGCAAGATTGAATGACGATCTGAAGAAGATCAGCTGACGGAACGATAAAGGCGTCACGCCACTTGGCCGACCGCCCAACCAGGCGTTCTGAAGGCCGAGTCGGCGATTTCGCGGCCAACCGGGACGATCTTGCTCAGCCCGGGAAGGTCAATCGTACATGACGGTTCGGATTGTCCCTGTCGGTGTCCAGCAGCGTCCGTCAGGACGGCCCCTGGCGCAGCCGCGAGGTGACTCGCCGTCGGCGGGCCGTGGGGGATCGAGGGTGTCGAAGCCGTGCTCAGTACGCCGCATGGGCTGCTGGAAGTTCACGTACCACCCGTCGAAGGTGTTGCCCTTCCAACGGGGCCACACCGCGTAGGCGGCAGCCGACCGCTGGATCTGGAGGACTCCGTCGGACTGCCAGAAGGGGTCGAGTTCGCTCCAGGGATGGGGGCCCCATCTGAACTCGCCGGTGCCGAAGGTCAGCGGGGTCCCCTCGGCCAGGTAGACGGCCAGCAGATCGCCTTCGTCGGCGACCACGCGTACCGGGTAGAGCAGCCATTCCCGGCCGTCCAGCATCTCGCGTCGTGCGATGACCTGTCCTGGGGTGAATCTCGCCTGCATGCGCCGACATTACCCTCCCCGGATCATCGTTGCGCTCCCCCCTCCGATCGGCCGCCGGCCTGCTCATTTACCCCGCGTCCGGGCGTAGTTGTCCTTCCTCGGCGTGATGGAGTACGTTGCCGTGGGCCTTCGGCCCCCAGGACATGTCGGGAAGTCCCCGCCGGCCTCGCGGAGTCGGGGCGGACGACGGGACTTCCCCGACAGGCCCCAGGGCGCCCTGTCCCGGCCGCACCACGGACAGGGACGGAGACAGCCGCCCGATCTCGCCGGGGCGCCGCCCCCTCCCGGCTCTCGCCCGCCCGTGACGCGGGCTCGCGGCGGGGATCGCCGGCTGCCCGGCGGGCCGGTGCGACCCGCCGCTGACCACGGTGCCGCCCGGCCCCGTATCCGCCTTCCTGCGAACCCTGAGTGGAGAAGCGAGTCGAATGCCCACCGAGCAGCAGTCGCCTACGATGCGTGAGGTACTCCGGAGCCTTGACGTGTTCTCGGGGGAGTTGCCCGACTTCCGTCCCGAGGTCGCACCCGACACGCCGCAGGAGCTGTTCACCGCGTGGCTGACGGAGGCCGTCGCAGCGGGCGTGCGGGAACCGCACGCCATGACGCTGTCGACCGTGGGGCAGGACGGCACGCCCTCCGCCCGGGTGCTGTTGCTGAAGGACGTCGGTGCGGGGGGCTGGAGCTTCGCCGCCCACGCGGCAAGCCCCAAGGGACGGGACCTGGCGGGCACGCCCGCGGCGGCGCTCACGTTCTACTGGCCGCTGCAGGCCCGGCAGGTGCGGTTGTGCGGCCCGGTCGCACCCGAGAGTCCGGAGGACAGCGCCCAGGACTTCCTCGCCCGGTCCCTGGGCTCCCGCGCCGAGGCACTCGTGGGCAGGCAGAGCCGCCCGCTCGACGACCCGGGGAGCGTTGTGGCAGCGACCGAGGAGTCGCTCGCCCGTCTGGAGCGTGAGCCGGATCTCGTCGCCGCGGAGTGGACCCTGTACACCCTGAGCCCGCGCAGCGTCGAGTTCTGGCAGGGCGACAAGCAGCGCAAGCACACCCGGCTCGCCTACCTGCGCTCCGGCGACGGATGGACCAAGCAGCTGCTGTGGCCCTGACCCGCGTGCGGCCGTCCACGAGCAACTCGCCCTCGCTGTGCCGGTGCAGCCGGGCGGGCTGCCCGCGCCGCCCGGCCGACATACGGCTGTTCCCGCCCGGTCACCGCCCGGGTCCGGCGGGGCGGCGCTCCGCTGCCTCCTGCGGTCGCGCCACCAGCAGGCAGCGGGGGCACCAGGGCCGTGGATTCCTGAGCGGCACTCGATTCATCTGACACGCCATCCGACCGTCTCTGTGCGCGCCGAAAGCGTCGCTCTCCCTGGCATCCGCCCTCGTTCCGCAGTCGTGAGTGGCGGGCCGGACGTACGCCACCACCCAGGCCATAAGGCCGGCGTCGCCACCTGACGGAAATTCGTGACAGTC
The DNA here is from genome assembly GCF_043081525.1 of Streptomyces sp. NPDC014864. NCBI lineage: Bacteria > Bacillati > Actinomycetota > Actinomycetes > Kitasatosporales > Streptomycetaceae > Streptomyces > Streptomyces sp. NPDC014864. Next base: position 184,346 of record NZ_JBIBWT010000007.1, read on the forward strand.
TCCGCCAGTTCTCCATGGGAGAGCTGCGGATTGCCCGGAGAACTGACCGAAAACGTAGGCCAACGATTGTCGCCTCTGTAGTTGAATCCGGTGAGAAATCCTTCCTCCAGGTTCGCGGTCCTCGGGTCGCGGACGTCCAGGACGACCGATGGGGATCACGAGGTCCGGACAGCCGTTGACCTGCGTAAATGGGTCGGCGTAAGTCGACTTGTGCGCCCCGGAACCATCTGAGCTTGTTCAAGGGCAGCAGGAAAACCCTTCCCGGTACCCGCAAACCCCCTCTCCATGGCCCGCGTTCCGGCGCTTTCGGCGGCATCCGTTCCCGAACAGATGCAGAGTTCGCTTCCCGTGTGCCGTGATGCTCCTCCCGTGCACTGTTGTGGTGATCTGATTGCTGTCCCTAGGGTGACTTACCGAATTGGCCGTCCGCGGGTCCGGAACCGTGGTGAAAGCGTGCCGATTCGAGCAGGTGCCTGTGCCAACTTTTCATTCAGGCGACTGACACGGCGACAGCTGATGTCGTCGTGGACGAAAGGATGTGCGGCCATGACGTACGAGCGCCCGACCCTCACCAAGGCCGGCGGATTCCGCAAGACGACCGGGCTGGCGGGGGGTACCGCCAAGGACCTCACCGGCGGTCACCAGCTCATCTGACCTCGAGGCGACCGGGGCCCTTCTCTCGCCCCCGCGGCGTGAGGTGACCGGGCCCGTCCATGTCGGCGGAGGGCGGTCATCGACTGTCCTCCGCCGCTTCACCCCGCTCCTTCCCGCACCGGCGGACGCACCATCGACCGGAGGTACGTGAGTCCATGAACAGCCCTGCGTCACTCGCTCTGGTGCCCGCTTGGTTCGTGGTACTGCCCGATACCGACGCAGCGGCATCCGTAGCGGCAAGGGCCCTCCCGCACGCCACCGAGAGCCACACGCATGCCTCAGGCCGGCCGTGGTTGATGGGACGTTGGCATCCAGGGGAGCTGACGGTCGGCGAGTGCCGCGGAGTGCGTCTCGCGGTGTCGGGTGAGCACGCCGTCTCCCCCGAGGAAGCGGCCCGTGCGGCGGCCGCGGCCAACGATCTGGGCTCCCTCGACCGCTTCGCCCGTTCCTGGCACGGCAGCTACCACCTACTGGCCAGTCTGCACGGTCGGGTACGTGCTCAGGGCACGGTCACCGGTGTCCGCTCTCTGTTCCATGGCGGGGCGCACTCGGCGCACCTGGCGGCCGACCGGGCGGATGTCCTGGCCGACCTGATCGGGGCACCCCTCGACGAGGGTCGGCTTGCCCTCCAGATGCTCAGTCTGGGCGTGCTCCACCCGCTGTCCGCGCGACCCGTGTGGCGCGGGGTGGAGGCACTGCCCGGCCACGACTACCTGGTCCTGGAACGCGACGGCCACGCACAGCGGAAGCGTTGGTGGTGGTTGCCGCGTCGCGAGGTGCCGTTGGCCGAGGGCGCCGCGAGACTGCGGGACGAACTGCACCGAGCAGTCGAGATCCGTGTCCGGGACCGGGATGTGGTCTCAGCCGATCTGGGCGGTCTGGATTCGACCGCCGTGGTGTGCACCGCGGTGGGCGCCGGCGCCAAGGTCGTCGCCTACACCGCGGCGACCCACGACCCTCGCGGCGATGACGTCCACTGGGCTCGTCGCACGGTCGAGGACCTCCCATCGGTCGACGGCGCCGTGGGGCGCCTCGAGCACCACATCGTTCCGGCCGAGGACTTTCCGCTCACCTTCGACGGCGTGAACACGCTGACCGACGTACTGGACGCTCCGTCGCTGTACGCCGTGGACCGCAACCGGCGCATGAGCCTTCTCGACCTTGCGGCGGACCGGGGATCCACCGTCCACCTGAGCGGTTTCGGTGGTGACGAGCTGCTTGCGGGCGCCTCCGCCCGCATTCACGACCTGCTGCTGCGCCACCCGCGCACCGCTGTCCACCACGCCCGCGGATACCTGGCCAAGTACCGCTGGTCGCGGCGGCGAGCCGCACGGCAACTGCTGGACCGGCGCTCCTACGGGGCGTGGCTGGAGCAGATCGCGACGGACCTGACCGGCCCGCTGCCCTCGCTGGAGGAACCGCTGTTCCAGTGGTGCGCGCCGGCCAGGATGCCGCCGTGGGCCACCACGGACGCCGTCGACGCGGTGCGCGCACTCATCCGGCAGGAGGCTGTCGGGGCGCGGCCCCTGGGTCCGGGGCACGGGGAGCACCGCGAACTGGCCACCATGCAGGCGGTGTCCCGGTTCGCGCGGCACCTCAACCAGATGACGCGTCAGCGCGGCCTCCTCTTCGCCTCACCCTTCTACGACGACCGTGTGGTGGAAACCGGCCTGGCGGTGCGGCCGGAGGAGCGAGTGACTCCGTGGCGGTACAAGCCGCTCGTCGTGGAGGCCATGCGCGGCGTCGTCCCCGAGGCCAGCCGCACCCGCGCCACGAAGGCCAACGCCACACTGGAGGAGGAGGTCGGGCTGCGGCGGCACCGTGAAGCGCTGCTCGCCCTCTGCGAGGACTCCCGGCTGGCCGAACTGGGCCTGATCGACGCGCGGGCGTGGCGAGCCTGGTGCTCCGGTCCTGTGTCGGCGGAACTGGAGAACGTACTCCTTCATCCGACCGTCGGCTGTGAGGTGTGGCTGCGCACGCGGGAGGCGCTGCACCGTCGCTCGGACGGCTGACGCGTCAGCGGCCGTACGCCACCGATCTCGTGCCCTTCCCCGGCCCGGACGCCACCGACCGGCACCGCTGTGGCACACCCGACAACCCCCTGCCACCACCGACGAACGTCCCTCGCTACGGAGGTCTTCCGATGAACCTGGAGTTGCGCGGCGGCATCCTGATGGCCGAGACCGAGTACGGCCTGGCCCTGCTGGACGAGAACAGCGGCGAGTACTGGACCCTCAATCCCACCGCCGCCGTGGTCCTGGAAACGCTGCTGGCGGGCCGGGGCACGGAAGAGGCTGTGCATGCTCTGACCGAGCGGTACGACGTCAACGACGGCCTCGCCCAGCAGGATGTCGACCGCATCCTCTCGGAACTGCGATCGGCCGGGCTCATCAGCGGGCGCTGACAGGCGGAGTGGCCGGCGGCCCGAGAAGCCGGAGCACTCCCCTCACGACTTCCGCACACGCAGAGTCCGAACACGCAGAGAGGAATGGCCATGTCGACGCCCGAAGCGGTCCCCTACCGGCCTCGTTCCGTACCGCTGCCGACCCGGTTGGCGGCCCGTCTCGCCGTGTGTTGCGCCCACCTGCTGGCGACTCAGCCACCCGCCCGCATACGCAGCGTGCTGCGGCAGGTGCGCCGTGGCGCACGTCCGGCCTCGGTGGCACAGACCGCGGCTGCCCTGGACACCGTCCTGGCCGTGAGCCTGATGGCCGGTGGCCGCAAGGGATGCCTGCCCAGGTCGCTGGCGACCGTCCTGCTGTGCCGGATGCGCGGCCAGTGGCCCACCTGGTGCGTGGGTGTGCGCAAGCAGCCGCCGTTCGCCGCGCACGCCTGGGTGGAGGCGGATTCACAACCGGTCGGCGAGGACTGCCCCGCCGATTACTTCCAGCGTTTCCTCGCGGTCGACTGACCCATGGCCGGACAGCTGCCCGCCACCACGCGCCCCGGCACCGGGACGACAGCCCGGACCACGCCGCCCGTCCCCGTAGACGGGGCCAGGGCCGCAGTGCCGGTCACGATCGCCGGGGGCGAAGGCGCCGCCTCCCCCAGGGGCGTCCTCAGGGCCCCCTCCGGCTACCGGGCCCTGGCGACCCTGCTGCGGCCCCACCGCCGCGCCGGCCTGGCCGGGGCACTGCTCGGACTGATCGGCAGCGCCCTCGGCCTGGCCCAGCCCCTGGCCGCCAAGCGGTTGATCGACAACCTGGGCACGGGACGCACGCCCATCGGTCCGGTGGTGTTCCTGACCGTGCTCCTGCTCGGCGCCGCGGCCTTCTCCGCCCTGGGTCAGTACGTCCTGCACCGCACCGCCGAGTTCGTCGTGTGTTCCGCCCGCCGGCGGATCACCGGGCGCCTGCTCCGGTTGCCGGTGCCCGAGCTGGACCGGCACGAACCGGGTGACCTGATCTCCCGTGCCACCTCCGACACCATGCTGCTGCGTCAGGCCGCCACCCAGTCCGCGGCACCCGCCGTCACAGGCGTCGTCGTACTGGTCATGACGCTGGTGCTGATGGGCCTCGTCGACCTGGTCCTGCTCTCCGTCGCGCTGACCGTCATGGTGTTCCTGGGAGCGGTCGTAGGGGCTGCGGCGCCCGCCATCGGACGGGCCACCCGGCAGGCGCAGGAGTCGGTCGGCGAGATCGGTGCGGCTCTGGAGCGGGCCCTCGGGGCGGTGCGCGCGGTCAAGGCCGCCGGAGCCGAGCGGCGGGAGTCGGCCGCGCTGGACCACATGGCGGAGGACGCCCGTCGCACCGGCGTGCGCGCCGCCGGCTGGCAGGCGCTGTCGGCGGCCGCCTCCGGCGTGGCCGGGCAGGCGTCCTTCCTGGCGGTGCTCGGTGTGGGCGGTGCCCGCGTCGCCTCCGGGACGATCAGCGTGTCCACCCTGGTCGCCTTCCTGCTGTATCTGTTCGCGCTGGCCCCGAGGATCAGCCAGCTCGTCGAGGCCGTGGGGCAGCTCCAGGTCGGCGCGGCCGCCGCGCGGCGTATCGAGGCGGTTCAGCACATGGACGTGGAGACCCCCGAACCGTCTGTCCCCGGCACATCGCCCACCAGCGCCGGCGAGGCCGCGCGGCGGCCTCGCCGGCCGGCAGCCACCGTGCGCTTCGAGCAGGTGGGCTTCCGTTATCGGCCCGGGCTGCCCGCCGTCCATCACAGCGTCTCCTTCACCGTGCCCGCCCGAGGGCTGACGGCCCTCGTGGGCCCCTCCGGTGCGGGCAAGACCACCATCTTTTCCCTGCTCGAACGTTTCTACGACCCGGACACCGGTCGCATCTTCCTGGACGGGCTCGACCTGAAACAGTGGCCCCTGGCCGAACTGCGCGCAGCGATCGGTTACGTCGAGCAGGACGCGCCCGTCCTGTCCGGCACACTGCGCGAGAATCTGACCCTTGGCGCACCGCACACCCCGGACGACGCCCTTCACGAGACGCTGCGCCGCGCCCGGCTGGATTCTGTGGTCGCCCGTCTTCCGCAGGGGCTGGACACCCTGGTCGGCCACCGGGGCAGCCGGCTGTCCGGAGGTGAACGCCAGCGCGTGGCGATCGCCCGTGCTCTCCTGCGCCGCCCTCGGCTACTCCTCCTGGACGAGGCCACGTCGCAGTTGGACGCCGACAACGAAGCGGCGCTGCGGGAGACCGTGGCGGAGGCGGCACGGGACATCACGGTGCTCGTGGTGGCGCACCGGCTGTCCACGGTCACCACCGCTGACCGCATCATCGTCATGGAGGCGGGCCGGGTCCGGGCCGTGGGCAACCATGCGGAACTGCTCGAGACCGATTGCCTCTATCGCGACCTGGCCACGAGTCAGATGCTCACCGCCGGGCCGACGCCCGCCACCCCGGTGACGTCCGGTGCCTCGTCACGCCATCGGCCGTCGGCTGGGGGCGGCTCGGTGTCGAAGAGCGCGGGCTGAGGCGGGCCCGGCTTCGGGGACGGAGGGCCGTCGAGGGCGGTGGGCGCGCGCTGCGGCGACTGCACCGGCGCGGCGGGCCGCGTTGGCGTCGTGCGCCGCGTCGCTCCGGTCCGACGTTGCGGAGAAGGCGGCCGTCGGCCAGGCGGCGCGGTCGGCGCGGTCGGCGCGCAGACAGTCGAGGTCCGCCTGGCAGGCTGCGAGCACGGCGTCCCGCAGCGCGGGTCGGGGGTGCGGGTCCAGCTGGTGGTAGGCGCTGCCCTCCTCGGCGCGTTCCGCGGACGGCTGTGGACAACCGGGGACTCCCTGGTTTCCGGTGAGTAACATGCTCGCTCCAAGGCACCTTCTCATCTCTTTCACGGAGCATTCATGGCACCAAACCACGGACCGAACGGTGCGCGTCTCATAGCCTTTCGTTCGGCGCTCTGTCTGGCCGGTACAGCTGGGCTCGCCGGCACCACGGCCAAAAGCCTCGCGGGGCCCGGTCCCGCCGAGTTCTGGATCTACTTCACCGTCCAGAGCAATCTGTTCCTCAGCGTGTTCTTCGCGGCGCTGGTGGTGCGTCCGTTGCGGGGCACGGATACCGAAGGGGCCTTCCTGGCATCGGTCAAGGGCGCGGTCACTCTCTACATCGTGATCACCGGCACCGTCTTCAACCTGCTGCTCGCCAATCCGGCCAGCCCCTTCTACCAGCAGCAGAAGGAGTCGCACTACACCTGGGACAGCGTGCTGCTGCACGTGGTCACACCGCTGATGGCCCTGCTGGACTGGCTGTTCTTCGGCCCGAGGGGTGCCCTGCGTCCGCGGCACGCAGCGCTGTGGCTCGCCTATCCACTGGCCTATCTGGTCTTCGCGCTGGTCAGGGGCATTGTGGTGACCAGCGGTACGCGCTACCCGTACCCCTTCCTCGACGTCGCCGGTTCCGGATACGGGCAGGTGAGCGTCAACTGCCTCCTGCTGGCGTCCGCCTTCTACCTGCTGGGTCTCGGGCTCGTCGCCCTCGACCGCCGCTTCACGCCGCGCGCCGCCCCCGCGCTCACCGTCAATCAACGGCCGGAGCCGGAAGAGGCCTCGTCGGCGGGCGCGCGGGCGTGAAACGCCCGCACTCGCAGCCCCGGCTTGCAGAGCGAACCGTTCGGCGTGGCCGGACGTCCCGCCCAGAGTTCCGCGGTACCGCCGAGGAACGAGAGCCGGACCTGACGGTTCGTCGAGATCGGCCTCGCCGATCTCGCGCCCCTCGGCCCTCGCCTTCCGGACCTTGGCGACGGCCGTCAGGAGGCCGCTCCGCCGGGTCCTCGTCACGGACCCGGCGGGGCGCGGAGCGTCACACGCCGGGGATGCCCCGGGCAGCGAATGCCTGGCGGACCGCTTCGGCCTCGTGAACGCCGTACATGTCCTGGGCGGTGGCGATCGTCTTCAGCGCCGCGTCCTTGAAGCTGGTGTCAGGCGCGAAGCCGAACTGGGCGTTGACGATGATCCGGTCCGCGGTGCGCGCCCCCAGTGTTGTGCGGATGTCGAAAAGGGCGCGGGACCAGATCTCCCCGTCCGCGTGCACCTCCCCAACCTTGTCCGCGTAGGTCTTGTCGCCGTCCACCCTGCGCAGACAGTGCGGCGTACGGGACGTGTAGCTGACGGAGTCCCAGTCGGCGACGCAGGCGAGATCGGTGCGGCGCGGCCAGCCGTACTTCGCGTCGGCGTGGTCGCCCACGGAGACGGCCAGGTAGTCGCCGAACGCCTCCCCGATGGAGCCGGCCTCCTCGGACGTGCCGAAGCCGGGGACCTGGGCATTGTGCACGGCGTGGCCGTACTCGTGGACGATCACCTCGGCGTCCTCGGCGTCGTCCACACCACCCTTGCCGAAGCGGATCTCGGCCTTCTTGTCGGTGAAGAAGCTGTTGTCAGCGCCCCACTGGTTGATGCGCACCGGCTGCTGCCGCGCGTTGGCGGCGGGCAGTTCGCTGCCGAAGCCGAGGCTCTGCAGGTACTCCTGCGCCTCGTTGACCCAGAAGTAGGCCATTACCTGCTCGAACTGGTCGCTGCTGCGGTCGTAGACGTAAGCGCCGTCGACCGCGCGCGCCGCGGAGCCGGTCTCGGACCGGATGCTCACCCACCTGCCGCTCAAGGCTCCGCTGCCGTCGAGGTTGCGCAGCGCCGCAGTGGCGTAGGCCGACGGCGGCACGGCGCCGGCCGCGTCCCTGTCGTCGGTCAGGCCCTGGTCACCGGTCGCCTGCACCGGGTTGACCATGAAGACCCGGGCCGAGGGGTCCTGTGCGGCCGAGGCGGGAGACTGCGGTCCGAGAGCGGCGACCGCCGCCAGGACGCCGATCGAGGCCTCGAGCAGCCGGCGGTTGATGCGATGGGGCATGGTCTTCCTCCAGAACCCGAGGGGGGTGGCGTCGCGCCGCGGCAGTCTGCCCCATCCGGATCCTGCTTGACCAGTGCATGGACGCCCTCTGCGCGACACCCCGGCCCTCTACCCGCCCCCTCGGACGACTGAGCGCCCACACCACGAGAAGGGACATGACCCGCCACTTTTGGTCGGCCGGATATCAGCCCTGCGGTCGTGGCCGCTCGCGCTACCCGAGGAACGACAAGCGGACCTGACGGTGTGGATTATCGACATTCGTGTCCACCAGGCAGACCGACTGCCAAGTCCCCAGCTCCAGCCGTCCGCTGACCACCGGGATCGTCGCGTGCGGCGGAACGAGCGCCGGGAGGACGTGGTCACGGCCGTGTCCCGGGCTGCCGTGCCGGTGCTGCCAGCGGTCGTCGGCGGGGAGGAGGGTGTGCAGGGCGGCGAGCAGGTCGTCGTCGCTGCCGGCGCCCGTCTCGATGACGGCGATGCCGGCGGTCGCGTGCGGCACGAACAGGTTGAGCAGGCCGTCGCGCCCGGCGGCGGCCTCCCGCAGGAAGGCCTCGCAGTCACGGGTCAGGTCGACGACGGACTCGCTGGAGCCGGAGACGACGTTGAGCACTCGGGTGGTGAAGACATCGGACATGCCCCCATCCTGACCCCTGAGCCGGCTTTCACACGCGCATGACCCCTCCGTGGTGTCCCTCCCGTGCGCACGCGCCGTTCCGTTGTGTCCTCCGTGCGCACGCGCTCTCGCGGTGTCTTGTGTTCCGGCCTCGCCGGTCTTCCCGTAGCACCGGGAAGATCCGCCATCGCCGGGAAGGAGTGCCACCGGCGGGAAGATCCGCGTCCCCGGCGCGGTTGGCAGAGGCCTGAACGATGCGCGCGAGGTCGAGGTGGTCGTCGTAGGCGCCGGCCAGGCCGGGCTCTCCAGCGCCTATCATCTGCGGCGCGCCGGATACGAGCCGGGGCGCGGCTTCGTGGTGCTCGACCACTCCCCCGCCGCCGGTGGCGCCTGGCAGTTCCGCTGGCCGTCGCTGACGTACGGCAAGGTGCACGGGATGCACGCGCTGCCGGGCATGGAGCTGACGGACGCCGATCCCGCGCGGCCCTCGTCCGCGGTCGTCGGAGAGTACTTCGCCGCCTACGAACGCCGCTTCGATCTGCGGGTGCGCCGGCCGGTGGACGTGCGGGCCGTCCGGGAGGGTTCCGGCGGGCGGCTGCTCGTCGCCACCTCGGTCGGCGCGTGGCGGGCGCGGGCGCTGATCAACGCCACCGGCACCTGGGACCGGCCCTTCTGGCCGCGCTGTCCGGGGCAGGAGACCTTCCGCGGGCGGCAGTTGCACACCGCGCAGTACTCCGGGCCGGAGGAGTTCGCGGGGCTGCGGGTGGTCGTGGTGGGCGGGGGCGCGTCCGGGACCCAGCACCTGCTGGAGATCGCGCCGGTCGCGGCCGCCACCACCTGGGTGACGCGACGGCCCCCGGTCTTCCGGGAGGGCCCGTTCGACGAGAACGCGGGCCGGGCCGCGGTCGCGCTCGTCGACGAACGGGTGCGGCAGGGGCTGCCGCCCACGAGCGTGGTCTCGGTCACCGGGCTGCCCCTCAACGAGGCCGTCCGGCAGGGTCTGGCGGACGGGGTCCTGGACCGGCGGCCGATGTTCGACCGGATCACTCCGGACGGCGTGGAGTGGGGGGACGGGCGGCACGTGGACGCCGATGTCATCCTGTGGGCGACCGGATTCCGGGCCGCCCTCGGCCACCTGGCGCCGCTGGGGCTGCGCGAGCCGGGAGGCGGAATCCGTGTCCACGGCACCCGCGTGGTCGCCGATCCGCGCGTCCACCTCGTCGGCTACGACCCGTCGGCCAGCACCGTCGGCGCCAACCGGGCCGGCCGCGCCGCCGTCCGGGACATCGGGCGCCTGCCTGCGTCGCCCCCGACGGCCGCCGCCTGAGCCACCGCCGTCAGCACGGTCGCCTCAGCACGTCGGCTCCAGCCGCGCGTCCCTGCGGACCAGCGCCGCGTAACGCCCGTCGAACTCCAGCAGTTCCTCGTGCGTGCCGCGCTCGGCCACGCGCCCCGAGTCCAGGACCACGATCTGGTCGGCGCCCCGGACGGTGGACAGGCGGTGCGCGATGGTCAGCGTGGTCCGGTTGGCCGACAGTGCGTCGATGGCCTCCTGCACGGCGGCCTCGGTACGCGTGTCCAGCGCGCTGGTGGCCTCGTCGAGGATCAGCACCGGCGGGTCGCGCAGGATGGTGCGCGCGATGGCCAGGCGCTGCTTCTCTCCGCCGGAGAAGCGGTGGCCGCGCTCGCCGACGATCGTGTCGTACCCGTCGGGCAGGGCCGCGATGTGGTCGTGGATCTGGGCCGCCCTCGCGGCCGCCCGCAGTTCCTCGTCGGTGGCGTCAGGCTTGGCGAAGCGGAGGTTGTCGGCGACCGAGGCGTGGAAGAGGTACGTCTCCTGGGACACGACGCCGACGGCACGGGCGAGGGTGTCGAAGTCGAGGTCGCGGACGTCGGTCCCGTCGAGGGTGACCCGGCCGCCCGTCACGTCGTACAACCGGGGCACCAGGTAGCCGAGGGTGGACTTGCCGGCTCCGGTCGGGCCGACGATCGCGAGGCTGCTGCCCGCCGGGACGGTGACGTCGACGCCGTCGAGGACGGGGCCGCTCTTGTCGTCGTAGTGGAAGGCGACGGTCTCGAAGCGGACCTCGCCCTTGACGCGGTCGAGGTGGATCGGCGCCTCGCGCTCGGTGATGTCGATCGGCAGGTCCAGGTACTCGAAGATGCGCTGGAAGAGCGCGAGCGAGGTCTGGATCTGGACGCCGGTCGACAGCAGGCCGACGGTCGGCCGGAAGAGGCCCTGCTGGAGCGAGACGAAGGCGACGATCGTGCCGATGGAGACCTGGGGGCCGCCGAGCCCGAGGGTGACGCCGGCGGTCCAGTAGATGACGGCGGGCATGGCGGCCATGACGATCGTGATCACGGCCATGCGCCAGCGCCCGGCCATGTTCGACCTCACCTCAAGGTCCACCAGCCGCTCGGACTCCTCGGCGAAGGAGGCGGTCAGCGAGTCCGAGCGGCCCATCGTCCGGCCGAGCAGGATGCCGCTGACGGAGAGCGACTCGGTGACCGTGGCGGCCATGGCGGCCATCTGCTTCTGGCGCTCGGTGGTGATCTTCTTGCGCTCGTTGCCGACGCGGCGGCTGATCCACACGAAGACCGGCAGCAGGAGCAGCGAGACGACGGTCAGCCGCCAGTCGAGGGCGACCATCGCGACGATGGTGGCGACCACGCTGGTGAGGTTGGAGACCAGCGAGGTGGCGGTGGAGGTGACGGTGGCCTGCATCCCGCCGATGTCGTTGGCGATGCGCGACTGCACCTCGCCCGTGCGGGTGCGGGTGAAGAAGGCGAGCGACATGCGCTGGAGGCGGCCGTAGACGGCGGTGCGCAGGTCGTGCATGACGCGCTGGCCGACGGTCGTCGAGATGAGGGTCTGCAGGACGCCGAAGACGCTGGAGAGGACGGCGCTGAGGATCATGCCGAGGGCGAGCAGGCTCAGCAGGCCGGTGCGGCCCTGCGGGATCGCGACGTCGAGCGTCGCCTTCAGCAGGAATGGCGTGGCGACCGAGACCAGGGACGAGGCGCCGACCAGCAGGCCGACGACCGCGAGGCGGCCGCGGTAGGGGCGGAACAGGGCGAGGATCCGGCGGACCTGCCGGGGCTGGTCCTTGGCGTCGGCAGGTGGTGTCCAGGAGGGTTGACGGTCGGGGTGCATGGGCTCCTACGGAGGTGGGCGGGCGCCGGCGCGGACGTGACCGGCGACGACTGACGGATCATAACTCATTGTTACCTATACTCACAATGAACGGCATCCTGATATTGTTCCCGCATGAGCACCCCCGACGCCGACGGACTTCTCGCCGAGCAGTTGCTGCGGCTCACCCGTCGGGTGCACCGCATCCAGAAGCACCATCTGGAGCAGCACGACCTGGGCATCACGCCGGCCCAGTCCCGGCTGTTGCGCACCCTCGCGCACTTCGGCGAGCCGCCCCGCATGGCGGATCTCGCCGCCGCCCTGGAGGTCGTGCCCCGCGCGGTGACCACGCTCGTGGACGGGCTGGAGGCCGGCGGCAAGGTGCGCCGGGCCCCCGACCCGGCCAACCGACGGGTGATCCGCATCGAACTCACGGACGACGGCCGCAGGGCGCTGCGCGAGCTGCGCGGCGCGCGCCGAGCGGCCGCCAAGGAGATCCTCGCTCCCCTGACGGACGATCAGCGTCAGGCTCTCGGCTCGCTGCTGGACACCTTGGTGGGCGCGGGGCCCGAGTCCGGGGCGCGTCACCCCTGAGCCGGGGCCCCGGCCCGTGCGGCCCGTTCAGCAGCCGCTGCGGTCCTCCGTCAGCACCCCCTGCACGGTGGTGAGCGTGCGGTCGTAGCACCCGCCCGAACCGTACAGCCGGTAGCGCTCGCCCGTCGTGCCGACGGCGTGCCGCCGGTCGCGCGGCACGTTCAGCGTGTACGCCGCGTCGCCCGTGTAGGTGTCGTCCAGCCGCGACCAGCCGAGGCGCCGGCCGTTCCGCGCCTCGACGACCGATGCCCGGTCGCCCAGGGTGAGCACCGTGCGCAGCCGGTCGTCGGCGGAGACGATCGTGGTGCCGTTCATGGTGTAGGTGCGGCGGGTGTGTGTCGACGTGGCCGGGCCGGCGTGCCCTGCGACGGTGACGGTCTCGTCGTCGGTCCAGGTGGCGTCGAGCCCGTCGGTGTCCTCCCCGTCGGTCCAGCGGTGCGTGGAGGTGTCGGCCAGGCGGCGGCTGACCGTGGTGGTCACGCGGCCGTGCGAGGTGTCGACGTACCCGGCGACGGTCAGCCGGTGGCGGCCCTCGGTGTCCACCCGGTGCGGCGATCCGGGTGTGTACGTCGAGGAGTCGGCCAGGTCGCCCGCCCGGTCGGCGGTGAGGCGTCCGGTGACCCGGGTGCTGCGTGCGTCCTGCCACACCAGCACGTTCACGGGGGTGCTCCAGCCGGACTGCCCCTGCGGCACTCCGGTGACGGAGACCTCGACGCGGTGCGGACGGCCGTCGTCGAGGAGTCCGACGAAGGGCGTGAGGTCGTACTCGATCGGTTTGACGTCGAAGGCGCGCGGCCCGGGGACGACGTACCAGAGGAAGGGGTTGGACCAGCCGCCCGTCCAGACGGTGGGGAACGGTGCGGCGATTCCGGCGAGGCGGCCGTCCACGGTGATCTGCACCTCCCGGTAGGGCCCGCGGTCCGCCTGGCAGGAGTACGGCGCCTGCCGCGGTACCGCGAGATACCAGAACTCCTCGCAACCGCCGCCGGATCCGGTGGCGTACACCTCGGCGACGACGCGTTCGCTGTTGCGCGGGGTGGTGAGCGTCGTCCCGTCGGCGAGGGTGAGGACACGGTCGGGGGCCGTGGCGGACCGGAAGTGCCGGCCGGCGGCGTAGAAGGTGAGGGTGACCCTGACGTCGATGACTCCGGTGTACGTGTCGTCGACAACGTTGCCGATGAGCATCTCGACGTCCTGGGCGCGACGGAAGGTGTCGCTGTAGCGCATGACGTCCTTCTCGACCGACCACTCGATGCCCTCGGGCGAGGGCTCCGGCGTGGAGGTGCGCAGGATCTCGACGCCGCCGACGCGCAGGTATCCGAGCCGGTCGAACTGCCGCCCCCTGACCTTGCCGTCCAGTCGCAGCACCACCTTGCTCCAGCGGTGGCCGCACCCGTTCGGCGGGGCGTAGGTGCCCCGGTAGGGTGTGAAGTCGCGGAACCGCGCCTCGGCGAGGGTGATCCGGCAGGACTTCCCCGAGGGCGTCGTGACGGGCGGAGCCGCGGTGACGGGGTCGTGCCAGTCGGTACCGAACTCGTCCGGTGGCCCGGCGGGTTGGCCGACGGCGCCGGGCATTCGGGCGGAGCCGTCCGCCGGCCGGGCGGGGCTCGCGCCGAGCAGGGTGCCCGCGAGGAGGGTCGCTCCGACAAGCATGGACATGACTATGCGATGTCTCATGGCCGGTGTTTCTACGGGGACTTGGCCGCCACCGCAATGACGCGTCGTACCGGTGCCCCCCGGACCGGCCACCGCCGTCCCGCGTTCGGGCCTTGGTCACGCGGTACGGCCCGGGGCGACCGTCAGGCCGCGAGGTTCGCCCGGTCGCCCATCACCATCACGGGCCGGTCCTGCGGGTCGAGCCTGCGCAGCAGATACGTCATCGCGGACTCGGGGACGCTCACGCAACCCAACGTGCCGTCTCCGTGGTCCAGATGCAGCCAGATGCCCCCGCCCTTCGCCTGCCCCAGGGGGCGGGTCCCGTCGTCCGGACGGGTGCCCGGCAGCCGGTTGTAGTCGATCGCGATGACGTAGTCGAAGTCGTGCCAGTGCGCCTCGTCCCAGTAGTAGGGAGATGCGAAGGCCTCGTCGTCCTGGGTGTACGGCAGCAGGGCACCCGGGTCGTCGCGGAGACCGCCGGCGTCGGAGAGCGTGAACACGCCGACCGGACTGCGCTCGTCGCCCTCGTGGTGGTCGATGGTCCAGCCCCGCTTGCCGTTGTGCGCGGGCCAGTCGGCCACGCGCTCCCAGTCGCTCCCGTGCTTCTCGTACAGGACGAGCGTGGAGTCCGGGGAGTCGCCGTGCTCGCCGTAGACCGCCACGACCTGGCGGGTGCCGGCCGGGACCTGCCGCCACAGCCGGTCGCCGACCCCCGGAACGCGGGGCGGTTCCACCTGGCTGGGCCGGGGGCTCCCGTCCATGCCGACGGGTCCGGGAACAGCGCCGGCCCGAGGGGCCACCGTCGGCGGGCCGCCGCACGCGGCCAGAACCGCCAGCAGGAAACCGCAGGTCGCCGCCGCGACCGTCGCACGCCTTGTACCACGCCTCTCCATGATCCCATGGTGGCACCGGGTTCCGGACGAACCACTTGGGATTGGGCCAAACAGTCTCATCCACTGTCATGTGGCGCACAGGGTCCCCGACTTGCGGCCGTCCCCGGACCGTTGCCCAGTTCCACCACGCAGTTCTCGGCAGGGACGCGGAACCAGCCGGTTCCGTTCCCCGGGCGTGGAAAACCGTTTGCCTCCGACCACGCTGCGACGCGACCCTGTCACGGCTTGTTCCCTCCTCCCTCCTTCTCCCCCCGCCCCTCGACACGAGTTGACACGAGCCACTGGGACGTCATGCGAATCCAAGACCTTCCATATCCCGACCCCGGTGTGCCGGACGCACGCTCGGGTCCCCGATTCCTGTGGTGGCTCGGACGGAACCAGCTGGGCGGCCAGCTGACGGCGCTGGCCTGGGGGCTGCTGCACTTCGTCTCGGTCTCCGCCCTCCCGTTCTGCGTGGGCCTCGCCGTCCAGGCGGTCGTCGAGCGCTCCGGCGCACAGCTCGCCCTGGCGGGCGGCCTGATGGCGCTGTGCTGCGCCGGCAACGCGCTCGGCGACACCTTCCTGCACCGTGCCGCGGTCACCAACTGGATCACCGCCGCCGCCCGTGTCCAGCAACTGCTGGCCCGCAAGGCCGCCCATCTCGGCGCGGCCCTCACCCGACGGGTCGCCGCCGGTGAGGTCGTGGCCGTCTCCACGGGCGACGTCGAGAAGATCGGCTGGTTCGTGGAAGCCGCCTCCCGGTTCACCGCGGCGGCGGTCACCCTCGTACTGGTCTGCGCCGGACTGCTGGTCTACCAGCCGGCGCTCGGGGTGGTCGTCGCCGTCGGCCTGCCGGTGCTGGCGCTCGCGGTGCTGCCGCTGCTGCCCCGGGCCACCCGCCGTGCCGACCTCCAGCGCGAGAAGGCCGGCCGCGCCACCGAACTCGCTTCCGACACGGTCGCCGGTCTGCGGGTGCTGCGCGGCATCGGCGGCGAGGAACTGTTCCTCGACCGCTACCGCCGCGCCTCCCAGGACGTCCGGCACGCGGCCGTGCGCAGCGCCCGCATGTGGTCCCTGATCTCCGCGATCCAGGTACTGCTGCCGGGTCTGCTGCTGATCGCGGTCGTCTGGCACGGCGTGCACCTGGCCCGCGCGGGCCGGATCACGGTCGGGGAACTGGTCACCGTCTACAGCTCGGTCATGGTGCTCACCTATCCGCTGCGGCACTTCGAGGAGATCGCCATGGCGTACTCCTTCTCCCGTCCGTCGGCCACCCGGGCGGCCCGGGTGCTGTCGCTGGAGCGGGCCACGGACACCGCCGGGACCCGCGCGGCCGACGCTCCCGGGGGCGATCTGTACGACCCGGTGACAGGGCTGCTGGCACCCGCCGGACGCCTGACCGCCGTGGTGTGCGGCGACCCGGACACGGCGGGCCGGCTGGCCGAACGGCTGGGCGGCCACCCGCCCGAACCCGATGCCTCGGTCCTGCTCGGCGGCGTACCGCTCGACGAACTCCCCATCGACTCCGCGCGCGCGGCGGTGCTGGTCCAGGACAAGGAACCGGTGCTGCTGTCCGGCTCGCTGCGCGACCTGCTCGACGTGCCCCGCTCGGGCGGGGTCGATGCCCAGGAGGCACTGACGGCCGCACAGTGCGGGGACGTCCTGGAGGCGCTCGCGCAGGCGTCGCTGGGTGCCGAGGACCCGATGGACGTACGGATCACCGAGCGGGGCAGGTCCCTCTCCGGCGGCCAGCGCCAGCGTCTCGCCCTGGCCCGGTCCCTGATCACCGACCCCGAGGTGCTCGTCCTCGACGAGCCGACCTCCGCCGTCGACTCCCACACCGAGGCGCGGATCGCCGAGGGGGTGCGCAGCCTGAGGGCCGGGCGCACCACGGTGGTGTTCACCTCGTCCCCTCTCGTCCTGGACCTCGCGGACCGGGTGGTGCTGGTGCACGACGGCGAGGTCACGGCGGTCGGCGCACACCGCGAGCTCCTGCACTCCGAGCCGCGGTACCGGGCGGTGGTCACCCGGGAGACCGACGAGGAACGCGCCGGGAGCGCGGCGGGCCGCCCGGACCCTCCCGGGGACGGCGGAGGCGCACCGCGCGGCGACCGGGACACCCCGCACCACGCGTTGCGGAACCGCGAAGACGCTCTGCGCGGCGTCTTGCGGAACGACGGCGCCCTGCGCGGCGCACTGGAAGAGATCGAGGAAACCGCATGATCGGCGTGGTGCCCCCGGCGTACGACCCGGCGGCCCCGACGACGGCGAACACCCTGCCCGTCGGTGCCCCCGCGACCGTGCGCGCCTACGTGGTCGAACTGTTCCGCCGTCACCGGCGCGCCTTCCTGCTCCTCGTCACCGTCAACACGGTGGCCGTGCTCGCCTCCATGGCGGGCCCGTGGCTGCTGGGCGGCCTGGTCGAACGGGTGGCCGACGGCTCTCGCGAGCTGCGGCTCGGGCTGACGACCACGCTCTTCGTGCTGGCCCTGCTCGCGCAGGCCGCGTTCGTCCGCGAGGTACGGCTGCGCGGCGCGATGCTCGGCGAGCGGATGCTGGCCGACCTGCGCGAGGACTTCCTCGTACGCTCGGTCGGTCTGCCGCCGGGTGTCCTGGAACGAGCCGGCACCGGGGACCTGCTGTCCCGCATCACCACGGACATCGACCGGCTCGCCAACGCGATGCGCGAGGCCGTGCCGCAGCTGGCGATCGGTGTGGTGTGGGCCGCTCTGCTGCTCGGCGGCCTGGTGGTCACGGCGCCGCCGCTCGCCGCCGCCGTGCTGCTCGCCCTGCCGCTGCTGGTGATCGGCTGCCGCTGGTACTTCCGGCGCGCGCCGTCCGGCTACCGCTCGGAGGCCGCCGGATACGCGGCCGTGGCGGCGGCCTTCGCCGAGACGGTCGACGCCGGGCGGACCGTGGAGGCGCACCGCCTGGGCGACCGCCGCGTCGCGCTGTCGGAGCGCCGGATCAGGGAGTGGACGGCGTGGGAGCGCTACACGCTCTGGCTGCGGTCGGTGCTCTTCCCCGTCATCAACGTCACGCATGTGACCGTGCTCGGCTCCGTGCTCATGGTGGGCGGCGTCTTCGTCCTGCGGGGCTGGATCGGGGTCGGCCAGCTGACGACGGGCGCGCTCATCGCGCAGATGCTCGTCGACCCGGTGGGTCTGATCCTGCGCTGGTACGACGAGCTGCAGGTCGCCCAGGTGTCGCTGGCCCGGCTGGTCGGGGTGCGGGACATCGAGCCGGAGGCGGGCGACGCCTCGCTGGGCCCCGACGGACGGGACGTGCACGCGGACCGGGTGCACTTCGGCTACCGCGAGGGCGTCGACGTGCTGCGCGAGGTGTCCCTGAAGGTCGCGCCGGGCACCCGGCTGGCGCTGGTCGGCCCCTCTGGCGCGGGCAAGTCCACGCTGGGCCGGCTGCTGGCCGGTATCTACGCGCCCCGGGACGGCCGGATCACGCTCGGCGGCGCCGAGCTCGCCCGGATGCCCGCCGAACAGGTCCGCTCCCACGTCGCCCTGGTGAACCAGGAGCACCACGTCTTCGTCGGTTCTCTTCGCGACAACCTGCTGCTCGCCCTGCCACCGTCCCGGCTTCCCTCCCACGGGACCTCCACCGCCGTCGACACCCCGAGTGGAGAGGCCTCGCACCACGTGGCCTCGAAGGGACGGGCCGCAGGCGACGCCACCGGCGCCCCGCGCGGGGGCGCCTCCCACGACGCCGTCGACGCCGAGCTGTGGGCGGCGCTGGGCGCGGTCGACGCCGACGGCTGGGCCCGCGCGCTCGCCGAGGGTCTGGACACCGAGGTCGGCTCGGGCGGTGTCGCGCTCACCCCGGCACAGGCCCAGCAGATCGCCCTGGCCCGTCTCGTGCTCGCCGATCCGCACACGCTGGTCCTGGACGAGGCGACCTCGCTCCTCGATCCGCGGGCGGCGCGCCACCTGGAGCGGTCCCTGGCGCGCGTCCTCGACGGCCGTACCGTCGTCGCCATCGCCCACCGGCTCCACACGGCCCACGACGCGGACGTCATCGCCGTCGTCGAGAACGGCCGCATCAGTGAGCTGGGCCGCCACGACGAGCTCGTCGAGGCAGGGGGCGCCTACGCGGCCCTGTGGAGGTCGTGGCACGGGTGAGAGGGAACGAGCGCGGCCCCGGCCGGGGGCGGGGCGGGTGAGGCGCGCTGCGCGGCGGCCGGTCGGGCACGCTCCGCAGCGTGCCGTCCCGGGGCGGCGGCGCTGCTGCCGCCCCGCGGGAGCAGTCGCCCGCAGCCGCGGCGGGCGGTGCGACGGCGGGCCGGGACCGGACCCCTCCGCGGCTCGGTCCGCGGGCCGGGCGACGGCTCGGTGCCGTGCCGTTGCGCGGTGACGAACTGGGGTGGAAGGCTGGAAACCGGCACCGGTTCGGGGAACGCCCGGGAACCCTGTGGTTCGCGCCCGGTGAGACCTGTGCCCCGCGCACCGGCGGCAGACCGCCGCCCGCGGTGAGAACGGGCCCGTCCCCACCCTCTGGAGGTACCCGTGGACAGCGCCGACGGATGGGGAGACGACGTCTACCAGCCCGATGACACTTCCGAGGTCCGGGAGGACACGGGGATCCTCGACTCGGAGGACACGCTGGAGTACGACGGTGTCGAGGACCCCCTGGACCGGGGCTGGTCCCCTCCGGAACGGCCCTGGGCGGTGGAGCACGAGGGCGTGACCGCGGCGGAGCGCCTGCAGGGCGAGACCCTCGACCAGCGTCTCGCCGAGGAGCTGCCGGATCCCGTCACTCCCGATGGCGACGACATCGGCGACTGCCAGGGCACCGACGGGGAACCCCTCGACAACGAGGTCGGCGCGGCCCGCTCCGGCCGCCTGGTCGCGCCGGACGAGGGTGCGCACGAGGACGAGGAGAGCGCGCTGATCGCCACGGACGTCGGCATCGACGGCGCGGCCGCCTCCGCTGAGGAGGCCGCGATGCACGTAGTCGACGAGGAGACGCAGTAAGGCTGACCGGCGGCCGGACGCCGCGGTCGACGACGGTGTCGTCCTCTCCCCCGGCGCCCAGGGAGCACCCGGGGCGTTCGGGCGGCGTCTCAGATGAAGTTCAGCGCGGCCGCGCAGCCCACGCCGCCGAGCATCATGAACACGGGCATCAGCACCTTGAGCTCCACCCAGCTGCCCGCCCGGAACCGCATCCCCTTCGGAGGGCCGACGGGATACCAGCGCTTGCGGCCGACCGGTATCGGCCACAGGATCGGGCAGCCGGAGACGGTCAGCGCGTCCCCGATGTCGTGCACCAGCGCGCCCAGCACGATCGGCAGCCCCAGCCACAGGTACTCCTGGCCCGGCGCCGTGAACAGCCAGCCCGCGCCGTTGCCCGGCTCGTCGAGAATGCCGGCGATGATCCACGCACTCGTCCCCGCCAGCAGCCACACGAGGACGTCGCTGCTGGACCCTCGGGCCGCCCGCCACAGCAGTCCCTCGATGGCCAGCACCATGTGGACGAAGAGAATCGCCAGCACCGCCCAGCGGCCCCCGGTGATCGCGGCGGCGGAGGAACCCGCACCGATCAGCACCGCCCACAGCCAGGTGTGCGTCAGCGTCCGGTGGCCGCCGGAGCGGCGCGGGTCGCCCTGCTTCCTCGTCGCCTTGTAGACGGCGTACGAGAGCTTGTCGACGATCTCGCAGATCCAGCGCGAGATCGGTCCGAAGGATCGCGAGATGGTGGCGGCCTTGTGATCGAGGTCGGGGGCGAGCGCGGCGCCGGCGCAGATCAGGGCGCCCGCCAGCAGCACCGGCCAGGGCATCGGGTGCCCGGTCGCGGCGGCCGCGGCTCCGACGCCGAGCCAGGCCGCGGCGCCCGACAGTGAGTGTGCTGGTCCCATCATGGCCGTTCCCCGCCCCATTTCTCCTGCGCCGCTGTCCAGTTGATCCGCTGCGTTCACGCTGCGTCGGCGACACAGCGTAGCGGTCGTGATCTTCGCCTCGGCATCCGATTCCCGCCTCGGCACGCTCGCCAGGCAAGATGGGGGCGTGACCCTCATCGATCAGCTGCCGCCGACCGCAGACCCCGACGCCCTCTACGAAGCCTTCGAGTCGTGGGCCCAGGACCGCGGTCTCACGCTCTACCCCCACCAGGAGGAGGCGCTGATCGAGGCGGTCTCGGGCGCGAACGTGATCGTCTCGACGCCGACCGGCTCCGGCAAGAGCATGATCGCCGCGGGTGCGCACTTCGCGGCGCTGGCCCGGGACGAGGTCACCTTCTACACCGCTCCGATCAAGGCCCTGGTCTCGGAGAAGTTCTTCGAGCTGTGCAAGCTCTTCGGCACCGAGAACGTCGGCATGCTCACGGGTGACGCCTCCGTGAACGCCGACGCGCCCGTCATCTGCTGCACCGCCGAGGTGCTGGCGTCGATCGCGTTGCGCGACGGCAGGAACGCGGACGTCGGCCAGGTCGTCATGGACGAGTTCCACTTCTACGCGGAGCCCGACCGCGGCTGGGCCTGGCAGATCCCGCTGCTGGAACTTCCGCAGGCGCAGTTCATCCTGATGTCGGCCACGCTCGGCGACGTCTCCTTCTTCGAGAAGGACCTCACCCGCCGCACGGGACGCCCCACCGCTGTGGTCCGCTCGGCGACCCGCCCGGTGCCCCTGTCCTACGAGTACCGGCGCACCCCGCTCACCGAGACGCTCACCGACCTGCTGCAAACCCAGCAGGCTCCGGTCTACATCGTGCACTTCACCCAGGCCCAGGCCGTGGAGCGGGCGCAGGCGCTGATGAGCATCAACATGTGCTCGCGCGAGGAGAAGGAGCAGATCGCCGAGCTGATCGGCAACTTCCGCTTCACCACCAAGTTCGGCCGCAACCTCTCCCGCTACGTACGGCACGGCATCGGTGTCCACCACGCCGGCATGCTCCCCAAGTACCGGCGTCTGGTGGAGAAGCTCGCCCAGGCCGGCCTGCTGAAGGTGATCTGCGGGACGGACACGCTCGGCGTGGGCGTCAACGTCCCGATCCGCACGGTGCTGTTCACGGCGCTCACCAAGTACGACGGCAGCCGGGTGCGCACCCTGCGTGCCCGTGAGTTCCACCAGATCGCCGGCCGCGCGGGACGTGCGGGTTTCGACACGGCGGGCTTCGTGGTGGCGCAGGCCCCCGAGCACGTCATCGAGAACGAGAAGGCGCTCGCCAAGGCGGGTGACGACCCCAAGAAGCGGCGCAAGGTCGTCCGGAAGAAGGCGCCGGAGGGTTTCGTCGGCTGGTCCGACACCACCTTCGACAAGCTGATCGCCTCCGAGCCCGAGCCGCTGACGTCCCGCTTCCGGGTGACGCACACGATGCTGCTGTCGGTGATCGCCCGCCCCGGCAACGCCTTCGAGGCCATGCGGCGTCTGCTGGAGGACAACCACGAGCCGCGCAAGCAGCAGCTGCGGCACATCAGGCGTGCGATCGCCATCTACCGCTCCCTGCTGGACGGCGGCGTCGTCGAGAAGCTCGACCGGCCGGACGCGGAGGGCCGCATCGTCCGCCTCACCGTCGACCTGCAGCAGGACTTCGCGCTCAATCAGCCGCTGTCCACCTTCGCCCTGGCCGCGTTCGAGCTCCTCGACCCGGAGTCGCCGTCCTACGCGCTGGACATGGTCTCGGTCGTGGAGTCCACGCTGGACGATCCGCGGCAGATCCTCGCCGCCCAGCAGAACAAGGCGCGCGGGGAGGCCGTGGCCGCGATGAAGGCGGACGGCGTCGAGTACGAGGAGCGCATGGAGCGGCTCCAGGACGTCACCTACCCGAAGCCTCTGGAGGAGCTCCTCTTCCACGCGTACAACACGTACCGCAAGAGCCACCCCTGGGTCGGTGACCATCCGCTGTCGCCGAAGTCCGTCATCCGGGACATGTACGAACGGGCGCTCTCCTTCACGGAGTTGGTCTCCTTCTACGAGCTGGCCCGCACCGAGGGCATCGTGCTGCGCTACCTGGCCGGTGCCTACAAGGCCCTGGAGCACACCATCCCGGACGACCTGAAGTCCGAGGATCTGGAGGACCTGATCGCCTGGCTCGGCGAGACGGTGCGTCAGGTCGACTCCAGCCTGCTGGACGAGTGGGAGCAGTTGGCCAATCCGGAGGTGATGACCGCCGAGGAGGCCCAGGAGAGGGCCGACGAGGTCAAGCCGGTCACCACCAACGCCCGTGCCTTCCGCGTCCTGGTCCGCAACGCGATGTTCCGCCGCGTCGAGCTCGCCGCGCTCGACCAGGTCGAAGAGCTCGGCGAGATGGACGGCGAGTCCGGCTGGGACGCCGAGGCCTGGGGGGAGGCGATGGACAAGTACTGGGAGGAGTACGAGGACCTCGGCACCGGTCCCGACGCCCGCGGTCCCAAGCTGCTCGTGATCAAGGAGGAGGCGCAGAACGGCCTGTGGCGCGTGCGGCAGATCTTCGACGACCCGAACGGCGACCACGACTGGGGCATCAGCGCCGAAGTCGACCTCGCCGCGTCCGACGCCGAGGGCCGGGCGGTCGTCCGGGTCACCGAGGTCGGCCAGCTGTGAGCACAGGAGAAGCCCCGTCATGACGAACCCGGCCGAACGACTCGTCGATCTGCTCGACCTGGAGCAGATCGAGGTCAACATCTTCCGCGGCCGCAGCCCGCAGGAGTCCCTGCAGCGGGTCTTCGGCGGACAGGTGGCGGGCCAGGCCCTGGTGGCCGCCGGTCGCACCACGGACGGCGAGCGGCCGGTGCACTCGCTGCACGCGTACTTCCTGCGCCCCGGCCGGCCAGGGGTGCCGATCGTGTACCAGGTCGAGCGGGTCAGGGACGGGCGGTCCTTCACGACCCGCCGGGTCACCGCCGTGCAGCAGGGCCGCACGATCTTCAATCTGACCGCCTCCTTTCACAAGCCTGAACAGGGAAGCTTCGAACATCAGCTGCCGCCGGCCCGCGAGATCCCGGACCCGGCGTCGCTGCCGACGGTCACGGACGAGATCAGGGAGCATCTGGGCGCGCTGCCGGAGCAGTTGGAGCGCATGGCGCGCCGCCAGCCCTTCGACATCCGGTACGTGGACCGGCTTCGCTGGAGCGCGGACGAGGTGAAGGATGCCGAGCCGCGCAGCGCCGTGTGGATGCGCGCGGTCGGACCGCTCGGCGACGACCC
Organism: Streptomyces sp. NPDC014864; assembly: GCF_043081525.1. NCBI lineage: Bacteria > Bacillati > Actinomycetota > Actinomycetes > Kitasatosporales > Streptomycetaceae > Streptomyces > Streptomyces sp. NPDC014864. Next base: position 208,270 of record NZ_JBIBWT010000007.1, read on the forward strand.
CCTCGTCCACACCTGCGCGCTGACCTACGCCAGTGACATGACGCTGCTGGACGCGGTGCGCATTCCGGTCGAGCCGCTGTGGGGGCCTCGTGGCTTCGACATGGCGTCGCTGGACCATGCGATGTGGTTCCACCGGCCGTTCCGCGCGGACGAGTGGTTCCTGTACGACCAGGAGTCGCCGATCGCCACCGGCGGCCGGGGCCTGGCCCGCGGGCGCATCTACGACAGGGAGGGGCGGCTGCTCGTCTCCGTCGTCCAGGAGGGGCTCTTCCGGGCGCTGTAGGCAGGTGCGGGTCACGTCCGTGAGCTGCGGCGCAGGTGGCTCAGGCACCTCTGCGGAAGAGCCGGCCCAGCAGTCCGCGTGGACGCTCCGGCTGCCGGGGCGCCACCCGGTGCTCCTCCGGTGCCCGAGCGGTGTGTCGACCGGGCGGGCGGGGCGCGGGCCGGTGGGTTCGCGCCTCTTCCAGCGTCCGCGCCAGGTCGGCCCGGAGCCGGCCGGTCTCGTCCGGACTGTCAGCCGTCATGATCCGCTCGGTGAGGTGGGCGGTGGGCGATCCGGGCGCCCCGTGGGCGGGGAGCTGTGGCCCGAAGCGACGCAGGTGGGCGCGTTCGTAGGGATCCCTGACGACATCCGACACCTGGAGCGGGGCGAGCAGTGAGGCCACGGCGGCGGCCCGCTCCCAGGGGTCGTCGGCCTGGCGCAGCAGAAAGTCCAGGTGGCGTCCGCGCCAGTTGCGGGGGCGGAGAACCAGGCCCCCGTCCAGTTGGTCGCGCAGGCCCTCGGGCAGGGGGCGGCTCAGCAGCGAGGCGTTCTTCGCGTCGGCCCTGAACTGCCTTAGTTCGTCGGCCAGATACAGCCACACCACGGCCCGGTAGCGGTTGAAGGAGAAGCTGACCGGCACCAGCAGGCCCAGGCGGGCAAACCTGGTGAACCTGGCACCGGTCACGTCCATGGTGGCCGCGCCCTGCCCGGTGCCGACGGCTTCGACGCGCTGGTGCAGTGTTCGGGGAAAGCCGTCCTGAGCGCGCAGCCGGTCGACCTCGGCGCGGGCGACGCGGCGTCCGCCGCCGCCCTCGTCGGGGACGGTGCGGATATGGCCGAGGTGGACGGCGAGGTCGAATGCGCCGCGCTTCAGGCCCAGTTCGCGCGCGGCGCGGCTCTGCGTGAAGTCCGCTTCCCGCTTCCGGCCGGTCTGCGCGACCGCGGGCGTGACCTCGTGCGTGATGGTGTTGCCGGACATGTCGCCCCCGTGGAGTGTGTGGCTCGCGCCGTGTGCGCCCGCCCGGAAAAACGGTAGCGGGGGTCGCGGATCTCGGCGCGCCCCTGTGGACAACTCCACGGGGGACGACGAACGTGCAGGTCAGAGGTCCGAGGCCGGAGCCCGCTCGGGTTGGCGGGCGTCCACGTCGAGATGCTCGCCGACCCGGTTCACGAGCAGGGTCATCTCGTAGCCGATCTGGCCTATGTCGGCCTCGGCACCGCTGAGCACGCACAGGCAGCTTCCCGCGCCGGCCGCCGTGACGAACAGCACCGCGTCGTCGAACTCGACCATCGTCTGACGCACTCCGCCCGCGCCGAAGTGACGTCCCGAGCCCTTGGCGAGGCTGTGCAGCCCGGAGGAGACGGCCGCCAGATGCTCCGCGTCCTCCCGTCGCAGCCCGGTACTCGCCCCCGTGACCAAACCGTCGTTGGACAGGACCAAGGCGTGCCGTACGTGTTCCACCCGTCCGGTCAGATCGTCGAGCAGCCAGCCGAGCGTCTGGTGCTGTGCCATGATGCGGTCTCCCCGTGTGATGTCTCCTCCTGGTCCGGGAGGATCTCCCGCCAGCCTTCCCCAGGACCGCGGTCCCGGCAAGGAAGATGGGGACATGGCACAGAAGATGTCCGATGAGGAATGGCGGGCGTTCGTCTCCCACGGGACCCGCACCGGCAAGCTGTCGACCGTCCGGGCCGACGGAAGCCCGCACGTGGCGCCGATCTGGTTCCTGCTCGACGGGGACGAGGTGGTGTTCAACACGGGGAAGGAGACCGTCAAGGGGCGCAACCTGGCCCGCGACGGCAGGGTCGCCCTGTGCGTGGACGACGACCGGCCACCGTTCACGTTCGTCGTGCTGCACGGCCGGGCCCGGCTCTCGGAGGACCTCGACGAGGTGCGGCGCTGGGCCACCCGCATCGCGGGCCGCTACATGGGCGAGGACCGCGCCGAGGAGTTCGGTGCCCGCAACGGCGTACCCGGCGAGCTGCTGGTGCGGGTCGCCGTCGACAAGGTGGTGGCGCTGAAGGATCTGACCGACTGAGGACGGCCGGCCGGAGTCGGGACCCGTCGACCGCCGAAGCGGGGCCGGGTCACCCGACGGAGGCGAGCAGCCGGGCCGTGTGCATGCGCCCCGCGTACTCGACGAGTTGGATGAGCACGTCCTTGCCGGAGGCACGGTCGCGGGCGTCGCAGACGACGACCGGCGTGCCCTCGTCGAGGTCGAGGGCACGGGAGACGTCGTGGGCTCCGTAGACGCGGGCGCCCGAGAAGCGGTTGACGGCCACCACGAACGGGATCTGCCGGTGCTCGAAGTAGTCCACCGCCGGAAAGCAGTCCTCGAGCCGCCGGGTGTCCGCGAGGATCACCGCGCCCAGGGCACCCCGCGCCAGTTCGTCCCACAGGAACCAGAAGCGGTCCTGCCCCGGCGTCCCGAAGAGGTACAGGAACAGGTCGGACCGGATGGTGATACGGCCGAAGTCCATGGCGACGGTCGTGGTGACCTTCCGGTCCACCCCATGGGTGTCGTCCACCAGCCGGCCCGCCTGGCTGAGCACTTCCTCGGTGCGCAGCGGACGGATCTCGCTGACCGCGCCCACCAGGGTGGTCTTGCCCACGCCGAAGCCGCCGGCGACCAGTATCTTCAACGCCAGGGGAGCCGTCTCGCCGTCCGGGGCAGCGGAGTGCTCGGGGACCATGGATCACTTCTCTCAGGAGGGGCGGCAACGGTCGACGTCGGTGACGCATCCGGCGCACCCCTGTGGCGTCCGCGTGCGACGGGGTGCGGCGATGCGAAGTCAGCATGATGACAACTACGCCACCTGTTCGAGGGATTGGACCGCAATTTCTCCGATGTGATCGTCTCGCGCCCGTTCGGGGCCGGGACGCGCCCGCACCTGGGACCTGTGCCGTCGCATGAAGGTCCGATCCTGCACCCGTGCCCGCGTCGCCGTCCGCGGCGGTGCGGGATCATGCGGAGCATGAGCGACGACCACACACACGTCCGAGAGTTCTTCACCGCGCGGGCCGCCGACTGGGACAGCCGCTTCCCCGACGACGCCCCCGCCTATGCGGCCGCGGTGGCCGAGCTGGGGTTGCGCCGGGGCGACCGCGTGCTCGACGCGGGCTGCGGCACCGGCCGCGCGCTGCCCCCGCTGCGCGCGGCCGTGGGCCCCACGGGGGTCGTGGTGGGGGCCGACCTGACTCCTGCCATGCTGCAGGCCGCGGTGCGGGCCGGGCGGGACCGGGACGGGCGGCTGGTGCTGGCCGATGTCAGTGCGCTTCCGCTGCGGTCCGGGTCGCTCGACGCCGTGTTCGCCGCCGGTCTCATCGCGCATCTTCCGCATCCGGCCGGGAATCTTCGGGAGTTGGCGCGCGTGGTGCGCCCCGGCGGCACGCTGGCGTTGTTCCACCCGATCGGCCGCGCGGCACTCGCCGCCCGTCAGGGCCGCAGCATCACACCGGACGACCTGCGTGCGGAGCCCAACCTGCGCCCGCTGCTGGCCGGTTCGGGGTGGCGCATGACGTCGTACGCGGACGAGAACACGCGCTTCCTGGTGCTGGCCGTGCGCGAAGGCTGACCCGGCGGCGTCCTCACCGCCGCGCGGGCCACGCCGCGGGCCGGACTCGTCTGGCCACGCGCCGTGATCGCGTCACTCGTCGGGGGCGCCTGACGAAGCGCCGTTGTGGCGCACCGGGCAGCCGCGCACGCCGGGGACCGGACGCGTGCCGAGGTCGGCCAGCCCGTAGCCGCCCGGGTAGCTCTTGATCTCCCAGTTCTGCCGCGCGAAGTGCGGAGCCCTGCGCGGCGGAAGCAGGCGCACGGCGCGCCCCCGGGCCCGCACGGCGCCGCGTACCACCGCTCGGGCGAAGGCGGGCGGGGGCGCGTAGCGGAAGGCCCGCAGCAGGGGTTCGTCGAGCAGGGCGAGGGTCGAGGCGCGCAGCACCGGCGCGAGGGGGCGCGGATACCAGGAGGTCATCAGGTCGAGGGTGGCGTCGGAGACCTGCCGGGCCTGCTCGTCCCAGCCGAAGTGGGCCTTCTCGTAGGCGTCGAGGTGCGACTCGAACTCCTCGTAGGACTCGGGGATGTCCTTGATGCCCATGTGACGGCCGAGCGTGCGGTAGTGGACGGCGGACGCGACGACTTCGTGCTTGGAGAGCCTGCGCCATCCGTAGGCGTCGATCCAGCGCCGGGGCATGACCACGAAGGTGCAGAGCACGTAGCGCATGTCGTCGTTGCTGATGTCGTAGCTGCGGTGCATCTGGTTGATGCGGCGGATGGCGGTGCGCGCCTGATCGCTGCCGAAACCGTGCTCCACGACGGCGTCGAGGAGGAGCGCGGTGTCGTCGTAGCGCTTCTGTGAGCGGCCGGTGAGTTCGGCCGTCTCCGCGAGCAGCCGGCCGATGCTCGGTACCGCATAGGTGCGGTAGAGCGCCAGTTCGAGTGAGCGGGTGAAGTCCCAGGGGAACTCGTAGGCGGCGGTGAGTCTGAGGATCTCCGTCGCGTCGGCCACCGGGTCCATCCGGCGAATCCGCCCGAGCCGCTCGAAACGCTTCACCCCGCCGCCCCCTTATGCCGTCGGAGCTTCAACTCTACGTTGAGGAGCAGCACATGAGCGATCGTCGCCGCACACCACACTGGGGCAAGGTGGTCCGCATGTTCAGCAACCTCCGCACGTCCTTCACCAGGATCTTCACCTCTTCACGTACGGAGCCGAAGCGGGGGCGGGACACGCGCACCCCCAACCTCTTCGAGGCCGCTGCCGCCTATGTGTCGGCCTGCGCGGAGGACGACCAGGACCGGATGGACGAGGCCGCGACCTGGGTCTCTCCTGAGGCGCTGTCCTTCGGAGTGAGGGAGCTGGCGTGCCGTGCGGTGATCGTCCTGGCGCGGGAGCGCGACGAGCCGCCGGGGAGGGTGGCGCGGACCCTGCTCGGGCTCCCGGCGGCCCGGACCATGGACGCGTGACGGCCGTTTCGCCCACCTCCAGGCGGAAAACTGCAGGTCCGCCCGCACACGGAGTCGTGACAAGCGCCTTCCGCTCGCACTAGGGTGCGCGCCGTTGGACGAACCGATGGGGAGGCTGGGATGGCCGGGACGGACGAGGAAGCCGTCGCCGCCGCGGACGACGCGCTCTATGTGCTCACGGCGGTACTGCTGACGCCTGCGCAGTTCCCGAGTGTGCTGGGCGACGACTATCCGGAGGCATGCGCGGCGCTCGGTCTCGCGCCGCGGGCCGACGGGTACGGGCTGGTGCTCGGCCAGGACGGTGCCGGGGCGCGGTGGACGGTCGTCATCGACGACGTGTCGCTGGTCGCCGTGGCCATCGCCTCCTGGGACTGCGGGATGGAGTACGACCTGTCGCCCGACGAGCGCACGGTCGTCGCCGCCCTGCCGGGCTGGCCGCTCGCGGTCGCCGTCGCGGCTCCCGGGGTGCCCGCGCCCCACGATCCCGGACCGGAAGCCGCGGACGGGCCGCCGCTGGCGCCGCCGGACACCAGCGTCTGGGGGCCGGCACAGCGCCGGCTGGGCGCCGACGAGATCGCGTTGCAGTGGGCGGTGTGGCGCGGGCAGATCGACGACACCGGATTCTCCGCTCGGGACGGTGGGTCCGCGGAGGGCGACGGCCCGTCCGGGACGGCCGGCGAGGCAGCCGCTGAGAAGGCCGGTGAGAAGGCCGGTGGGATCGGCTCCGGGGGACACGGCGGCATCCGGCGCGTCCTGGCGGAGGCGCACGCCTACGTCGACTCGCCACCGCCGCTCGGCCGCGTCAGGTCCTCCTTCGCTCCCGGGGACGCGCGGACCCTGCGGGTGGACGGCCCCGGCTGGTCGATGGTGGCCCGGACCGACGACATCGCCTTCGTCCTCCTCGACGAGGAGCCCGGCGAAGTCCTGCCGGTCGGCCGCGGCCCGGAGCTGCCCCGTCTGCTGGAGGCCCTCGACAAGCTGGCGGTGCGCCCCAGCTGAATTCGGCTGCGCCGCACGGCAGTTCGACACCGAAGCATGTCTTCCTCCGCCATGCCGGGTTCTCACTCCATGTGGTGCCGGCCCATGGATGACACGGATGCGGGACAGCACCATGGGGCAGCTCCGGGCTCCACGGCCCGGTGCTGTCACGCCCGCCCCGTCGTGCCCTGGAGGCTTTCATGCGTCTGTCCCGAGGTGTCCCACTCGTTGCCGCCGCCCTGGTGGCGGCGGCCCTCACGTGGCCGGTTCCCGCCGGCGCCGCGGCCGGCGCCGCCGGGCACTGTGTCCGCCAGGAGCGGGTACGGGTGCCGGGCGCGGCCTTCCAGCAGAGCGCCTGCCTGCCGGACCTGACCACCACGGGGCTCGCCGGAACCCCGTACACGGACACCGCCGACCAGGCGGGGCTCACGGCCCGGGAGACGCGGACGCCCTCGGGGGTGCCCGGTGTGCAGATCGACGGCTACTTTCCCGACTCCTCCCAGTTCAACGCCACGCACGGCTGGAAGCACGACGCGCAGTTCGTGATCCGGCTGCCCGATCACTGGAACGGCGGGCTCGTCGTCACCGGGGCGCCCGGCACCCGCAAGCAGTACGCCACCGACAAGGCGATCTCGGACCAGGTGCTGGCGCGCGGCTACGCCTACGCGGCGACCGACAAGGGCAACAGCGGGGCCGACTTCTACCGCGACGGCACCCGGCCCGGTGACGCCATCGCGGAATGGAACGCACGGACCACGCAGCTCACCCGGGCCGCCAAGCGCGCGGTCGCCCAGCGCTACGGGCACGCCCCGCGCCGTACGTACATGACCGGCATCTCCAACGGCGGCTACCTCACCCGCTGGCAGCTGGAGAACCACCCGGAGCTGTACGACGGCGGCGTGGACTGGGAGGGCGCCCTGTGGACGGCAGACGGCCCCAACCTGCTCACCTCGCTCCCCGCGGCGGTCGGGCACATCCTGGGCTCGGCCGGCGACGAGGACCTGTACGCGGTGGGCTTCGCGCGGGGCTCGGAGTTCCTGTGGCCTTACCACGAGAAGGTGTACTGGGGCGTCACGCAGAAGATCTACCGCGCCGAGTTCGACCCGGGATACGACGCCGGCTGCCCGGGCCCGTCCGCGGGGAGCACCGCGGAGCAGATCCTGGCGCCGTGCGCCTCCGACGCGGCGTACGACTACGCGTCCCGTCCGGCGTCCGTCCACCGGGCCGTGGAACGCGTCGCGCTGACCGGCCGGATCGGAAGGCCGCTGATCACACTGCACGGCGACCTGGACGCCCTGCTGCCCAAGGCCGCGGACTCGGACGTGTACGCGCGCATGATCGACGCGAGCGGACGGGGACGCATGCACCGGTACTACACGATCCAGGACGGCACGCACGTCGACGGGCTCTACGACACGTATCCGGACCGGCTCCGGCCGATCCTGCCGTGCTACCGGTCGGCGTTCGACGCGCTGGTGTCGTGGGTGGAGCGCGGCACCGAGCCGCCCGCGGACCGGACCGTGAGCAGGACCGCGGGCGAGGACGTGGTGAACTCCTGCGACGTGGGCGGGACCACGCCGGGGCGGTGACGCCTCAGCGGCCCAGCTCCTTGCGGCTGACGCGGCGCAGCCGGCGTCGCTGCGAGGGGTCCAGCGCGAGGTAAGCGGCGGCCGGGACTCCCAGGACGATCAGCAGCGCGGCCCACCAGGGCAGCCAGATCAGCAGGATGAGCCCGGCCGCCACACCTCCCGCGGCGATCTTCGCGTTCTTCGACATCTGTCGCCTCCTTCGCGGCCACTGCCGCTCTCTGTGGTGAGAACGGGCCCGCGCGTCCGGCAGTTCCGGAACACGACCCCGAGATGCCCCTGAGACAGCCCTGAGGCGCCCCGGGGACGTGACCGGGCCGGAGAGGTGCCCACTCCGCCCCGGGCTCACCCACCGGGGGCAGGCCGACCGGTGGCGGATGCCCGGCATTCACCCACCCGTCGCCAGGTGTTGCCTCCGAGGGCCAACTCTGACGGCAGTCAGCACACTGGCCTCAAGGAGGTTCGATGTCCCCCTTCGCCCCGGTCCGGCGCCGCGTCCACCACTCCCTCGCCGCGGGGGTTCCCCTCGCCCTGGTGGGCGTCCTCACGGCGGCGGGAGCCGCGGCGGCAGCCCCGTCCGGGGGCGTCTCCGTCACCCGCACGGCGACACTCGGCGACATCCCCCTCGGCGCGTTCAGCAACGCGCTCCTCCCGGGCACGGTGGACGACGACCGGGGTGTGGACCTCGGCGGCATCGGCAGCGACATCTACCCGGCCGGCCGCAAGGGCGAGTTCTGGACGGTCACCGACCGCGGGCCCAACGGACAGATCAAGGTGGACGGCAAGAAGCGCCGCACGTTCCCCGTGCCGGGCTTCGACCCGGCGATCGTGAAGGTGCGGGTCTCCGGGCACAGGATCGAGGTGCTGGACGCGATCGCCCTCACCACGTCCTCCGGCGAGCCCGTCACCGGGCTGCCGAACCAGGCCGGACGCGACGAGGCGCCGTACTCCTTCGACGCGGGCACGCAGCTGTCGTACGACCCGAACGGTCTGGACACCGAGGGCGTCGTCCGGGCCGGGGACGGCTCCTTCTGGCTGGTGGACGAGTACGGCCCCTCCCTCGTCCACGTCTCCGCGCGCGGGAAGGTGCTCACCCGCTACGTGCCCAAGGGGCTCGGTCTCACCGGCGCCGGCTACCCGGTGGTGGAGGCACTGCCGTCCGTCTTCCTGCACCGGAAGATCAACCGCGGGTTCGAGGGATTGGCCCAGCTCCCGGACGGCGACCTCGTGATGGCCCTGCAGAGTCCGCTGTCCCTGCCCGACGCCGACGCGGGAAACGCCTCGCGCACCACCCGGCTGCTGCGCTTCTCCCCGGCGAAGCAGGCGGTCACCGCGGAGTACGCCTACCGCTTCGATCCGGTGAACGTGGTCGATCCGGGCGAGGACGACCCCTCCGAGCTGAAGACCTCCTCGGTGGTCGCCGTGGGCCGGAACCGCCTGCTGGTCGAGGAGCGCACCGACAGGAGGGCCCGACTGCGGCTGGTGAAGCTGGAGCGCGACGCGGACATCCTCGGTGGCCCCTGGGACGACGACAAGACGTCCCCGTCGCTGGAGCAGCTGGACGACCCGGCGGCATCCGGGGTGCCGGTGCTCACCGGGCGCCTGCTCGCCGACCTGGGCCCGGTCGCCGCAGTGCCGGGGAAGATCGAGGGCATCGCGCGCGTGGGCGACGACTCCCTCGCCCTCATGAACGACAACGACTTCGGGATGACCGACGGCCCCGACGCGTTCGACGCGCAAGGCCGGCTGGTCGACAGCGGCACCGAGACCACGGTGACCTACGTCCGGCTGCGGCACCGCATCTGATCGGCCGCCAGCCGGTTCTGATCGGCCGTCACCGCGGGCCACGGCCGTCGCGCCGGAAGCGGGGACTCGCGGTCGCCCGGGCGGCCGAAGGTTCGCCGTCCACGGTCGCTGCGCCCGGCCCGCGCTGGGCGCCGCGCGGGCCGGCACACCCTTCGCGCCCGACACCGGGCGAGCTCCCACTGGTGCCGTACGGGCGCACGCGGGCCGGCACCCGATCCGTACCGAACGCGAGTCGGCACCCGAGGCGCACGTGCGCGTTGCGGGCCGGCAGGAGCCCCGCAATGCGCGCGTGCACCTCGGTCGCCGACCTCAGCCGCGCGCGCCCAGCAGATGGTCCATCGCCAGCTGGTCCAGCCGTTCGAAGGCCATCCCCCGTGCGGCGGCCGCCTCCACGTCGAAGTCCTCGAAGGCCGACCGGTCCGTGAGCAGCGCCTGCAGACCGTCCGCGGCCGTGGGCTGGGCCAGCTGGTCCAGCCGGGACGCCCGCAGGGCCTCCTGGACCTCCGGGTCGGCGCGGAAGGCGGCCGCGCGCTCCTTGAGGATGAGGTAGTTGCGCATGCAGCCCGCCGCCGACGCCCAGACGCCGTCCAGGTCCTCGGTCCGCGGCGGCTTGAAGTCGAAGTGGCGCGGGCCCTCGTAGCCGGCGCTCTCCAGCAGGTCGACGAGCCAGAAGGCGGCACGCAGGTCACCCGCGCCGAAGCGGAGGTCCTGGTCGTACTTGATGCCGGACTGGCCGTTGAGGTCGATGTGGAACAGCTTGCCCGCCCACAGGGCCTGCGCGATGCCGTGCGGGAAGTTCAGCCCGGCCATCTGCTCGTGGCCGACCTCCGGGTTCACGCCGTAGAGCTCCGGGCGCTCCAGGCGCTCGATGAACGCCAGGGCGTGGCCGACGGTGGGCAGCAGGATGTCGCCGCGCGGCTCGTTCGGCTTGGGCTCGATGGCGAAGCGCAGGTCGTAGCCCTGCGCGACGACGTACTCCCCGAGGAGGTCGAACGCCTCCTTCATGCGGTCGAGGGCGAGGCGGACGTCCTTGGCGGCGCCGGACTCGGCGCCCTCGCGCCCGCCCCAGGCCACATACGTCCTGGCGCCCAGTTCCGCCGCCAGGTCGATGTTGCGGATCGTCTTGCGCAGCGCGTAGCGGCGCACGTCACGGTCGTTCGCGGTGAAGGCGCCGTCCTTGAAGACGGGGTGCGTGAAGAGGTTGGTGGTCGCCATCGGCACGGTCATGCCGGTGGTGTCGAGTGCCTGACGGAAGCGCTTGATGTGCGACTCGCGCTCGGTGTCCGAGGACCCGAAGGGGATGAGGTCGTCGTCGTGGAAGGTCACCCCGTGGGCGCCGAGTCCGGCCAGGCGTTGCACCGTCTCGACCGGGTCGAGGGCGCGGCGCGTGGCGTCGCCGAACGGGTCCCGTCCCTGCCAGCCGACGGTCCACAGGCCGAAGGTGAACCTGTCCTCGGGGGTGGGCTGGTAGCTCATGCCGCGGCTCCTTGCTCGCTTGCGACCATTTCGTCATGGCGATTTACAAATTAGTATGCGGACGCTTCCCTGGGAAGGGACCAGATGACCCCGACGGGGCAGATGCGCGGGTCGACGCGACCCGGGCACCGTGAGAACACCAGGTCAGATCCCCGCGAGCCGCGGAAAGAGGGAGAGCCCGATGTCAGCAGCCGAGGGTCCGCTCGTCGTCGGCGTGGACTCGTCCACCCAGTCCACCAAGGCGCTCGTCGTCGACGCGGCCACCGGGCAGGTCGTGGCGAGCGGCCAGGCACCGCACACCGTGTCCTCGGGGGCCGGCCGCGAGAGCGACCCGCGCCAGTGGTGGGACGCCCTGTGCGCGGCACTGCACCAGTGCGGTGAGGCGGCGCACGAGGCCGCCGCCGTGTCCGTCGCCGGCCAGCAGCACGGACTCGTCACCCTCAACGCCCGGGGCGAGCCCGTGCGGCCCGCTCTGCTGTGGAACGACGTGCGCTCGGCCGCGCAGGCCCGCCGCCTGGTCGAGGAGCTGGGCGGCCCGAAGGCCTGGGCGGAGCGCACGGGCAGCGTGCCCGGCGCCTCCTTCACCGTCACCAAGTGGGCGTGGCTGGCGGAGAACGAACCGGAGGCGGTGCGGTCGACGGCGGCCGTACGTCTCCCCCACGACTACCTCACCGGGCATCTGACCGGGCTGGGCACGACCGACCGCGGTGATGCCTCGGGAACGGGCTGGTGGGCGTCCGCCACGGAGTCCTACGACGACCAGATCCTCGACCGCGTGGGACTCGACCCCGCGCTGCTGCCCCGCGTGGTGCGGCCCGGCGAGGTGGTGGGGACCGTGCGCGACAGCCACGACCTGCCGTTCTCCAGGGGAACCCTGGTCGCGCCGGGCACCGGCGACAACGCCGCGGCCGCCATCGGTCTGGGGCTGCGCCCCGGGACGCCGGTGCTGAGCCTCGGTACGTCGGGCACGGTGTACGCGGTGTCGCGCCACCGTCCCGCCGACCCCTCCGGCACGGTGGCCGGCTTCGCCGACGCCCGCGGGGAGTGGCTGCCGCTGGCCTGCACCCTGAACTGCACACTCGCCGTCGACCGCATCGCCGCGCTGCTGGGCCTGGACCGGGAGGCCGTCGAGCCCGGGGCCGGGGTCACCCTGCTCCCGTTCCTGGACGGCGAACGGACCCCCAGCCTGCCGCACGCCTCAGGCCTGCTGCACGGACTGCGTCACGACACGACCGCGGGTCAGTTGCTGCAGGCCGCGTACGACGGCGCCGTCCACTCCCTGCTCGGCGCGCTCGACCTGGTCCTCGACCGGGACGCAGACCGCACCGCGCCCCTTCTGCTGATCGGCGGCGGTGCCCGGGGCACCGCCTGGCAGCAGACCGTGCGGCGCCTGTCCGGGCGGCCGGTCCAGGTGCCCGAGGCCCGGGAGCTGGTGGCGCTGGGCGCCGCGGCCCAGGCGGCCGGCGTGCTGACCGGCGAGGACCCGGCCGCGGTCGCCCGGCGCTGGAAGACGGCCGACGGTCCGGTGCTGGACGCGGTGGAGCGGGACGAGGCGGCGCTGACCAGGATCGCCGGGGTACTCTCCGACGCGTCGCCCCTGCTGGAGCGGGAGGCGGGCGCTCGATGACGGACACCGTGTGACGAACCCGCCGGGAAGGACACCACGAGCCGGGCGCGCCGCCACAGGCGTCCGGTGACAGACGTCCGGCCGGACCGGTGACGGACACCTGCCCACCGGACACGACCTCCGGCCACGGCCGACCGGCACGACTGACGGACATGACGGACGGACACGATCGAGGACGGACGGAGGCATGACCGCACCGCTGCACGAGACCCGCACGGCCGGTCCCGGGGGCGCCCGCGCGACCGGTCCCGGGCGTGCGCTGCCCGACACCCAGCAGGGCATGCGCCGCCGCAACCTCGCCCGGGTCATGCACACCGTGAGCGCCGGGGGCCCCGTGTCGCGCGCCGCGGTCGCCTCCCGCATCGGACTCACCCGTGCGGCGGTGTCGACCCTCGTCGACGAACTCATCCGCTGGGGCCTCCTGGAGGAGCTCGGCCCCGAGCGGCCCGGCCGGGTGGGCCGCCCCGGTTCGGCACTCGCCGTCAGTGGACACGGCCCGGCGGGGCTCGGCGCGGAGGTGGGCGTCGACCACCTGGCGGCCTGCGTGGTGGATCTGCGCGGTGAGGTGCGGGCGCGCACCGTCCGGCACGGCACCAACCGGGGACGCTCCCCCGGCCCGGTTACGAGGGAACTCAACGCGCTGATACGTCAGGTCGCCGCCGAGGCGGAGCAGCAGGGCCTGTGGCCGGCGGGGCTCGCCGTCGCGGTGCCCGGTCTGGTCGCCCGTGACGGCCGGACAGTCGTCCGCGCCCCCAACCTCGACTGGCGCGACACCGACCTCGGTGCCCTGCTGCCGGCCACGTACCCGCTGACGGTGGACAACGAGGCCAACTTCGGCGGTTTGGCGGAACTCTGGCTCGGCGAGGGCACACCACGGGACTTCCTGCACGTGTCGGCGGAGATCGGCATCGGTGCCGCGGTGGTCGTCGACGGGCAGGTGCTGCGTGGAACGCGTGGTTTCGCGGGCGAGTTGGGCCATGTACCGGTCCAGCCCGAGGGGCCGACGTGCCCGTGCGGCGGGCGCGGATGCCTGGAGCAGTACGCGGGCGAGGAGGCGGTACTGCGAGCGGCGGGCCTGGAACCGGCCGAGGACCGGGTCGGGTTGCTGGCCCGGCGCGCCGCCGGGGGCGACGAAGACGTACGGCGGGCCCTGCGCGCGGCGGGTACGGCGCTCGGTGTCGCGCTGACCGGGGCCGTCAATCTGCTCGACCCCGAGGCCGTGGTGCTGGGCGGCGCGCTGGCCGGGCTCGCGCCCTGGCTCCTGCCGTCGCTGGAGGCCGAGTTGGCCGGGCGCACCGCCGGGCCCGTCTGCCCGGTGTCCGTCTCCCGGCTGGGCCCCGAAGGTCCGCTGCTGGGTGCCGCCCACTCGGTGGTGCGTGCCGTCCTGGACGACCCGGCGGCCGTGGCCGGACACGGCTGATCCGATCCCGCGGACAGTGTGCCCCCTGCCGGGCACCGCGGCCTTCGTCCCGGCGCTGCTCACCGCGGCCGGACTGCCCGTCTTCGACTTCGCCTCCGAGCTGAAGGCGCCCGTCTCGTACACCGGTGCGATCGTCGGCGTCTGGATGGCGGCGGGTCTCGCGGTACTCGTCGTCCCGATGCGGCGTCACCCCGAGCGCGTGGCCTGGACCGTCCGCGTCCACCTCGACGATTCCCCCTCCACCCGCCACAGGCAGCCGTCGAGTGGGCGATGAACACGGTCGTGATCGTGGAGCTCCCCAGGGGTGTGGTCACCCCCTGGCCGCGTCCGGAGTCGGACACGCACGTCATCTCCACCGGCTCGGCCCGTCCGCTGGAGGACGCCTTCCGGATGTCCCAGTTCGACCTGGTGCAGTGGCTGGTGCGCGACTACGGCTTCAGCGGGCTGGACGCGTACCAGTTCGCGAGCCAGGCCGTGGAATCGCCGCCGGCCAACGTCTGCGACACCAACTACACGTGCGTGGCCAAGCTCCGCAAGGAGTGGCTGCCCGTGCGCGAGACTCACCGCGGACTGCACGCGCGGCTGCGCGAGACGGCGGCGGCACTCCGGCGCTGACCGCAGCCTGTGCGCCGAGGGACATCCCCCACGAGAAAGGCCCCTCGCACATGGACGGAGCACGACCCCTCCCCAGCAGACGACGGCTTCTGAAGGGCGCCGCCCTGGCCGCCGTACCCTTCGCGTTGCTCCCCGCCACGCGGGCCGGGGCACGACCTCAGGCCGTGGACTACCCGTCGGCCGACTGGCGGCCGGCGAGCAGTTCCAACTACACGGCCTCCGACCGGCCCATGTCCTACTCCATCGACCGGGTGATCATCCACGTCACGCAGGAGACGTACGCGGACACCCTCGCCGTCTTCCAGAACGAGACGACGAAGGTGTCCACCCACTACGTCGTCCGGTCCGCCGACGGACACATCGCGCAGTGCGTCCGCGAGTCGGACGTCGCATGGCACGCCGGCAACTGGGAGTACAACACGCGCAGCATCGGCATCGAGCACGAGGGCTGGGTGGACCAGCCCGTCTGGTTCACCGACGCCATGTACGAGCAGTCGGCCAGGCTCACCGCGGCCGTCTGCGACGCGTACCGCATCCCCAAGGACCGGGCGCACATCATCGGGCACTTCGAGGTGCCGGGCTCGGACCACACCGATCCCGGACCGAACTGGGACTGGGTCCGCTACATCAGACTGGTCAACCTCACCTGACGTCGGGAGCACGGGCCGCCGCATCGTCCGAGAACCCCGTGTCGAAGAGGTTGTCCGGGCGCACACCGGGAGTGACGATGTCCCCGAGCCGCATCGCCGTCCGGGAGGCCGAGTTGTCCGATCCGTGGGTTGCCCTGGAGCCGGGGGCCGACCCTGCCGAGCGCGTACGGGTGCTGCGCAGCGCGCACGAGACGTTCACCGCCGGGGGCACGATGCCCAGACCGGTGCGTCCGGTGGTGGCCGACTCATGGCGGCGGTCCGCGCGAGCGGGCGTCGGACCGGACGGCGCCGCGAGCGTGGAGCTCGCGGACGGCGACCTCGGCGCCTACCGGGCGGAGCATCCGCTGGCCGCGGTGATGCCGCTGTTCCGGGAGTTGCTGGGCACGTTCGCCGCCGACGGGGAGCACCTGCTCGCGGTGTGCGACGCGCACGGCAGACTGCTGTGGGTCGAGGGCCATCCGGCGACCCGGCAGCGGGCCGGGCGGATGAACTTCGTGCCGGGTGCCCGGTGGGCGGAGTCCGCGGTCGGCACGAACGCTCCGGGCACGGCTGTCATGGTCGACCGGCCGGTGCAGGTCTTCGCGGCCGAGCATTTCATCCGGCAGGTGCAGCCCTGGACGTGCGCGGCGGCCCCGGTGCACGACCCGCGCACCGGACGGGTGCTCGGGGCGGTGGACATCACCGGCGGGGACCGACTCGCGCATCCGCACAGTCTGGGGTTCGTGCAGGCGGTGGCGCGGGCGGCCGAGTCGCACCTGGCGCTGCTCGGCCCGCCCGGGCCGGCCGCCGACACGCCGGAGCTGACCGCGCTGGGCCGCGACGAGGCCCGGCTCCTGGTGGACGGCCGCACGGTCCGGCTGAGCCGCCGGCACAGCGAGATCCTGGTGCTGCTCTCCCGCCACCCGGAGGGCCTGACCGGTGACGAGCTGTTGTGCGCGCTGTACGAGGACGAGTCGGTCACGCCGGTGACGCTGCGGGCCGAGCTGGCCCGGCTGCGCAGGGTCCTCGGCCCGGGCCTGCTGGCCTCGCGGCCGTACCGGCTCACCGTTCCCCTGGGGTCCGACGCGGCCGTCGTGGAGCGGCGGCTGGAGACGGGGGCGGTCGCGGCCGCGGCGACCGCCTACGCCGGTCCGCTGCTGCCGGCCTCTCAGGCTCCGGCGGTGGTACGGCTCAGGCGGCGCCTCGCCGACGGCCTGCGCTCGGCGCTGATCGCCCGCCGCGACCCGGACCTGCTGGCCGACTGGGCGCACGCGCCGTGGGGGGAGGACGACCTCGACGTGTGGCGGGCCCTGGCCGCCGTACGGCCCACGGCGCCGGTGCGCACCCGACTCGCCGCCCTGGAGGCGGAACTGGCGGCACCCTCCAATCCGCCCCGGCCCTCACCCCGCTGAACCGCCGACGCCGGCGCCTGCGCCTGCCGCCCGTCTCCGTCCCGCCCACGCCGGCCGCCACCCGAACCGCCCCCGCCCGTTTCGGCCACCCCTCCCACTCGTCGGCGGGATCCCGGTGGGCCCCGGGCCGAAGAGCGGACCCGGTACCCGGCGCACCCTCTCGCCGTCCAGGGTGGCCGAGGCCGCCTCGAGCGCGCAGGGCCTACTCCACCTCGATGCCGTAGTCCTTGACGAGTTCCTCCAGACCTCCCGTGTAGCCCTTGCCACCGAGGACGAAGTCCCAGTCCCCGTTCGCCCTGCGGCGGAAGGAGCCGAGTGCCAAGGCGGTCTCACGGGGTCGGCCGTCGGAGACCTCAAGGCGTCCCAGTTCCGTCATCCCGGGATCGAGAAGCCGGATGAACGCGTCCGTGAAGCCGGAGAGGTCGGCGTGCGGATTGGTCTCGGGGTCGATGGCGGCCACGAGAACGAACCGGTCGGCCTCCGCGGGCAACGCGTCGAAGGAGACGCAGATCGCGGCCGTGTCGGGTGGCGTGGCGGGAAGAGCGCGTACGGAGCCGTCCGGCGTCCGCGGGTTGTTGTAGAAGACGAAGTGATCGTCGCTGAGGACCTGGTTGCCTCGGCAGACGAGAGCGCACACGTCCAAGGCGACGCTTCCGGTCCACGACATGCCCAGGACGTTGTGGTCGGCGGGCAGCCGGGTCTCCGGAACCGTCGGCGTCGACCGCGCTCCATGCCGGCGGGCGCCCTCACCCAGGCGCCCGCGGAGGCCGTGCCGGTGCAGCAGATCGACGAGTTCGGTTCCCGAGATCAGCTCCAGCGGCTTGCCGTTGGCGAAGGTGTGTGAGCCGGGGCCGAACCCTGACGTCGTCACGAGGACACCCTTGTTGGCGCCGGCGTCCTGAACGGTTCCGTACAAGTCACGCACGGCGGTGGGCGGCACCGTGTGGCGGTAGCGCTTCACCTGCACGACGATCTTGCCGCCTCGGATCGGTGCCGGATCCAGTGCGTCGACGTCCACCCCACCGTCGTGCGAGCGTTGGGTGGTGACCGCCCGCATCCCCATGGCCCGGAACAGATCGGCGACGAGGTCCTCGAAGGCGATCGGATCCATGTCGTACAGGTCTGGTTCCTCGTCGCCGCCGTGCGTGACGACGCGGTTCCCGACGTCCTGCGGCCGGCGGCTCGGCCGCACGGGCGTGAGCTGGTCGGGGCGGGCCGAGAGTTGCCCGCGCAGCGCATCGGCCAGGCAACTGCCAGCGTCCACCTGCGCCAGGTGCAGGTCGCGGAAGGTCGAGCGCGGAGCCATGACGGTCGCCAACGGGATGTGGCCCGGCCGGCCCGTCGTGGGGTCGTGCCCGTCCACGAAACCGTTCAAGGTCACCGATTCGAGGGCGCCCCGCTCGTCCGCGGCGAAGAGTTCGTGCAGGACGAGCAGCATGCACTGCGCAAGGACCTCGCGGTACAGGGCCCGACGCTGACTCACCGGCCGGGCGGTCTCCTTGTCCTGGTCCGCTCCGGGCATGTACCGGACAGACTTGACCTCGGGGACGACGCGGTAGGCGGGCAGCTCCCAGTCCAGCACCAGCTGGCCGGCTGCCGGGTCGTAGGCCGCCGCCACCTGACGCGGGAAACCCTCCGGCCACGCGGTCGAGGCGTAGAGAGCGGCGGAGAAGTACTCGACCACGGAGTCGGGATCGCGGCGCCCGACTCCCTCGGTCAGTTCGGCGATGCCGGCGTTGTGTCGCCGCACATCGGCCAGCTGGGCGTCGGCCCAGTGCTGGTACTGCCTCTGGTAGGACGCCAACTGCCGCTGCCGCTGCGCCTCCGCCGCCTGGGCCGCGTGCCAGTCCCGCTCGAAGCGCGCTCGGGCCTCGGCCTGTGCCTGAGCGCGGCGACTGGCCGTCCACCCGCTCTGCGTCTGGTAGTGATCGAAGTCCGGCATGGGCACGGGCTGGGCCAGAGGTCCCGGCGCGAAGGGCTCGACGACTTCGGGGCGTATGAGAGAGGAAGCCCGGAAGGCCGGAGCCCGGCACCCCGAGGCGAGGAGACCTTGCAGCGACGCGACCTGCGCGTCCAGCTCCTCAGTGCGACGCAGTGCCTCCGCCTGCCGGTACTCGCGGTAATTCTGCGCCGCGCGCCGTTGGCGGGCACGTTCTTGCTGCTCCTCCTGCCTCCGTCGTCTGGCTTCGGCCTCCACCTGGCGCTGCTGCTGCCTCTGCATCTCGGCCCAGACGCCGACCATGCCTTGAGAACGACGACTCATGTGCTGCAGGCCCTCCCCGAGGCGCTCCGGCTGTCCCCACAACCAGGTGTAACGGGACGACTTTATACAGCAATGGCCGGGTCGCATATCCACTCGGCAAGGGCGGCCGTTCCGGGCCGGGCCGGACCAGGTCGGGGCGGGTCACGTGGGGTGGGGCCGGGTCGGGCCGTGCGCTGCCCCTCGGTGTCGCGTGACGCGGCGTGACAGCTCCCGCTGACGGTCGGCACAGCTCGTGGGCGGGCCGGACACGGTACCCCGTCCCTGCCCACGAGAGCGGGGCCGCGCAACGTCCTTGCAACGTCCGCCTTCCTAGCCTCGTGCCGAAGCTGCCCGACGGCGGGCAGCGCTGCTGAGGGAGGCACACCAGGATGACCCGTTACGCGGCGCCCGGCACCGAGGGCGCGATCGTCTCCTACCAGGCGCGCTACGACCACTTCATCGGTGGGGAGTACGTGCCGCCGGCCCGCGGGCAGTACTTCGAGAACCCGTCGCCGGTGAACGGGCAGCCGTTCACTGAGGTCGCGCGCGGCACGGCGGAGGACGTGGAGCGGGCGCTGGACGCGGCGCACGCGGCCGCCCCAGGCTGGGCCCGGACGTCGGCGACGGAGCGCTCCGACATCCTCCTGAAGATCGCCGACCGTATGGAGGCGAACCTCGAAGCCCTCGCGGTCGCCGAGAGCTGGGAGAACGGCAAGCCGGTCCGCGAGACGCTGGCGGCCGACATCCCGCTGGCGATCGACCACTTCCGCTACTTCGCGGGCGCGATCCGCGCGCAGGAGGGCTCGCTCTCCGAGATCGACGACGACACGGTGGCGTACCACTTCCACGAGCCGCTCGGGGTGGTCGCGCAGATCATCCCGTGGAACTTCCCGATCCTGATGGCGGCGTGGAAGCTCGCTCCGGCGCTGGCCGCGGGCAACGCCGTGATCCTCAAGCCGGCCGAGCAGACCCCGGCCTCCATCCACTTCTGGATGAGCCTGATCGCGGACCTGCTCCCGCCGGGTGTGCTGAACATCGTCAACGGCTTCGGCGTGGAGGCGGGCAAGCCGCTGGCCTCCAGCCCGCGGGTGGCGAAGGTGGCGTTCACCGGCGAGACCACGACGGGGCGGCTGATCATGCAGTACGCCTCGGAGAACATCAGGCCGGTCACGCTGGAACTCGGCGGCAAGTCGCCGAACATCTTCTTCGACGACGTCTCGGCGCACGACGACGACTTCCTGGACAAGGCGCTCGAGGGCTTCACCATGTTCGCGCTCAACCAGGGCGAGGTGTGCACCTGCCCGTCCCGGGCGCTGATCCAGAGCGGCCACTACCGCGAGTTCCTGGAGGCCGCCGTCGCGCGCACCGAGCTGATCAAGCCGGGGCACCCCCTCGACACCGACACGATGATCGGCGCGCAGGCCTCCAACGACCAGCTGGAGAAGATCCTCTCCTACTTCGACATCGGCCGGCAGGAAGGCGCGCGCGTCCTGACCGGCGGCGAACGCATCGAGTACGACGGCGAGTTGAAGGGCGGCTACTACGTCAAGCCGACGATCTTCGAGGGCGACAACCGGATGCGGATCTTCCAGGAGGAGATCTTCGGGCCGGTGGTGTCGGTGGCGTCCTTCGACGACTTCGACGACGCCCTCAAGATCGCCAATGACACGCTGTACGGGCTCGGGGCGGGCGTGTGGACCCGGGACGTCAACACCGCCTACCGCGCGGGCCGCGCGATCCAGGCCGGCCGGGTCTGGACGAACTGCTACCACGCCTACCCGGCCCATGCCGCCTTCGGCGGCTACAAGCAGTCCGGGATCGGACGCGAGACGCACAAGATGATGCTGGAGCACTACCAGCAGACGAAGAACCTGCTCGTGTCGTACTCGCCGAAGAAGCTGGGCTTCTTCTAGACGCACGCGAAAAGGCGCCTGACCTGGGTTTTCACCCGTCAGGCGCCTTTCGCTCAGCTGGCTCTCGACCGAGCCCGGCTTGCGCGCTGACTCCCAATTTCCCCCACGGCTGTGCCCCTCCTTACCAGTGCTTCCGGACCAGCCACGGACCAAACCCCTGGTTCAACCCTCGGGTACGTCACCGGGGAGCGGAATACGTTGCGCCGGGGCATACCAAGGCGGGCGTGATCGTGGCGAAGGCATCAGTCAGGGAGCGGCGGGTGTTCCCTGGCGCGCGCCGGTGGACGAGCCATTGACGTTTCCTCGGGGATTGCGGATTGACGGCCGCCCAGGCGGCAGCACGCCGCTTGTGACGGCTGTCGAGGGCCGCGCTGTGCCGTAGGGACGAGGTATCCCGATGGCGGAGGGCTGACCGCTGACGAGCGAGTCCGGCGTGAGGGGGTCCGGTTGGCGGTCCCCGATCGATCGAGGCGCGGGCGAGTGACCGGAAGGTGGCCCGGCAAGGGTCTCTGGCGGACCGAACATAGGGGCCGGCCGGCGCGATCGGAGCACGAGGCCGCGCCGTGCCGTCCTCACGAACACCCCGAGCCCGTTGTCGATCAGCCGGCTCAGATCGTGTGCAACGACACGCTCGGAGATGGGGTCCCGCGTGATGGTGCAGGCGATCACCGTGCAGGTGTGCGCGGGCGGATGCCCGGGGCGTGCATCCGGTGACGGTCTCCGCTCCCTGCGCATGAGGCAGCCACCGTGCAACTCTCCATGGTGAAGGGAGCAGTTCAACGCAGGAGGTGCGCGGTGGCCTTGTCCCGGCCTGACTTACTCCGCCTGCTGGAGTCACTACGTTCGGCGGACGGACTCGAACTCGTGCGGAGTGTGGCCGAGCGATGCTGCAGGAGCTGATCGAGTGCGAGGCCGCGGCCCGGACCGGCGCCGAGTGGAACGAGCACACCAAGGCCCGCACCGCCTACCGCAACGGGCTCCTGCGGCTGGTCACCGCCGTGCTCTTCCTCGACGCTCTGCCCGAGATGGACCTCGACGGCCACCGGGAGGGAGTCGTCTGGCGCCCCGCTCCCTCCACCACTGCCTGGTCGCCCTGCCCGTCACCTCCCACGAGCTGAAGGAGACCTCACCGTGTCCGAACAGCAGATACTCGTCCTCGACCCGACCGGATCCGACCCGGACGCCGAACACCAGGCCCTGCGCGAGCGCGGCCCGGCGACGCTGGTGGACATCCTCGGCGTGCGCGCCTGGTCGGTCTCCGACCCGGCCCTCCTCAAGCATCTTCTGACCAGCAAGGACGTCTCCAAGGACGGTCGCTCCCACTGGCCGGCCTTCGCCGAGACCGTCGCCACCTGGCCGCTGGCCCTGTGGGTCGCGGTGGAGAACATGTTCACCGCCTACGGCAAGGATCACAGCCGCCTGCGCCGCATGGTTGCCCCCGCCCTCTCCGCCCGCCGCACCGCCGCTCTCCAGGCGGACATCGAGGCGCTCGTCGACGGCATCCTCGACGCCCTCCCGGCCGGCGAGACGGTCGACCTGCGCGAGCACCTCGCCTACCCGCTCCCGATCGCTGTCATCGGCAAGCTCATGGGCGTCCACGCCGACCAGCGCGCCGAACTCCGCACCGTGGTGGACAACGTGTTCGCCACCCATCTCTCCGCCCAGGAACAGGCCGCGAACACCGCCGCCCTCTACAGCCTGCTGGACGTCCTGATCGAGACCAAGCGCACTGAGCCCGGTGAGGACATGGCCTCGCTGCTCATCGCCACCCGCGACGAGGAAGACGGCTCCGCCCTCAGCCACGCCGAGCTGCGCGACACGCTCCTGCTGATGATCAGCGCCGGATACGAGACCACCGTCAACGTCATCGACCAGGCCATCACCACCCTGCTGACCGATCCCCAGCAGCTCGCCCACATCCGGGAAGGCCGCTGCACCTGGCAGGACGTCGTCGAGGAGACCCTGCGCCACCAACCCGCGGTCAAGCACCTTCCCCTGCGCTACGCCCGCACCGACATCCCGCTCCCCGACGGCCGAACGATCAAGGCCGGCGAGGCGATCCTCGCCTCCTACGCCGCCGCCAACCGCCACCCCGACTGGCACAAGGAGGCCGACCGTTTCGACGCCACCCGCCCCAGCAAGGAACACCTCGCCTTCGGACACGGCGTTCACTTCTGCCTCGGTGCCCCGCTGGCACGACTCGAAGTCGCCACCGCGCTGCGCATGCTCTTCGAGCGCTTCCCCGACGCCCAACTCGCCACGGAGCGAACCGCGCTGAAGAGGCTGCCGAGCCTTATCAGCAACGGACACGCCTCCGTCCCCGTGCGCCTGCGCCCGATGTCGGGCCGCTGACCGATACCGACGGGGAAGACCACCATGACTGCCCCCGCCCCGACCACGCCGCTCACCCGGCCGGGGGGCGCATCGCCCAGCACATGGCGAGAGCCGGCTGGGTGATGTGCCCGCTTCCGGCCCAGGTTCCCCATGAACCCCGGGCAGACCGACGACAGCACACCGGACAGTGACGGGTCATCGGTCAGGGAAGCGGCCGGGAAACCGCACGCAGCATGCTGACGGGCTTGTTGGGTCGCCCACGCTGCAAAGCGCCCGACGGAGGAAGGCGGGTGTGCCAAGATCCGGACCAGGTGCGGACCAACTCGGTTGCGCAGCAGAGGATTCCACCATCTGCCGCAGGTCAGGGGCGGATGGGGCCGTGTACCACCAGCAGACGAAGAACCTGCTCGTGTCGTACTCGCCGAAGAAGCTGGGTTTCTTCTAGCCGCACGAGAGGGGCGCCCGACCAGGGCGGTTGCCCGGCAGGCGCCCCTGTCGAGCTCGCCCTGGGTCGCGACGCGAAGTTCGGCCCGCACCCGATGCCTGCAGCGCCTCGCGCTCGTCCCACCGCCGCATGGAGTCCTCGATGAGACGGTTCGTGGGAGCACGCGCTGCGACTTGCGGAGGTCCGCAGAGCTCCAGCACACGGGCCCGGCGAAGTCGACGCCGAGGGCCGCGAGTCAGCGGCCCACCACCCCGGCGTCGATTCCGACGATGTCCGCGCTAGACACCGATGCCAGCTCCTTGCCTGAACGGCAACGCGTCACCCAGCAGTTGCCCCCCGTCGATCACCATGGTCTCGCCCGTGATCCAACTCGCGGCGTCCGAGACGAGGAAGGCGACCGCGGAGGCGATGTCGGCAGGCTCCCCTATGCGGCCGAGCGCCACCGAGGCGGACACCGCCTGCTCGTGCTCCTTCCACAGAGCCTCGGCCAGCTTCGTGCGCACCACACCCGGTGCCACGGCGTTGACGCGTACCTTCGGCGAGAGCTCCAGGGCCAGTTGCCTGGTGAGATGGATCAGTGCGGCCTTCGAGGCGTTGTACAACCCGATGTTCGCCTCGGAGGCCATGCCGCCCACCGACGCGGTGTTGACGACCGCCCCGCCGTGCTCCCCCATCCAGGCCCGGGTGGCCAGACCCGTCCACAGGACGGGCGCCCACAGGTTCACGTCGAAGGTCTTCGCGAAGCGACCGTGGTCCTGGGCGATGACCGGCCCGTAGGCCGGGTTGGTCCCCGCGTTGTTGACGAGGACGTCCAGGCTGCCGAAGCGCTCGAGTGTCAGCTCCACACAGCGTTGGGCCGCCTCTTCGTCGACCGCGTGCGCACCGACGCCGACCGCTGTGCCCTCGACCTGGGCCGCGGCGGCGTCCGCCGCCTCCTGGGACCGGGAGGTGAGGACGACGTTTGCGCCGGCCGCGGCGATGGCCTGGGCGATCGCCAGCCCGATACCGCGCGAGGCCCCGGTGACAACGGCGGTGCGACCGGTGAGATCGAGTCCTGTCATCTCAGCTCACCGCCGCCGTCGCCGTGTCCCGGTACTGCCGCAGTTCCTGCTTGGCGATGGCCCGCTTGTGAACCTCGTCCGGACCGTCCGCCAGCCGCAACGTCCGCAGCCCCGCGTACATCATCGCCAGGGGGAAGTCGTCGGTCACTCCCGCTCCCCCGTGCACCTGGATCGCGCGGTCGACGATCTTCAACGCGATGTTGGGGGCGGCGACCTTGATGGCCGCGATCTCGGTGCGTGCTTCCTTGTTCCCGACCGTGTCCATGAGATGCGCGGTCTTGAGCGTGAGCAGGCGGATCATCTCGATGTCGATACGCGCTTCCGCGATCCAGTCCTGGATGTTGGACCGTTCGGCAAGCGGGCTGCCGAAGGTCACCCGTGACTGTGCGCGCCGGCACAACAGTTCCAGCGCCCGCTCGGCCGCGCCGATGGCCCGCATGCAGTGGTGAATACGACCGGGCCCGAGCCGGGCCTGGCTGATCGCGAACCCCTCGCCCTCGCCCTTGAGCAGGTCCTTGGCCGGCACCCGGACATTCTCGAAGATGATCTCCGCATGGCCCTCGCGATCCGCGTACCCGAACACCGGGAGGTTCCGGACCACGGTGACCCCGGGGGCGTCGATCGGGACGACCATCATCGACTGCTGGCGATGCGGGGCCGCAGTGGGGTCGGTCTTGCCCATCACGATGAGCACCTTGCAGTTCTTGTGCATCGCGTTCGAGGCGAACCACTTGCGGCCGTTGAGCACGTACGCGTCGCCGTCGCGCTCCATCCGCAGCTCGATGTTGGTGGCGTCGGAGCTGGCGACACGCGGCTCGGTCATCGCGAACGCCGAGGCCATCGTCCCGTCGAGGAGGGGCTTGAGGTACTTCTCCTTGTGCTCGTCGCTGCCGAACAGCGTGAGCACCTCCATGTTGCCGGTGTCGGGCGCGTTGCAGTTGCACGCCTCGGAGGCAATGTGGCTGCGGCCCATGATCTCCGCCAGCGGCGCGTACTCAAGGTTCGTCAGACCCGGACCCCACTCCGGGTGCGGGTGGAACAGGTTCCACAGCCCGCGCCTGCGCGCCTCCGCCTTGAGCTCCTCGAGGATCGGCGGGTGGAAGTGCGGGTCACCCGACGCGCGCATCTGCTCGTGGTAGACGGCCTCGGCGGGGTAGATGTGCGCTTCCATGAACTCGAGCAGATCCGCCCGGTATTTCTCGGCGCGGTCCGACACTTCAAACAGGGACATTCGAACTCCTGACGGGTTGACGGGTAGGGAGGGAAGGGGCGGGCGAGCGCTTCTCCGGGTGACTGGCCACGCCTTCGCCGACGTCGGCCCCCGGGCGGGGCTGGGGCATGGCCCCGAGAGGCCGTGCTCTTGCCGACCTGTATAATTGAATCCGGCGTCAAGTTCAATATTGGGGTGTGCGGCGCCGCTCGAGGCACGGCTTCAGACCGGCCCGGTGAAGGAGGCGGGAAAAAGGAAGAGCACCCGGCGTTGCCGGGTGCTGTGAAGTGGGCGGTCCAGCCGCCGGCTCAGCGGTGGCCGGGGAAGCGGAGGGCGTTCGCCCAGAGCCGGGTGACCGTGGACACGAGCTCCTCGAAGCCCGCCGCCGCCCCTTCCTCCCGTTCGCCGAGCACGAAGGCGTTGTAGGCCATGACGCTGACCATGCCCGACAGTGCACGGGAGGCCATCATCGGATCGACCTCGCGGTCTGCGACCCCCCGTGCCTGCAGATCGGCGATGCCGCGGGCATTGCGGCGGATGAACGCGTCGGCGCGCCGTCTGCGGAACTCACGGAATTCCGGCTCCACCTGGGCGACCTGCTCGAGCAGTCCCATCAGCTTGGCGTTCCGCTTGTACGCCTCGAGATACGCGCGATTGCTCGCCTCGAGAACCGCATAGGGATCGTCGGTACCCTGCACCCGGCCCATGCCGGGGTGCATCATGTCCTCCTGCGCCTCCAGAAGGACGGCGGCAAGCACCTCTTCCTTGTTGGCGAAGTAGGTGTAGAAGGATCCCGCGGCGCACTGAGCCTCTTTGGTGATGTCGGTCAGGCGGGTGTCGAGGTAGCCGTCCCGTTCGAACACCTTCCGCGCGGCCCTCACCAAAGCGGCCCGGGTCCGCGCTCCGCGCTTCGTCGTGGGCGGCTCACGAAGGTGCGAGAGGGGCGCCATGGGCGGTGCCTGCTCGCCGTCCAGCTCCTCGGGCCCAGTGGTCTCCATTCCGGGAACTGTACTTGAATCCGACACCACAATCACAAGGCAGAGGGCGCGGGCTCAGTGCCGACGGGCGGCAACGTCGGTGGGCGCCGTGTCACGGGTCAGGACCGCGTACGGTCGATGGACCGTGAGGATCCTCCCGGTCGGGCCCTTGGGCAACGCGTCGACGAACCGGACGATGCGCGGCGTCTTGTAGGTGGACAGCCGCTGTCGTGCCCAGCTCGACACTTCGGCGGCACCGAGCCGCGAACCGGATCGGGCGGCGACGAGCGCGGCGACCTCCTCGCCGTAGAGCTCGTCGGGAACGCCGATCACGGCTGCCTCGACGACGTCCGGGTGCTCGTGGAGAACAGCCGACGCGGGCCACGAAGGCCCGGGCGGTCTCCCCCCGGGAACCGACGCGCCGCCGGAGACGGCGACACGGAGCCCGGCGAAGTCCGCCGGGTTCGCATCACCCGCCTCGTGCAGCAGGGCGTTCCACATGGTCGGTACGCCGGCCATGAGGGTGAGCCGGTCGCGGCGCAGCATGTCCAGCATCGGCTCCCGGCCGGATCGGGCCGGCAACGACATCGAACCGCCCAGGGTCAGGGTCGCCATCATGACCGCTGCCCGGCCGAACATGCGGAACAGCGGGAGTCCGGTGCCGGTACGGTCGGCGCTCGAGGCACGGCTGCACTCGGCGCCGATCTCTCCGGCGGACAACAGGTTCCCGACGGTGAGTCGGGCCCCCTTCGGCCGCCCCGCTTCCCCCGAGGACAGGCCTGCGGCTGCCAGGGCGCCCGCGTACCGCATGCTCGCGTCCCGCAGCTGTAGGTAGGCCCACTGATCCGTGGCGCCGCGCAGTGCGATGTGGTCGGGGGTGGCGGCCGCGTGGCGGCGCACTGGATCGAGAACACCGGTCATGGGCGGTGCCTTCCGGGATGTGAGCGGGTGAGGGTGCGGATCGCACCCTCACCGACGGCTTGACGTGGCCCGGTTTCGATATCAAGTTCCCGGACGGTGTGGCCGGATGACCGACATCACTGCGCCCGGTCGCCGGATCGTCAGGTGGTGATCCGGAAGCGTTCGGCGAGTTGGCGGCGGGTGTCGGCGGCGCTGGTGTGCAGTACGCCCTCGATTCCGATCCGTGCCGCTCCGTCGAGGTTCTGCTGCAGATCGTCGATCATGACTGCCTCCTCGGGATCGATACCGAGACGTTCGCATGCGATCGCGTAGATCCGCCGGGAGGGCTTGCGAATCCCGGCCTCACCGGAGATGACGATCACATCGGCTACGGCGTCGAGTTCGACACCGTCGTAGGTGCCGGTACCGAACGAATTGGAGACGAGCGCAACGGGACGGCCGGCGGCTCGGAGGTCACCGAGCAGCGCCAGCATGTCCTGGTCGATCGACATTCCCGCCTGCATGCGGGCCGTGAGCCCCTCGGCCGCCACGTCGGCACCATGGGCACGGAGCCGTTCGGCGAATCCTCGCTCGAAGGCTTCGGCGTCGATACGGCCGCACTCGTGGTCGGCCAGGAGGGTGCGTGATTCCTCGTCCCGGCCGAGGAGGTCCAGTGGCAGGCGCGGGTCGCCGCCGAGCGAGGCGCCGAAGCCGGTGAAAGCCCGCAGCACACTGGAGGTGATGACCCCGCCGAAGTCCACGAGGACCGCGGTCCGCGCCTTGTCCGTCACGCTCGGCACCTCAGGCGACCTCGAACAGCCCGGCCGCGCCCATTCCGCCGCCGATGCACATCGAAATCACCACATACCGGACGCCTCGGCGTTTGCCCTCGATGAGGGCATGCCCCACCAGCCGGGCACCGGTCATTCCGTACGGATGACCGACCGAGATGGCACCGCCGTTGACGTTGAACCGGTCCGGATCGATGCGCAGTTCGTCCCGGCAGTACAGCGCCTGGGAGGCGAAGGCCTCGTTGAGCTCCCACAGGCCGATGTCGTCGATGGTGAGGTTGTGCTGCTTCAGCAGCTTCGGAATGGCGAACACCGGTCCGATGCCCATCTCGTCCGGCCCGCAACCGGCGACGGCCATACCCCGGTAGACACCCAACGGTTCGAGTTCTCGACGCTCGGCCTCCCTCGACTCCATCAGCACCGACGCCGAGGCCCCGTCCGACAACTGCGAGGAGTTGCCGGCCGTGACACGGGAATGCGCACTCACCCGACCGTCCGGCAGCACCGGCGCCAACCCCGCCAGGCCCTCGAGCGTCGTCGACGCGCGGTTGCCCTCGTCACGGGTCAGGGTCACGGCCTCGTCCCGAACCTCCCCGGACTTCTTGTCCAGGATCTTCTTCACGCTGTCGAGCGCGACGATCTCCTGATCGAACCGACCGGCCTCCTGCGCCGCCGCGGTGCGCTGCTGTGACTCCAGCGCGAACGCGTCCTGGCGTTCCCGGCTCACGCCGTAGCGTTCGGCGACGATCTCCGCCGTGTGCAGCATGGGCATGTAGATGTCCGGCGCATGCTCGACCAGCCAGGGATCCGTCATGCGATGGGTGTTCATGTGGTCGTTCTGCACCAGGGAGATCGACTCGACACCGCCGCCGACAGCGACCTGCATTCCGTCCGCGACTATCTGCTTGGCGGCCGTCGCGATGGCCATCAGGCCCGACGAGCACTGCCGGTCGATCGTCATCCCCGGCACGATGTCCGGAAGTCCGGCACGCAGAGCGGCCTGACGCGCGACATTGAAACCCGAGGACCCCTGCTGCACGGCGCAGCCGAAGATCACGTCCTCGACCTCACCTCCCTCGAGCCCGGCGCGCTGCACCGCGTGCGAGAGAGCATGGGCGGCAAGTTCCTGCGCCTGGGTGTCGTTGAACGCGCCGCGGTAGGCCTTCCCGATCGGCGTCCGTGCCGTCGAAACAATGACTGCTTCCCTCATGTCGCCTCGCTGTTTTCTGTTGGTCCGGTTGATCCGGGGGCTTCGGGGCCTGCACTCCGGGCTCCGTCAGCCGGGCTCGCTCGCCGGCAGGCGGTGCCGCACGCCAACTGCGGTGCACACAGGGCTCATCGGCCGTCTCCTCAGATGACCGATGACATGTCGTGGCTCCAGGGGTGGTGACATGGGCCGGCCTTCCGGACCGGTATATTTGAATTCGGCGTCAAGTTCAACCAGCGGCGGGCCTTGACAGCCCGCCCCCTTCCCTGGAATGTACCGACCAGTCGGTATGAGAAGGTGGGTCGTGACTCAGTTGAGCATCTCCACAGCTGCGGGCGTGTTCGACGCGATCGTGGCGGGTCCGCCCGAGGGCCGGCCGGTGCTGCTACTGCACGGCTTCCCGCAGACGGGGCTGGTGTGGCAGCGGCAGATCGAGGCGCTGGCCGCGCACGGCTACCGGGTGGCGGCCCCCGACCAGCGTGGGTACTCCCCCGGCGCCCGCCCCCAACGGCCCGGTGACTATCGCATCGGCCATCTCGTCGACGACGTGACAGCGATCAGCGAGGAACTGGGCTGGGCGGCGTTCGACCTGGTCGGCCATGACTGGGGAGGCGCGGTGGCCTGGTGGACCGCCCACGCCCACCCCGGCCGGGTGCGCACCCTGACGGTTGTCTCGACCCCGCACCCCGGCGCTCTGGCCACCACCCTGCGCACCGACCAGGATCAGCGCAAACGCTCCCACTACATGATCGACTGGCGCGACACGCCCGCTACCGAGGAGCGCATGCTCGCCCACGATGCCCAGGAGCTTCGCGATTTCTACGCCGGCAGGGTCCCGCAGGACCATGCCGACGCCTACGTGTCACACCTGTCCCGGCCGGGGGCTCTCACCGCCGCGCTGAACTGGTACCGGGCCGGCCGCCCCGACGGCGCGATCGGCGCCGTCGACGTACCCACCCTGTACGTCTGGAGCACGGAGGACAGCGCGTTCGGCTGGGCGGCCGCACAGGAGACCGAGCGATGGGTCAACGGGCCGTACCGGTTCGAGACCCTCCAGGGAATCAGCCACTGGATCCCCGAGGAGGCGCCCGAAACCCTGAGCCGCCTGCTGCTCGAACACCTGCAAGCGCACGGCGAGTACTGAATCCGCAGCGAATGTCCCGTTCCTCGACTCTCCGAAAAGGTGACCCGATGCAGACTGCACGCACGGCCTGGCGCCGTCTCGAGCCCGTCCACGCCATGATCTACTTCGTTCCCGAGGCAAGGCGGCGGTACGCGGACCTCGGACTGAGCGGACGCGCCGGGTACTTCACCTCCAGGAGCGCCGCGTTCGGCCGAGCATCCGCCGAACTGGTCATCTCGACGTTCTACAACTTCAACCCCGATGTCGTACGGCAGGCGGTCGACGGGGCCTGGGACGCGACAACGCCTCAGCAGGTGCTGGACGCGCGGTACGCCGCGGCGGGCGAAGCCCTGCGGCGGGCGGGAATCCACGAACTGCCCGGCCTGGACGAGGTGCGGGCCCTGACCCGCCGGGCCGCCGAGGCTGCGTGCGAACACGCTGAGGGCCGCCCGCTGTTCGCCGCGCATGCCGCGCTGCCTTGGCCGGAGGAGCCGATACTGCAACTGTGGCACGCCCAGACGCTGCTCCGGGAGTTCCGTGGCGACGGCCATGTGGCGTGCCTGCTGAGCGAAGGGGTCGGAGGGTTGGAGGCCCTGATTCTGCACGCCGCGACGGGTGAAACTCCCGTCGCCTTCCTCAAGTCGAGCCGTGCTTGGCCCGAGGAGGAGTGGACCGGCGCCCAGGAGCGCCTGCGCGAGCGAGGTCTCCTCGACGGCGACTCCCTCAGCGAGGAAGGCGTACTCCTGCGGCAGCACATCGAGGACCGCACCGACCGCCTGACCCTTCCCGCGTACGCCGCCCTGGGTGATGCCGACTGTCAACGTCTCGCCGAACTCGCGAGCCCCTTCGGCCGCGCCGTCCTCGAAGCCGGCCTTCTCAGTCTCGGCTGACCGGGCCCTCACCCCGCCCTCTCTCTCCGGCGTGCAGAACTTCTTCTCCGGTTTGCGCCCACCGGCTCAACCAAGTACTCGTACGAGCGTGCGACGGTGTACTGCGGTCCCCCGCCGGCGGCGGGTCGGCCGGCTCGGGCAGGTCGCTGGAACCGGCTCCTGGGACCGGGCATCCGGGAGCCGACTCGGCGCTCTCGCCGAGGAATCCGCCCGACTGGTGCTGCCACAGCTTGGCGTAGGCACCGTTCGCCGCGAGCAACTCCTCGTGGGTGCCCTGCTCGACGACGCTTCCGCGGTCGAGGACGACGAGAGCGTCCATGCCGGCGACGGGCGACGCGTTGGCGCCGGCCGCCCGAGAGTTTCACTCCCCGCTCCCCCACCAGGGTGGCGAAGCCGTCGGGGAGTTGGGCGGCGAACTCCGTGACGGGCGCGGCCGCGGCCGCCGCGTGGATTTCGTCGTCGGTGGCGCAGGGCCGGGCGAAGGCGATGTTGTCCCGCAGGCTGCGGTGGAACATGACGGGTTCCTGCGGGACGTAGGCAATCAGGGGGCGATGACGGGTGGCGCGGCGCGCCGCCCTCCTCGCGCTGGACGACCGGGGCTTTCGCCGGGGGGACCCCGTCGCCGGCCCCGCGCACCCCAAGCCCCGCTCACGCAGAGCTTGTTGGGCTCACCGGTTCGTGCGCGCGGTCTTTACGGTGCTCCAAGGTTGCACTACTTTGCGGCAAGATTCGGCAATTCCTTTCACGCCATCGGTGTCCAGGGACCGGCGCCGAGGGCCTTTCCTGCCTGCCTTCAGGAGCCGCCGTGCCTTCGCCCTCCCCTGCCCGCACGCGGATAAGACGCCGTTTCGGCCTGCGGACCGCCACCGCGGTCCTCACCGTCACCACGGCCCTCGTCGCACCGCTGCCCTCCGTCGGTCTCGCCGCACCGGCCGCCGCCGCCACGGGCGGTCCACTCGGCGCCCACTACGACGCGTCCGGCACGAACGTGGAGTTCCGGATCCACTCCTCCCGTGCCACCCGCATCGAGCTGTACCTGTACCGGGCGGCGACCGGCAGCCAGGAGGCCGCCACCCTGCAGCTCACCAAGGACGCCACGACCTCCGTCTGGTCGGTCACCGTCCCGGTGGCGACGATCCAGCAGCAGTACGGCATCACCGGCCCGGTCTACTACGGCTACCGCGCCTGGGGACCCAACTGGCCCTACGACCCGGCGTGGACGAAAGGTTCCACCACGGGGTTCGTGGCGGACGTGGACGCGGCCGGCAACCGGTTCGACCCGAACAAGCTGCTGACCGACCCCTACGCCCGGGAGCTGACCCACGACCCGGTCACCCCGGCCGCCACCGACGGCTCGGTCTACGGCACCGGGCCCCAGTACCGCGCCGTCGACGACGCCCCGCAGGCCCCCAAGGGCATCGTGCTCGCCGCGGACACCACGAGCACCGGCACCAAGCCGACCCGCGCCCTCAAGGACGACGTCGTCTACGAGGTCCATGTGCGCGGACTCACCGAGAACGACCCCTCCGTGCCCAGCGCCTACCGGGGCACCTACAAGGGCGCCGCCCTGAAGGCCGCCGACCTCGCCTCCCTCGGGGTCACCGCGGTGGAGTTCCTCCCCGTGCAGGAGACACAGAACGACGCCAACGACGTGGACCCGGCCGGCACGGCCGGGGACAACTACTGGGGCTACTCCACCCTCGACTACTTCGCGCCGGACCGCCGCTACGCCGCCGACCGGAGCGCCGGAGGGCCCACCCGCGAGTTCAAGGAGATGGTGAAGGCGTTCCACGACTCAGGGATCAAGGTCTTCACCGACGTGGTCTACAACCACACCGGCGAGGGCGGGCCCTGGAACGCGAGCGACAAGAACACCTACAACCTGTTCTCGCTGCGCGGCCTGGACAACCCCACCTACTACTCGCTGACCAGCGACATGCAGAGCCCGTGGGACAACACCGGCGTCGGCGGCAACGTCAACACCTACAACCCCGTCACCCGGGCCCTGATCACCGATTCGCTGGCGTACTGGAAGGACACCCTCGGCGTCGACGGCTTCCGCTTCGACCTCGCGCCGGTCCTCGGCAACACCTGCCAGCACGGCTGCTTCCAGTACAGCCGCACCGACCCTGACACCGCACTCAACCGCATCACCGCCCTGATGCCCGCGCGTCCCGCGGGCGGCGGCTCCGGCACCGACTGGATCGCCGAGCCGTGGGCGCTGGGCAGCGGCACCTACCAGGTCGGCAACTTCCCTGCCGGATGGTCCGAATGGAACGACAAGTTCCGTGACACCATGCGCCGCGACCAGAACGCGATGGGCGTGGAGAACGTCACCCCCAGCGACCTGGCCACCCGCTTCGCCGGCTCCTCCGACCTCTACCAGCCGAACGGCCGCGCGCCGTTCAACTCCGTCAACTTCATGGTCGCGCACGACGGTTTCACCCTCGCCGACCTCTACCGCTGCAACAGCAAGAGCAACAACCAGGCCTGGCCCTACGGCCCGTCCGACGGCGGCTCCGACTACAACCTGTCCTGGGACCAGGGGGGCGTCGCGGCCGACCAGCGCAAGGCCGCCCGCAACGGCTTCGCCTTCCTGATGCTGTCGGCGGGTACGCCGATGACGACCGGCGGCGACGAGTACCTGCGCTCGATCCGCTGCAACAACAACCCCTACAACCTGGACTCCTCGGCCAACTGGCTCGCCACGTCGTACACCGCCGACCAGAGCACCTTCCGCACGTACGCCGAGCGCATGATCGCCTTCCGCGAGGCCCATACCGCCCTGCGCCCGGTGGACTTCTACAGCGCGGCCGACGGCAACGGCAACGGCATGGGCGAGCTGGACTGGTTCACCCCGGCCGGCAGCGCACCCGACGGCACCTACTGGGGCGACTCCGCCAACCACGCCCTGGCCTGGCGCTACGACGGCACCGAACTCGGCGACCCGAGCAGCGCGATCTACGTCGCCTACAACGGCTGGTCCGGCGACGTCGACTTCACGCTCCCGTCCCCCGGCGGGGGCAAGTCCTGGTACCGCGTCACCGACACCTCCACCTGGGCCGAGGGCGCCGACCAGGTCGCCCGGCCCGGCAGCGAGCCCCTGCTGGGCGGCTCCGGCACCGTCTACCGGCTGCACGGCCGCGCCGTCCTGGTCCTGATCGCCAAGTAGCGGCCGGACCACGACCTCCACCCCACCCGCCAAGGCCGCGACCCCACCGCGGCCCCGCACACGAGGAGCCCCCCACCATGGACCTCGCCCACCCGTCCGGCAGACGGCCCCGCTCCCGGCCACTGCCGGTCCTCGTCGCCGCCCTGTGCGGCCTGCTCATGACCCTGCTGCCCGGCGCCCAGGCCCACGCGTCACCGAGCGCCCCCGCGCACCCCACCGCGGTGAACGGGGCGAGCGCCGCGAACTCCGCCACGGTGTACTACTACACGCCGACCCGGGCCTGGTCGGCGTACTACCTGCACTGGGCGCCCTCCGGCGGCGCCTGGACCACCGTCCCCGGCACCCGGATGGCCTCCGCCTGCACCGACTGGGTCAAGCTGACCGTCGACCTCGGCACCGCCACCAGCTGGCAGGCGACCTTCAACGACGGCACCGGCGTCTGGGACAACAACAACGGCGCCAACTACCCGCTCGGCACCGGGGCGATCACCGTCAAAGACGGAATCGTGGCCCACAGCGACCCGTGCGGCTCGACGCCGCCCCCGGCCGGGAACGCGGCGACGGTGTGGTACTCGACGGCAGCCGTCGGCTGGCCCACCGTCAATCTGCACTGGGCGCCCGCGGGCGGCAGTTGGACCACCGTCCCCGGCGGCGGCATGGAGCCGGCGTGCACCGGCTGGGTGAAGAGGACCGTCGACCTCGGCTCCGCCACCGCCTGGCAGGCGACCTTCAACAACGGCAACGGTGTCTGGGACAACAACAATGGCGCCAACTACCAGCTCCGGCAGGGCAATTCGAGGGTCGACAACCACACCGTCACGGCCGACGCGACCGACCCCTGCGCCGCCGCCGAACCCGACACCACCGCGCCCACCACGCCCACCGGCGTGAGCGCGAGCGTCACCGGCACCTCCGTGGTGCTGACCTGGAACGCCGCCGGCGACGACGTCGGCGTCACCGGCTACCGGGTCACCCGCACCGGCGGCAGCCACGGCACCTCGGTGTCCACCACCTCCTCCACCGTCCAGTCCGAGAGCGGCCTGGAGGCACACGCCGACTACTGCTGGACCGTGAAGGCACTTGACGCGGCCGGCAACCTCTCCCCCGCGAGCACCTCCGAGTGCGCCACCACCGGGGACGCCCCGCCGCCCGCGGCCTCCGGCGCCCCGCTCGGCGGCGACCCGCGCAAGGACCCGATCTACTTCGTGCTGACGGCACGCTTCTACGACGGCGACA
Organism: Streptomyces sp. NPDC014864; assembly: GCF_043081525.1. Lineage (NCBI taxonomy): Bacteria > Bacillati > Actinomycetota > Actinomycetes > Kitasatosporales > Streptomycetaceae > Streptomyces > Streptomyces sp. NPDC014864. Next base: position 244,543 of record NZ_JBIBWT010000007.1, read on the forward strand.
CCTCCAACGACCGCGGCGGCAGCCAGCACGTGAAGTCCGGCAACGCGGCCAACGGCGATCCCATGTTCCGCGGCGACTTCAAGGGCCTGATCGAGAAGCTCGACTACATCAAGGCCCTCGGCTTCTCCGCCGTGTGGATCACCCCCGTCGTCCTCAACCGCTCGGACTACGACTACCACGGCTACCACGGCTGGGACTTCTACCGCGTCGACCCCCGCCTGGAGTCGGCCGGCGCCTCCTACCAGGACCTGATCGACGCCGTCCACGCCAAGGGGATGAAGATCTACCAGGACGTGGTCTACAACCACTCCTCCCGGTGGGGCGCCAAGGGCCTGTTCGTCCCCAAGGTCTACGGCGTGCGCGACTCCCAGTGGTCCTGGTACTACGACCAGCCGAACGCGGACTTCGCCTACGACGGCCTCACCGTCGAGCCCGTGTCGGGCAAGTCGTACTACAACGGCGACCTGTGGTCCACCGCCGAGCCCAGCGGCAACACCTGCCTCGACTGGGGCAAGCCCACGGGCCAGTCCAGCGCCGAGGGCTACACCCTGTACAACTGCCAGTGGCCGTCACCCACGAACAAGCTCTTCCCCGCCGCGCTCTACCACCAGTGCTGGCTCGGCAACTGGGAGGGCGAGGACTCCCGGTCGTGCTGGATCCACGAGGACCTGGCCGACTTCAACACCGAGAACGCCACCGTCCAGCAGTATCTGATCGGCGCCTACGACAAGTACATCGACATGGGCGTGGACGGCTTCCGCGTCGACACCGCCGTACACGTCCCGCGCATCACCTGGAACCGCCGCTTCCTGCCCGCGATCCACGACGAAGTCACCCGTAGGTTCGGCCCGGACAAGGCGAAGGACTTCTTCGTCTTCGGCGAGGTCGCGGCCTTCGTCAACGACAAGTGGAACCACGGCTCGGTCAACCACTCCGCCCAGTTCTACACATGGAAGGAGCGCAAGGAGTACACCTCCGACGACGTCCAGGCCGCCCTCGACCAGTACACCTACGAGGAGAACCTCGGCCCGGCCGGCCAGCCCACGTCGGACAACGCCTTCCTCAACGGCAACAGCTACCACACGCCGGACCACAGCCGGTTCAGCGGCATGAACATCATCGACATGCGGATGCACAACAACTTCACCTCCGCGTCCAACGCCTTCGGCAACGGCAAGGACTCCGACGACGCCACCAACGACGCCACCTACAACGTCGTCTACGTCGACAGCCATGACTACGGCCCCAACAAGTCGAGCACGCGCTACGCCGGAGGCACCGACGCCTGGGCCGAGAACATGTCCCTGATGTGGACCTTCCGGGGCGTCCCCGCCCTCTACTACGGATCGGAGACCGAGTTCCAGGCCGGCAAGCAGATCGACTGCGGACCCACCTGCCCGCTGGCCTCCACCGGCCGCGCGTACTACGGCGACGAGGTCGCGGGCGAGGTCACGGCGAGCGACTTCTCCCAGGTCTCCAGCGCGTCCGGGGCCGTGGCCACCACCCTGCAACAGCCGCTGGTCAGGCACGTCCAGCGGCTCAACCAGATCCGCCGCGCCGTCCCCGCCCTGCAGATGGGCCAGTACTCCACCGAGGGCGTCAGCGGGGACATGGCCTTCAAACGCCGCTACACCGACACCGCCACCGGCGTCGACAGCTACGCCCTGGTCTCGGTCGGCAACGGCGCCACCTTCACCGGCATCCTCAACGGAACGTACAAGGAGGCGGTCACCGGCCGCAGCGTCACCGTCACCGACGGCACCCTCGACGTCCCCGCCTCCGGCAAGGGCAACCTCCGCGTCTACGTCCTCGACCAGGGCGGGGTGAACGCCGCCCCGGGCAAGATCGGCACCGACGGGCCGTACCTGAAGTAGTCGTACCCAGGTCGCGCAAGGGAGGGCCAGAGGGGTCGGTGGTTGCCTCCCCCACATCACGCGGGGAGACAACCACCGGGCCTCGCTGTCACGTTCGGCCGGGTCCTGGCCGCCGCCCCGATCCCGGCCCCGGGTCCGGCCCCGGGTCCGGCCCCGATCCCGGCCCCGGCCCCGGCCCGAGCACGGTGTCCACGATGCGCCGACCGTCGCCGGGGGCGGACGCGCGGCCCGCTAGGTGGTCGGCGTAGCACGCGCCGAGCAGGGCCGAGGCCAGTGCCTCCGGATCGGCGTCCGCGGGTACGCGGCCGCCGGCCCGGCCCTCGTCCAGGACCGCGCGGAGGGCCGCCCGGCGGGGAAGGACCGCCTGCTCGCGCAGGGCGTGCAGCAGGCGCGGGGTGTGGGCCTCCTCGGCCAGGCAGGTACCCATCAGCGCCGCGCCTCGGCGCCGGGTGAGCGCGTCGATGAAGTCGTCGAGGAGGGTGGCGAGTTCGGCCCGCGGGTCTCCGGCCGGGCGCGGGGTGCCCTGCTGCTGCGGCGGGGCCGGGGCGGAGCAGAGGAGCGGGGCGGCGGCCAGCGCGGCCGCGGCCAGGTCGGCCTTCGCCTTCCAGCGCAGGTGGATGGTCGCCTTGCTCACCCCGGCGGTCCGGGCGACCCGGTCGAGGGTCATCCGGGAGAAGCCCTGATCGGTGAGCAGGGTGAGCGCGGCCGCCAGGATCGCGGCCCGCTTGTCCGGGCACCGCGGCCGGCCCGCCGCGCTCGGGCAGTCCCCCGTCTTCGTCTTCCGCATGGCTCCACCCTACCCGCTTGCAATACCGAACCGCTCGGTTTAGTTTTAGGGACGTGCCGAACACGGAACACCTGTCGGCACCGACACCCGGAAAGGACCACCCCATGCGCTACGCAGTCCTCGGCACCGGCTCCGTCGGCCAGGCCATCGCCGGCAAGCTCGCCTCCCTGGGCCACGAGGTCGCCGTCGGCACCCGCGACCCGGAGGCCACCCTGGCCCGCACCGAGCCCGACGCCTACGGCAACCCGCCGTTCGCCCACTGGCTGGCCGAGCACGGCGAGGTGCGCCTGCTGTCCTTCGCGGACGCGGGCGCCTTCGGCGAGACGGTGGTGAACACCACCGCCGGTGCCGCCTCGCTCCAGGCCCTCGAGGCCGTCGGCCGTGACCACCTGTCCGGCAAGATCCTCGTCGACATCGCCAACCCGCTGGACTTCTCCCAGGGGATGCCGCCGTCGCTGAGCCCGGTCAACACCGACAGCCTCGGCGAGCAGATCCAGCGCGCCTTCCCCGAGACCCAGGTCGTCAAGACCCTCAACACCATGAACGCCCAGGTCATGGTGGACCCGTCCCGGGTGGCCGGACAGCACAACGTCTTCGTCTCCGGCGACGACACCGGCGCCAAGAAGGCCGTCACCGACCTGCTGGAGTCGTTCGGCTGGCCCCGGCAGGACGTCATCGACCTCGGCGACATCACCACCGCGCGCGGCACCGAGATGCTGCTGCCGATCTGGCTGCGCCTGTGGGGAGCCGTGGGCCACGCCGACTTCAACTTCCACATCGCGGGCGCCCGCCCCGGCGCCTGAGCCGTTCGCGGAGTTCGCGACGTTCGCGGAACACGAGCCCGCGCCCGCTCGCGCACGGCGACGGGCTCGCCGCCCCCCCTCTCCGATCCCCCCGACCGAAGGAACCGCCCCACCATGCCCGCCCCGCGCACGCTGGTCGTCGTCGCCCACCCCGACCTGGCCGCGTCCCGCGTCACCGCCCGCCTCGCCGACGCGATACGCGACCTCGACCACGTCACCGTGCACGACATCGCCGCCGCCTACCCCGACGGCCGCATCGACATCGCGCACGAGCAGCGACTGCTGCGCGACCACGACGTGATCGTCTGGCAGTTCCCCTGGCACTGGTACTCCGTGCCGGGCGTGCTCAAGTCCTGGATCGACCAGGTGCTCACCCACGGCTTCGCCTACGGCAGCGGCGGCACCGCGCTGCACGGCAAGACCCTGCGGCTGGTCACCTCCGCCGGCGGCCCCGCCGAGTCCTACGGCGCCGGCGGCTACAACCGCTTCACCTTCACCGAACTGCTCGCGCCGATCGACGCCACCGCACACCTCACCGGCATGCGTCCGGCCGAGCCGCTGGTGCTGTTCGGCGCCCACACCGTCTCCGACGAGGATCTCGCCCTGCACGCCAAGCGCTACCGCGAGCTCCTGGCTCCGTGAGCGGTCCGTTCCGGCGCCGGGAACGTCGTGGGGCCGGGCGTCCGGTGGTCACGGGCCGGTCCTCGAAGGCTGCCGCGGAACCCGGACCGAACCGCTCGGTGCGGTAACGCCCTATTCTGAAGCGATGCACGACACGAACACCGCCAAGGGCGCCGGACGCCCGCGGTCGGCGGAGAAGGACGCGGCGATCCTGCGTGCGGCCCTGGAACTGCTGGCGTCCCACGGATACACCCGCATGAGCCTGAGCCAGGTCGCCGCGGCGGCGCAGGTCAGCAAGTCCACCATCCATCTGCGCTGGAAGACCAAGGCGGACCTGGTCACCGCGGCGCTGGAGGCCATGCGGATGACGGAGGCCCCGCCGGCCACCGGGGACACGCGCACGGACCTGGTGGCGATCCTGCGCGACTTCGCGGGGACGGTGGAGCGGGTGCGCGGCATGGCGCTGATCGGAACCTGCCTGGCCGAGGAGGCCCACACCCCGGAGCTGCTCGCCCTGCTCCGCGAGCGGACCGTCCTGCCCCGCCGGGCCCTGTTGCGCCAGGTGCTCGAACAGGCGCGGACCCGGGGGGAGATCCGGCAGGACGCCGATCTGGAAGCGGCCGTCTCCGCGCTGCTCGGCCCGTTCTACGCCGACTACATGGCCGGTCGCGGCGGTCGCCGGGAATGGGCCGAGCAGGCCGTGGACCTGACCCTCGCAGGACTGCGCGCATCCGGCGGGTGACCTCGTCCGGGCGGGCGGTCCAGCGCTGGTCCGGCGGCCGGGCGCCGGCAGGCAGGCAGGCAGGCAGGCAGGCAGGCAGAAAAGCGTGGACCCCGTCCCGCACGAAGCGGGACGGGGTCCACGGGGTGGAGCGCCGGGCAGGCCTTGCACCTGCATTTCCCCGCAGGAAGCGGGGCGTCCTTCCTTGGACCACCAACGCACGGCCGAGAACCGGGAGTTCCGGCGACCAGCTCAAGATCGAGCATACCGTATGCCCGCGGTGGCTCACCGCCGCCCGCTCACCGCCGTCCGGCTCACGGCCGCCCGCTCGCGCGGGACCGGCCCGCGACCGGCCGAATGCCCGGCTGCCCGGGGCCGGGCCGTGGTCACCCCCGCAGGGTGAGGTCGCCCTCGGCGCCGGGTGCTGTGATGGCTGTGTGAGCAGCACCGCGGACGAGTCGCCCCGCCGGGTGGCACCGGGTGGATCGGGCGAGTACGGTCACCGGCGGCCGCTGCTCACGGGCGTGACACGGCTGGTCGTAGGGGCGGCCGACCTGGCCTCGGAAGCCGTCGCCGCCGCACGGCCCCCACGGTCGCGCGCACCGGCCGCGACGGCGCCACTCGGTGACGCCGTGCTGGCACTCGCGATGGAGCTGCAACGCCGGTCCCTGTCCGTCGTCGTGGAGACGGCCGGCCGGGCCGGGCACTGGGCGGGGGCCGCCACCCGGCGGCTGGTGCCGGCGGGAGTGCGCGGCGCGGTCGACCGGCGGATCGCGGAGTGGGGCACACGCGGGGCGGTGGAGCGGGCGCGGGCGCGGGACGACGTGGTGCCGTCGGCGCGCGCGCTCGTCCGGGCGCTCACGGCGGCCGTGGTCGACCAGATCGACCTCGACGCCGTCGCCGACCGGCTGGACGTGGACCGCGTCGCCGCGCGGATCGATCTGAACGCCCTGCTGGAGCGCATCGACATCGACGCCCTCCTCGACCGCGTGAACCTCGACGCCCTCCTGGACCGGGTCGACATCGACGCGGTGGTCGCGCGCGTCGATTTCGACGCCCTGCTCGGCCGCGTCGACGTCGACACCGTGGCCGACCGCGTGAACCTCGACGCCCTCCTGGACCGGGTCGACATCGACGCGGTGGTCGCGCGCGTCGATTTCGACGCCCTGCTCGGCCGCGTCGACGTCGACACCGTGGTCGACCGCGTGGACGTCGACGCCCTCCTGAACCGTGTCGACGTCGGCTCCGTCGTCGATCGCGTCGACCCGGACGCCGTGGCCGACCGGCTGGACGTGGACCGTCTCGCCGAGCGGATCGACCTCGACGCGGTGCTGGCGCGCGTGGACCTGGACGCCGTGGCCTCGCGCCTCGATCTCGACGCGCTCCTCGCCCGCGTGGACCTGGACGCCCTGCTGGCGCGGGTCGATCTCGACGCCGTGCTGGCGCGCATCGACCTGGTGACCTACACCGAGCGGGTGCTCCAGGAGCTGGACGTGGGACGGATCGTCCGGGACACCGGCGGCAGCATCACCGCGGAGACGCTGGACGGGTTCCGCGAGCAGAACGCGCGCGCCGACCGGTTCGTCCAGCGGCTCACCGACCGTCTGCTGGGCCGCGCCGAGACGGCCGGGGCCGAACCTCCGGTCGACGAGGCTTCCCGGGGATCGTCCCCAGGGCCGCCCGGGCCGTCCCCGGAGCCGTCCGCGGCACCCTCCGAGGGACCCGGAGAACGGCCGCCCGGGCCGGGAGCGTCGCCGTGAGCCCGGTGGACCGCGCGCATGAGCCGGTGGACGTGCAGGGGCGGCCGGCCGGGATCGTCTCGCGTGGTGTGGCGGCCGTCGTCGACGGGCTGGTCCTGCTCGGGGCCGTCGTGGTGGCCGAACTCGCCTTCGCCTCGGTGCGCTATCTGCTGCTCGGGCCGCCGTTCTCGATGCCCGACCCCGGACCCTGGATCACGCTCGGGGCCGGCGGCGTCGCCGCCGTCGCCTACCTCGCGGGCAGTTGGGTGACCGCCGGGCGCACCGCCGGGGACCAGGTGATGGGACTGCGGGTGACGAACCGCTCGGGGGCGCGGCTCTCGCCGGGTGCCGCCGTGGCGCGCGCCGTCCTGTGGCTCGTCATCCCCTGGGGGGTGCTGTGGATCCCGGCCAGCAGGCGCCGGGCCTCGGTGCAGGACCTTCTCGTGGGCAGCGCGGTCGTGCACGACTGGTACGGCCACTCCCGGACGTCCGCGCACGGCCGGCGCGCGTGAGCGGCGGAGCATCGGCTCGCCCCGGATGAGCGACGGAGCATCGGCTCGCCCCGGCCGCGGGATCGCGCCGTGGGGTCAGCGGTCGGGATCGGAGGGGACGGAGGCGCCGGGCGTGGAGGTGGCGGAGGAGGCGTGGCCCGCCGGGGCTCCGCCGGAGAGGATCACGTCCTTGGCCCGGGCGAACTCCGCGTCGGTGATGTCGCCGCGGGCGCGCATCTCGGAGAGCCGGGCGAGGTCGTCGACGCTGCTGCTCCGGCCGCCGGCCGCGGTCTCCCGGACGTAGGTGTCGAAGGCCTGCTGCTGCGCGCGGGCCTGCTCGACCTCGCGGCGGCCCATGTCCTTGCCGCGGGCGATCAGATAGACGAGGACACCGAGGAACGGCAGCACGATCACGAAGACCAGCCAGCCGGTCTTGCCCCATCCGCTCAGGGAGTCGTCGCGGAAGATGTCGCCGATGACCCGGAAGAGCACGATGAACCACATGATCCACAGGAAGAACCACAGCATGGTCCAGAAGGCGCTCAACAGCGGATAGTCGTACGCCAGGTAGGTCTGCGCGTTCATGACTCTCCTCCCGTTCCGGGGCCCGGACCGGCTGCGGCCCGGTGCCGACTTCAGCGTGCGCACGGCAACAAGGGGGCGCCTCACCCGGGACGGGTGAGCATGCCCGGCACGCGGCCGACAGGGATCAGGACGTCCATTCCGGCAGCCTGCGCATCTCCAGCAGCCGCAGCCCCAGCGACCGGCACCGCGCCAGCAGCCCATAGAGGTGGGCGTCGTCCACCACGGCGCCGAAGAGGACGGTCTGGCCGCTCATCACCACATGCTCCAGCTCGGGAAAGGCTTCGGCCAGCGTCTCCGAGATGTGCCCGGCGACGCGGATCTCGTAGCGCATGAGCTGCTCTCCACACGTGCCCGGGTGCCGGACGGACGGCACCTTTCTCACGACCGTCTCCCGCGACCTTCTCCGCAGATGGTCCGCCCCCGGACCGCCGCCGGGCCTCACCCGGCACAGGTGATCCGGGGTGCGGCGGCCCCGGCCGCGGAGCAGGCTGGAAGCGCACGCCCCGGCGCGCGGGGGCAGCGGTGTGCCGGGACAGGCGCCCGACAGAGCCCGGAGGTGGTTCCAGTGGCGCACACCGACCCTGGTCGGCAGCGGGACGAGACACAGGCCGCGATGCTGGAGGCCCTGTTCACCAGCTCACCGATCGGCCTCCACCTGCTGGACACCGAGCTGCGGGTGGTGCGGGTGAACACCGCCACGCCCGCCATGCGGGGCATACCCACGGCCGATCTGGTCGGGCGGCCGGTCGAGGACGTGTACGACATCGCCGAGGCCGGCGAGATGGAGGTCCTGCTGCGCGAGGTGCTGGACACGGGTGTTCCCCTGCGGGAGCGCATCGTCCGGGCGTTCCTGCGCGGGGACCCGTGGCAGGAGCACCACTTCGAGCTGACCGCGCTGCGTCTGGACAGTCCACAGGGTGAGGTGCTGGGGCTGGCGGTCACCGCGATCGACGTCACCGAACGGGAGCGGGGCCGTGCCCGTGTCCGGGTCCTCGACGCGGTGCGCCGGCGCGTGGGCCGGACGCTGGACCCGGTGGTGACGGGTGAGGAGCTCGTCGGCGCCGTGGTACCCGCGTTCGCCGACATCGCGGTGGTGGAGGTGGTGGACGCCGTGATCCGCGGCGACGACCCGCCGCTGGCCCCGCTGCCGCCGGGCACGCCCCTGATGCGCACCGCCTTCCGGAGCAGCGACCCGCATCCGCCGCGGGCGCATCCGGTGGGCGACGTGCGCCGCCTGCCCTCCCCCACGCCCTTCACCCAGGCCCTGACCGACCTGCGCCCGCGCGTGGTTTCGCTGTGCCCGTCCGAGCCGTGGATGCCCGTGGACGTGCCCCGGGCGGAGGCGATGCGCTCGTCGGAGGCGCACACGCTCCTGGTGGTGCCGATGGCCCTGCGGGACGCGGCGCTGGGCCTGGTCAGCCTGTACCGCGTGGGGCAGTCGCCGCCGTTCGACGAGGGCGACCGGCAGCTCGCGGTCGAGCTGGCCGCGCACACGACCCTGTGCATCGACAACGCGCGCCGCTTCGTCCGCGAGCACGCCATCGCCGCCACCGTGCAGCGTCAGTTGCTGCCCCGGCTCCCCGAGACCCACGCGTCGCTGGAGACCGCCTACCTCTCGGTCACCGGCGCCGACCCCGGGGCCTGGTACGACACCATCGCGCTGTCCAGCGCGCGGACCGCGCTGGTCGTCGGCAACGTGTCGGGGCAGGGCCTGAACACGGCCGCGACCATGGGCCAGCTGCGGACCGTCGTACGGTCGCTGGCGGCGTTCGACCTCGCTCCCGACGAGCTCCTCGCCCGCCTGCACGACACGGCCGCCGAACTGGCGGCGGAGCGGGCGAACCTGCCCCTCGGGGACCCGCTGCGCCGCGAGGTGCTCAGTGCCGACTGCGTGTACGCCGTACACGACCCGCTCACCGGCACGTGCGTGATGGCGGCGGCCGGGCGTCTGGCGCCCCTGGTGGTCCGCCCCGACCGGATCGTCGCCGTCCCCGACACCCCGTCCGGGCCGCGTCTGGGCACCGCCGAGGACGCCCCCTTCGCGGCCGTCACGTTCCAGGTGCCGGAGGGCAGCGTGCTGGTGTTCACCAGTGATCCGCTGCTCACGACGTATCTCGCGGACTTCTCGCAGCCCTTGCGGGCGGCACCGGACTACGGCGACCGGCCGCTGCAGGAGCTCTGCGACGCCCTGGTGTACGAGCTCCCGGACAGCCTGGGCGCGGGCGACGCCGCGGTGATCGTCGCGCGCACCCGGTCCTTCGCCGCCGAGGAGTTCGCCTCCTGGCGGCTGGAGTCCGAAGCGGCGGCGGTGGCGACCGCCAGGAGCCGCACCCGCAAGCAGCTCGCCGCCTGGGACGTGGACGACGAGACGGCGTTCAACGCGCAGGTCATCGTCAGCGAACTCGTCACCAACGCGGTGCGTTACGGGGCACCGCCCATCGAGCTGCGCCTGATCCACGACCGCAACCTGACCTGCGAGGTGCGGGACACGGGGACGGCGGCGCCGCATCTGCGCCATGCCCGGACGGTCGACGAGGGCGGGCGCGGCCTGTTCATCGCAGCCCAGCTGGCCCAGGCGTGGGGCACCCGGTACACCACCGGCGGCAAGACCGTCTGGACCGAACAGGCGCTGCCGCAGCGGCAGGGCTGACGGCGGCCGGTCGCCGACCCTCGGTCCCGCCGGAACCCGTTCCACCGGGGCCCTGACCGCCGGGCGGACCGGTGCCGTCCGCGCCGAGGCGCTCGCGGCCGCCGCGCCTCCTGCGTGCCGTGCAACCTCTTCGCAACCTTCCGTCCGATTGCCTGGACCCGGTTTCTTCCGGTGCGGCGAAGGACGGCGACGATGGACGAGCAGACCCCGCGCGTGACGCTCACCCCCGCGGCGGCCGAGCTGGTGCGGCGGCTCAGCGAGGCGCACGGGCCCCTGATGTTCCATCAGTCGGGCGGCTGCTGCGACGGCAGCGCCCCCATGTGCTACCCGGTGGGCGAGTTCCGCACCGGCGGCTCGGACGTGCTGCTCGCGGAACTGGACGTCGAGGGCGTGTCGCGGCCGGTGACGTTCTGGATGTCGCGCAGCCAGTACGAGGTGTGGAGCCACACCCGGCTGATCGTCGACGTGGTGCCCGGCCGCGGCAGCGGCTTCTCGCTGGAAGCACCCGAAGGAGTGCGTTTCCTCATCCGTTCGCGCGTCGTCGGCGCCTGAACACCGCCCCGGCCATCGCCCTCTGATGCACTTCCCCTGAGTCCTGGCAGGGTTGACGAGACATCAGGGGGCACTGTGAGCAGTGCGGCACGCCGCGACGGACGGCTGAGAACGGCGTTGGCGGCTCTCCTGGCATGTGCTCTGGCCGGTGCGGCCCTCGTGGGGGCGGCACCGGCCAGTGGCGCGCAGCGGGCCGAGGAGATCGCGCCGGGGGTGGAGTACCGCGAGTTCGACCTCGGCTCGGCGGGCGGAGTCGCACACGCGCACCTCATCAGCGTGGACCTGAACAACAGGCACGTTCGGGTCGACCTGCTGCATCCCGCTGCCGTGGCGGCGCGGGCCACCGTGTCCCGGCTCGCCGACGCGCAGCGCGCGGTGGCGGGCGTCAACGGCGACTTCTTCCACATCAGCGAGACGCAGCACCCGGGTGTGGCGGTGACCGGCTCGGCGGTCGGTCCGGAGATCGCGGCCGGGCGCGCGCTGAAGGCCGCCGTGCCGCGCGGGCAGCGCTTCGGGCCCGCGCTGCCGCCCGGCACGTCGACCGAGGACGTGCTCGGGGTGGACACGGACCACACCGCCCGACTGGACCGGCTGAGCCTCGCCGGTTCGGTGAGCACGCCCGAGGGGCAGTTGGCGCTCCGCGGCCTCAACCAGTACGCGCTGCCGGTGGGTTCGGTCGGCGCGTACACCGCGGACTGGGGCAGCGTCTCGCGGCTGCGGGCGACCTGCGGCACGGACACCAGCCGCAGTGCGCCGTGCAGCACCGACACCTACGAGGTGACGGTCCGCGGCGGGCGGGTCGTCGCCACCGCCGACGTGCCCGGCAGCGGCGTCATCGCGGCCGGCACCACCGTCCTGGTGGGCCGGGAGGCGGGCGCTCAGCAGTTGCGCAAGCTGTTCATGGGCGAAGAGGTCCAGGTGCGGCACCAGTTGGTGGCGGCCTCCGGGACGGCGTACGCCTTCGCGGTCGGCGGCTTCCCGGTGCTGCGCGGCGGCGCGCCACTGCCCGGCCTCGACGACTCGGCGTCCGCCGTGCGCAGCGGGGTGGGCATCGCGGGCGGCGGTCACCGGCTGCTGCTCCTCGCCCTGGACGGCTCCCCCGGGTACCGCACCGGTCTCACCGTCGCCGAACTCGCCGCCACGCTGCGGTCCCTGGGCGCCACGGAGGGCGTCAACGTCGACGGCGGCGGCTCCAGCACCCTGGTCGCCCGGAAGCGCGGCGAGAGCGTGGTGAGTGTGCGCAACCACCCGAGCGGCGGCGCCGAACGGGCGGTCGCGAACGGGGTCGGCGTGTTCGCGTCCTGACGGTCAGGGGTGCAGGCTGCCGACGATCTGCGCCGTGGCCTCCAGCCCTTCCTGGATGGTGGGCGCCATGCTGGTGCCGGCCAGGAAGAAGCCGAGCATGCAGCAGACGATGGCGTGCGAGCACTTCAGCGCGCCGTTGCGTACGAAGATCACCGCAAGGACCAGCAGCAACAGCACCGCAGAGATGGAAATGGCCACCGTCAACCTCCTCCGCCACGCCCGTTCGCGGCTTTCGGCCGCAAGTGTGGCGTAGCGGAGGGTTCGTCCGGGCGGCTGACGTGTCCGCCGAACGTGTGGTTCTACGGTCGCTCGTGGGCGTCGAGGAATGCCTCCAGACCGGCCAGGTCGTCCGTGTTGAGAAGGTCGACACCGGCGGCGAGCAGTTCGCCCCACAGCGCGTCGCGGGCGGGCCCCGCGGTGTCGGGGGTCGCCCAGAAGCGCACCCGCTGCCCGTGCGCGTGCGCGGTGTCGACGATGCCGCGCAGCTTGCGCCGCTCGGCTTCGGGGAACGGGCCGTCACCGCGCCAGGTGAAGTTCAGCGTCCAGTTGTCGCTGATCAGCGGGACGAAGGAGGCGGGCGCCAAGGTGCCGAGGTCGGTGAGCCGTCCGTCGTAGAAAGCGCGGCGCACGGTCTGCGCCTCCATGGGCGCGCGGGCCGCGCCGTCGCCGGAGATCACGGCGGTGACCGGGCCCGGGTGCACGCGTCCGTGCGCGTACGTCGTGAACAGGTGCCGGTAGCGCTTGAGGTGCCGGTCGAGTTCGAGGTACGTCGAGGAACCCTCCGTCTTGATGTCGACGAGGAGTCGCAGCGGCCCGCGCCATCCCCGGTACACCGAGCCGCGGTTCGCCTCGACCCGGGCGGCGAGCGGGTCGAGGTAGAGGGATTCGAGGGTGCGCTTCGGGTCGAGGTCGACCGGGTCGTGGGCGACGAGCAGGCGGTCGCCGACGAGGTGGATGTCCGCCTCGACGCTGCCGAAGCGGTGGTCGAGGGCGTCGAGGAGGGGGCGGGGGTGCTCGTAGTCGTTGTGGGCGTGGGCGTGCCACAGCGGGCGCGGGCCGCGGGCGTTCTCCGCGGACGCGCGCGCGGCGGGCAGCGTGACCGCGCCGGCGAGCGCGGCGCCGAGGGTGGTGAGGGCTCTGCGGCGGGTGGTGAGGGCCATGCTCTGCCTCCCTGGACGGGCCGTACGGGACCTCAAGGGAGTATGGGGGCCTCGGGCACGCAAGAGGCAGGGACAGGAGGGGAGTTGGCCGGTCCGCCACCCCGCGTTCGGCTCACCGGTAGCCGGGGGACGAGGGATGGCGGGGCGCGGGGCATGGCACAGCCCGCCCGGGGGCCGGGCGGGCTGTGCCGGGTGGGCGTCAGGGAGCCTGGAGGTCGACCAGCCGGGCCAGCGCCTCGCGGTGGGCGCCCGCCGTGCCGTACGCGATCGAGTCCGCCTTGGCCCGCTTCAGGTACAGGTGGACGGGGTGCTCCCAGGTCATGCCGATGCCGCCGTGCAGTTGCAGCGCCTCCTCCGCGGCGTGGACGGCGACGGGCGCCGCGTAGGCCTGGGCGACGGCGACCGCCACGTCGGTGTCGGTGCCGCTCGAGAGGGCGTCGGCGGCGGCCCGGGCGGCGGCGCGCAGATGGACCACTTCCAGCCACAGCTGGGCGAGCCGGTGCTTGATCGCCTGGAAGCCGCCGACCGGCCGGTTGAACTGCCTGCGCTCCTTGAGGTAGCGCACGGTCTCGGTCAACGCCCAGTCGGCCAGGCCCAGTTGCTCGGAGGCCAGCAGCCCCGCACCGGCGCGCAGGGCGCGGCGCACGGCCGGGCCCGCCTCGCCGAGCCTGCGGCCGGGGGCGCCGTCGAGGACGACGCCCGCCACCGGGCGCGTCAGGTCCAGGGAGACCTGCGGGGTGACGGTCACGGCGCCGGCCTCCACGGCGTACAGTCCGCCGTCGTCCGCGGGTACCAGCAGCACGTCCGCGGCCGCGGCGTCCGCGATGCCGGTCAACTCGCCGTACAGCGCGCCGTCCTCGTGCCGTACGGCCTCGGGGGCACGCTCCGGGGCGAGGTGCAGCCCGACGGCCAGCGCGCCGATCGTCCGCCCCGACGCCAGCCGGGCCAGCAGTTCGTCGGCCGCGTCGCCGGGGCAGGCCAGCAGGGCCTCGGTGGCGACGACGGCGCTGGTGAGGTAGGGCACGGGCGCGACGGACCGGCCCAGCTCCTCCAGCACCACGGCCGCTTCGCGGTGTGTGGCCCCCTGACCGCCCCGCGCCTCCGGCACCAGCAGACCGGCCAGTCCCATGCCGTCGGCGAGCGGCTTCCACAGGCCGCGGTCGTGCGGGGCGTCCGACTCGGTGCGCGTGATGACGCCCGCCGCGTCGCAGTGGTCGGTGAGCAGGTCCCGGACGGCGGCGCGCAGCGCCTCTTCCTCCTCCGAGTACAGCAGGTCGGGCTGTGTGCTCATCGGGCGAGGTCCTTCCATGCGACGTCCTTGTCGGTGCGCGGCTCGGCGGGCAGGCCGAGGACGCGCTCGGCGACGATGTTCAGCAGGACCTCGCTGGTCCCGCCCTCGATGCTGTTGCCCTTGGCGCGCAGATAGCGGTAGCCGGCGTCGCGTCCGGTGAAGTCCACCAGCTCCGGGCGTCGCATCGTCCAGTCCTCGTACAGCAGGCCCTCCTCGCCGAGGAGTTCGACCTCCATGCCGCTGATCTCCTGGTTGAGACGGGCGAAGGCGAGCTTCATGCCGGAGCCCTCCGGGCCGGGCTGGCCCGCGACGAGCTGCTGGCGCAGCCGCTCGCCGGTGAGGCGGGCGACCTCGGCCTCGACCCACAGGCCCAGCAGCCGCTGGTGCAGGTCGTGGGTGCGCAGCTCGGGGCGCTCGCGCCAGGTCTTCGCGACCGGGCCGATCATGCCGCCCTCGCGGGGCAGCCGCATCCCGCCGATGGACACGCGCTCGTTCATCAGCGTGGTCTGCGCGACCCGCCAGCCGTCGCCGACCTCGCCGAGGCGGTGCGCGTCCGGGATGCGGACGCCGGTCAGGAAGACCTCGTTGAACTCGGCCTCACCGGTGATCTGGCGCAGCGGCCGCACCTCGACGCCGGGGTCGGTCATGTCGCAGACGAAGTAGGTGATGCCCGCGTGCTTGGGCACGGCCGGGTCGGTGCGGGCGATGAGGATGGCCCAGCGGGCGAGGTGCGCGCTGGACGTCCACACCTTCTGCCCGTCGACCACCCAGGTGTCGCCCTCGCGGACGGCGCGGGTGCCGAGCGCGGCCAGGTCGGATCCGGCGCCGGGCTCGCTGAAGAGCTGGCACCAGACCTCCTCCCCCACCCACAGGGGCCTGAGGAAGCGCCGCTTCTGCTCCTCGGTGCCGTAGCGCAGGATGGTGGGCGCAGCCATGCCGAGGCCGATGCCGATGCGCCGCGGGTCGTTGTCGGGGGCGCCGGCGGCCTCCAGTTCCGCGTCCACGACCGCCTGCAGGGAGCGTGGCGCGCCGAGGCCGCCGAGACCCTCGGGGTAGTGCACCCAGGCGAGTCCGGCGTCGAAGCGGGCCCTGAGGAAGTCGGTGCGGTCGGTGGTGGCGGGCGGGTGCGCGGCGAGCAGTTCGCTGGTGCGGCGGCGCAGCTCGGCCGCGTCGACGAGGCGGTCCGTCATGCGGTGGCTCCGTTCTCCGGCGTGGGCAGGACGGCGATCCGGCCCGTGGTCGTGCCGTCGGCGACGCGCTGGACGGCGCTCGCGGCCGCGCTCAGCGGGACCCGCTCGCTGATCAGCGGCTTGATCGCGCCCTGTGCGGCCAGTTCGGTGAGCTGTTCGTGGCAGTGCTGGATCAGCTTGGGGTTCTTGGTGTTGTACAGGCCCCAGTGCAGGCCGAGGATCGCGTAGTTCTTCACCAGCGCGTGGTTGAGCGCCGGGCTGGGGATGGTCCCGCTGGCGAAGCCGACCACGACGATGCGGCCCTCGAAGGCGACGGCCTTGGCGGACTGGGCGTAGGCCGCGCCGCCGACCGGGTCGTAGATGACGTCGGCGCCCCGGCCGCCGGTGGCCTCCTTCACGGCGGTGACGACGTCCTCGGCGTGCCGGTCGATGACGACGTCGCAGCCCAGCTCGCGGGCGACGGCGGCCTTGCCGGCGCCGCCCACGACGCCGACGACCGTGGCCCCGGCCGCCTTGCCCAGCTGCACCGCCGCGCTGCCGACCCCTCCGGCGGCCGCGTGGACGAGCAGCGTCTCACCGGCCTGGAGGTGCGCCCGGCGGTGCAGGCCGAACCAGCCGGTCTGGTAGCCGATGTGCAGGGCGGCGGCCTCGGCGTCGTCGAGCGCGTCGGGCGCGGGCAGCACGGCCCCGGCGTCGGCGACGACGTACTCGGCGAAACCGCCGTGCGGCAGCGCCGGGTTGGCGATGACCCGGCGGCCGTCCTCGGTCTCCCCGCAGATCTCCACGCCAGGGGTGAAGGGCAGCGGCGGCCGGACCTGGTACTGGCCGCGGCACAGCAGGGCGTCCGGGAAGTTGACGTTGGCGGCACGTACCTTCAGCAGGACCTGGCCGTCGCCCGGCGTGGGCGGCTCCACGTCCTCCAGCCGCATCACCTCGCTCGGCTCGCCGTTCTCGTGCACTTGCCATGCCTGCATGCGGTGCCTCCACGGGACTGCTTCGTCTGACCGGGGTCGAGGGCATACTAAGCGGTCGCTTGCCCATCAGGGAACACCATCAGGGAGGCCATCGGGAAACACCGCCGGGGACCACGCGCGATGACGCCATCGGGAAGCACCGGCCGGGACCAGCTCGGGCGCGTCACGAGCGAGACGGCCGCGCCCGTACGTGCATCCGCTCGCCCTGCGGGCCGAACAGGCTCAGGAACTCCACCGGCCCCTCCCCCGTCGACCCGAACCAGTGGGGCACGCGGGTGTCGAACTCGGCGGCCTCCCCCGCCGCCAGCACCACGTCGTGCTCCCCGAGCACCAGCCGCAGCCGCCCGGACAGCACGTAGAGCCACTCGTACCCCTCATGGGTGCGCGGGTCCGGCTCCTGCCGCCGCTGCGGCTCCAGCACCTTGAACGCCTGGAGCCCGCCGGGCTGCCGGGTCAGCGGCCAGTGGGTGCGCCCGAACCGCACGATCGGCTTCGACCGGACGCGCGGATCACCGACCGGCGGGGCGCCGACCAGTTCGTCCAGGGGCACCTGGTGGGCCCGCGCGATCGGCAGCAGCAGTTCCAGGCTGGGCTTGCGCAGGCCGGACTCCAGCCGCGAGAGGGTGCTGACGGAGATGCCGGTCGCCTCGGACAGCCCCGCGAGGGTCACCTCCCGCTCCTTCCGCATGCGCCGCAGCCTCGGGCCCACGTCCGCGAGAACGTCGTCGGTGCTCATCACCGTATTGCAGGTTCGGCAAACGAGTTTGTCAATATGGAGGCGCGCGGGCGACCGTCGGGCGTGGAGGTGGTCACCTTGACCGAGCACACGTCCCCGCACACGGACCAGATCACGACCGAGCCCACCGGACGTCACGACGCCGTCGTCCTCGGGGGCGGGGCGGCCGGGCTGTCCGCCGCGCTGGTCCTGGGCCGGGCCCGGCGCCGCACCCTGGTCGTCGACGCGGGCGAGCCCCGCAACGCGGCCGCCGCGCACATGCAGGGCTACCTGTCGCGGGACGGCATGCCGCCCGCCGAGTTCCTCGCCGTGGGGCGGAAGGAGATCGCGCGGTACGGCGTGGAACTGGTCCGGGACCGGGCGGTGGACGTCCGGCGGGACGGGGACTTCACGGTGGCCCTGGCGAGCGGGCGCGCCGTGCGGGCCCGGCACCTGGTCGTCGCGACGGGCCTGAAGGACGAGCTGCCGCCGGTGCCCGGTCTGGCCGAGCGGTACGGCCGCGAGGTGCTGCACTGCCCGTACTGCCACGGCTGGGAGGTGCGCGACCGGGCCTTCGGCGTGCTGGCCACCACCCCGATGAGCGTGCACCAGGCGCTGATGGTGACCCAGTGGTCCAAGGACGTGACGCTCTTCCTGCACGAGGTCGCGCCGGAGGAGCTGAGCGACGAAGACCTGCGCAGACTCGCGGCGGCCGGCGTCGCCCTGGTGCCGGGCGCGGTAGCAGAGGTGGTCGCCGACGGCGGTCGGCTCACCGGGGTCCGGCTCGCGGACGGGACGGTGCACGGCCGCGAGGTGCTGTTCGTGGCGCCGCGTGCCGTGCCGCGCACCGGGCTGCTCGTGCGACTGGGCGCCGGGATGCGCGAGACACCGTTCGGCGCGTACCCGGTCGTCGACGAACGGGGCCTGACGACCGTGCCCGGTCTGTGGGCGGCGGGGAACGCGAGCGGCTTCGCCGAGCAGGTCGTGAACGCGGCGAGCCGCGGCTACCGCGCCGGCGCGGCGATAAACGCCGAGCTGCTCCTCGCCGACCTCGACGCGGCCGTGGCCGCCCGAAACGCCGGACCGGGCGCCGCCGCCCGGGTGTAGACCACCGCCCGCCGGTGCACCCTGACTGCATGTTGCTGATCCGACTGGCCCAGGTGTCCCGGGAGATCGCCGCCACCTCGGCGCGGTCCCGGAAGACCGCCCTGCTCGCGGAGCTGTTCCGGGACGCCGAGGCGGACGACGTGCCCGTCGTCATCCCGTATCTGGCGGGACGGCTGCCGCAGGGACGCCTGGGAGTCGGCTGGAAGGTGCTCGGCCTTCCGGTGACCCCCGCCGCCGAGCCCTCGCTGACGGTGCGCGCGGTGGACGCCCGGCTCACCGAACTGGGCAAGGTGTCCGGCGCCGGCTCGCAGGCCGAACGGTCGCGGATCGTCGGTGAGTTGATGGGCGCGGCCACCGAGGACGAGCAGCGGTTCCTGCGCGGACTGCTCACCGGCGAGGTCCGGCAGGGTGCCCTGGACGCCCTCGCCGTCGAGGGCCTGGCGCAGGCGACCGGCGCTCCTCCGGCGGACGTGCGGCGGGCGGTGATGCTGGCCGGGTCGCTGCAGACGGTGGCCCAGGCCCTGCTGGCGGACGGCCCCGCGGCCCTGGACCGGTTCCGGCTCACCGTGGGCCGCCCGGTGCTGCCGATGCTCGCGCACAGCGCGTCCTCGGTGGCCGAGGCGGTCGGCAGGCTCGGCGCGTGCGCCGTGGAGGAGAAGCTCGACGGCATCCGCGTGCAGGTCCACCGGGACGGCGACGCCGTACGGATCCACACCCGGACGCTGGACGACATCACCGACCGGCTGCCCGAACTGACCGCGGCCGCGCTGGAGCTCGACGGCGAGCGGTTCGTCCTGGACGGCGAGGTCATCGCCTTCGGCCCGGACGGGCGTCCGCGCTCCTTCCAGGAGACCGCCGGACGGGTCGGCTCCCGCGTGGACGTGGCCACGGCCGCGGCGGCGGTCCCCCTCTCGCCCGTCTTCTTCGACGCGCTGTCGGTCGGCGACCGCGACCTGCTCGACCTGCCGTTCGACGAGCGGCACGCCGAGCTGGCCCGGCTGGTCCCCGAGCCGCTGCGCGTGCGGCGCACCCTGGTGTCCGGGCCGGACGACGTCGCCGAGGCCGAGCGGTTCCTCGCCGCCACGCTGGAGCGCGGCCACGAGGGCGTGGTCGTGAAAGCGCTGGACGCGCCCTACAGCGCGGGCCGCCGGGGGGCGTCCTGGCTGAAGGTCAAGCCCGTGCACACCCTCGACCTCGTGGTCCTGGCCGCCGAGTGGGGCCACGGCCGCCGCACCGGGAAACTGTCCAACCTGCACCTGGGCGCCCGCACCGCCGACGGCGGCTTCGCCATGCTCGGCAAGACCTTCAAGGGCATGACCGACGCAATGCTGGCCTGGCAGACCGAGCGGCTGCGGGAGCTGACGGTGGACGAGCACGGCTGGGGGGTGACCGTACGGCCCGAACTGGTCGTCGAGATCGCCTACGACGGTCTGCAGCGCTCCACGCGCTACCCGGCCGGCGTCACCCTGCGCTTCGCCCGGGTCGTGCGCTACCGCGAGGACAAACCTGCCGACCAGGCGGACACGGTGGGCACCGTGCTGGCCGCGCACCCCGGGGTGCAGCCATGAGGAGGCGTGCCACGGCGGGCGGCGTGCCGGAGGCGCCGCAGCGGCGGAGCGCGGGGCTGCTGCTGTTCCGGCGGGGTGAGGGCGGCCTGGAGGTGCTGCTCGGCCACATGGGCGGCCCGTTCTTCGCTCGGCGCGACGCGGGGGCCTGGACCGTGCCGAAGGGCGAGTACGCGCCCGAGGAGCCCGCGTGGGAGGCCGCACGCCGCGAGTTCGAGGAGGAGCTGGGCCTCCCGCCGCCCGACGGCGAGGCCGTGCCGCTCGGCGAGGTCCGGCAGAGCGGCGGCAAGCTCGTCACCGCCTGGGCGGTGGAGGCCGACCTGGACCCCGCGTCGATCACGCCCGGCACGTTCCGGATGGAGTGGCCGCCGCGGTCCGGGCGGACGGCCGAGTTCCCGGAGCTGGACCGGGTGGAATGGTTCGGCCTTGACCGGGCCCGCGAGGTGATCGTCACGGCCCAGGCGGCGTTTCTCGACCGGCTGGCGGAGCACTCGCCCTGACGAGAGGTGTACGCGTTGCGGTCCTCACCGCGGCGCGCGAAGGTCGTACCACAGCCCGCTCCCAGGGAGGTCAGCCATGCCCATCGCGACGGTGAACCCGGCGAACGGCGAGACGCTCAAGACGTACGAGGCCATGGGCGAGGAGGAGCTCGAGCGCCGGCTCCAGCTCGCCGAGGCCACGTTCCGCACGTACCGGACGACGACGTTCGCCGAGCGCGCCCGCCTGCTGAACAAGGCCGCCGATCTTCTGGACGAGGACCAGGACGAGATCGGCCGGGTCATGACCACCGAGATGGGCAAGCCGGTCAAGCAGGCCCGCGCGGAGGCCGCGAAGTGCGCCAAGGCGATGCGCTGGTACGCCGAGCACGCCGAGGGTCTGCTCGCCGACGAGGAGCCCGCGGAGCGCGACGTGACGGACACCGGCGCCTCCCGGGTTCGCGTGCGCTACCGGCCGCTCGGCCCCGTGCTCGCGGTGATGCCCTGGAACTTCCCGCTGTGGCAGGTCGTCCGGTTCGCGGCCCCGGCGCTGATGGCCGGGAACGTCGGGCTGCTCAAGCACGCCTCCAACGTCCCGCAGACCGCCCTGTACCTGGAGGACCTGTTCCATCGGGCGGGGTTCCCCGAGGGCTGTTTCCAGACCCTGCTCATCGGCTCCGCCGCGGTCGACGACATCCTGCGCGACGAGCGGGTGAAGGCGGCCACCCTCACCGGCAGCGAGCCGGCGGGACGGGCGGTCGCGTCCACCGCCGGGGAGATGATCAAGAAGACGGTGCTGGAGCTGGGCGGCAGCGACCCGTTCGTCGTGATGCCCTCCGCCGACCTGGACCGGGCCGCCGAGGTCGCGGTGACCGCACGGGTGCAGAACAACGGGCAGTCGTGCATCGCCGCCAAGCGCTTCATCGTGCACACGGACGTCTACGACGCCTTCGCCGAACGCTTCGTGAGGGGCATGAAGGCGCTGAAGATGGGCGATCCGATGCAGGAGGACACGGAGGTCGGGCCGCTCTCCAGCGAGCAGGGGCGGGCCGATCTGGAGGAGCTGGTGGACGACGCCCGGCGCAGCGGCGCGACCGTGCTGTGCGGCGGTGAGCGGCCGGACCGGACCGGCTGGTTCTACCCGCCGACCGTTCTGGCCGGCATCACCCGGGAGATGCGCATTCACCGCGAGGAGGCCTTCGGACCGGTTGCCACGCTGTACCGGGCGGCCGATCTCGACGAGGCGGTGCTGATCGCCAACGACTCGCCGTTCGGCCTGAGTTCGAATGTCTGGACGCGGGACGAGGACGAGGTGGACCGGTTCGTGCGGGACCTGGAGGCGGGCGGTGTCTTCGTCAACGGGATGACGGCCTCGCACCCGGCCTTCCCCTTCGGCGGGATCAAGCGGTCCGGCTACGGGCGTGAGCTGTCCGGGCACGGAATCCGCGAGTTCTGCAACATCACCACCGTATGGCAGGGGGCGTGAGTCCCCCGCGGCTACGATCGCCTTTGTGAACCGCGAAGTGACTCTCCCACTGATCGTCGACGACCGCGGTACCTTGCAGGTGACCGCGGCCGATGTGAGCAAGCTGCTGCGCACGGTGGGCGGGCGGTGGCTGCGGCTGGTGGAGGCCGGCCAGGAGGGTCTCGACGAGGACACGGTGGCCGCGTTGACCATCGAACTGGCGAAGCTGGCCGACCGGATCGACGTGGCCTGCATCGCGCACAGCAGCGGGACCAACGGGTAGGGCCCCGTCCCGTGCCCCCGTCCGGGCGTTCCGCCGGATGCCGCCCGGGATCCCCGGGCGGCGGCGAGGCGGCTTTTCCGCTCTGTTCTCCGCTCGCGCGCGGGCGCGGCGTGGGCGTCCCGGTCCGGCAAACGCCACTCGATCACCGAGCGATCCCTCCGACCTGCGGCTTCAGGGCGGCATGCGCGTCTCCGGCGGTCCGCCGCGGCCGCCGGTGAGAGGCCCGTCGCGTCCCCCGTTCGGCCGACGGCGCGGCGCCTCCCCGGTCCTGCCCGGTGTCCCCGGTTCGGAGTAGTCCGGCGCGAGATCTTCGCTCTCCCGGGTGATCGTGGGTGGACCACCCTTCTGGGTGCACCACCCTCTGACCGGGGGGCTACCGCCCTTCCGGAAGGCGAAAGCAGGCACGGCTCATGGCGACTTTGTGCAGACCCGCGGTGTCCGTTCCAGAGCACGTGATCACGATGGAGGAGACGCTGGAGCTCGCACGCTCCCGCCACGCGGACCACCCGCAACTCCCCCTGGCCCTCCGGCTGATCGAGAACACCGGTGTGCGCACCCGGCACATCGTGCAGCCCATCGAGGAGACCCTCAAGCACCCGGGCTTCGAGGAACGCAACAAGCTCTACGAGCAGGAGGCCAAGGCGCGCGTGCCGGCGGTGATCCAGCGCGCGCTCGACGACGCCGAGCTCCTCACCACCGACATCGATGTCATCATCTACGTCTCGTGCACGGGCTTCATGATGCCCTCGCTCACGGCGTGGCTGATCAACGAGATGGACTTCGACAGCACCACGCGGCAGATACCCATAGCCCAGCTGGGCTGTGCGGCCGGCGGCGCGGCGATCAACCGGGCCCACGACTTCTGCACGGCGTACCCGGACGCCAACGCGCTCATCGTGGCCTGCGAGTTCTGCTCGCTGTGCTACCAGCCCACCGACCTCGGTGTCGGCTCCCTGCTCTCCAACGGGCTGTTCGGCGACGGCATCGCGGCCGCCGTGGTCCGCGGCACCGGCGGCACCGGCGTCCGGCTGGAGCGCAACGGCTCGTACCTGATCCCCAAGACCGAGGACTGGATCGCGTACGACGTCCGGGCGACCGGCTTCCACTTCCTGCTGGACAAGCGGGTGCCCACCACGATGGAGCCGCTCGCCCCAGCCCTCCAGGACTTGGCCGGACTGCACGAATGGGACGCCTCCGACCTGGACTTCTACGTCATCCACGCGGGCGGTCCCCGCATCCTGGACGACCTCAGCAAGTTCCTGAAGGTCGATCCGCACGCTTTCCGCTTCAGCCGGGCCACGCTCACCGAGTACGGCAACATCGCCAGCGCCGTCGTGCTGGACGCGCTGCGCCGGCTGTTCGACGAGGGCGGCACCGAGCACCGGGCGCGCGGGCTGATGGCCGGCTTCGGCCCCGGCATCACCGCGGAGATGACCCTGGGCCGCTGGCAGGACGGGGACGCCCGATGACCGAAGAGACTCTCACCCAGACCCTGCCGCCCGTCCGGCACTGGCCGGCGGTCGACCTGCCGGGGGTCGACTTCGACCCTGTCCTCACCGAGTTGATGGAGGACGGCCCGGTCACCCGCATCAGACTGCCCAACGGCGAGGGCTGGGCGTGGCTGGTGACCCGCATGGACGACGTGCGGATGGTCACCAACGACCCCCGCTTCGGTCGCCAGGCGGTCATGGACCGTCGGGTCACCCGGCTCGCCCCGCACTTCATCCCCTCGCGCGGCGCGGTCGGCTTCCTGGACCCGCCGGACCACACCCGGCTGCGCCGCTCGGTCGCCCCCGCCTTCACGGCGCGCGGCGTGGAGCGGGTGCGGGACGACGCCCGGCGCGTGCTCGACGAGCTGGTCGACGAACTCCTCCAGGACGGGCCGCCCGCCGACCTCACCGAGGCGGTGCTCAGCCCCTTCCCCATCGCGGTGATCTGCGCGCTGATGGGGGTCCCGGCCGGCGACCGGCACGCCATGCACACCTGGACCCAGCTGATCCTGTCCTCCGCGCACGGAGCCGCCGTCAGCGAGAAGGCCAAGGAGGAGATGGGCGCCTACTTCACGGATCTCATCGGCTCGCGCGCGGACAGCGCGGACGAGGACGTCGCCTCGCTGCTCGGCGCCGCCGTGGGCCGCGAGGAGATCACGCTCGCGGAGGCCGTCGGACTGGCGGTACTGCTGCAGATCGGCGGCGAGGCGGTCACCAACAACAGCGGCCAGATGTTCTACATCCTGCTGACCAGGCCGGAGCTGGCCGAACGGCTGCGCGCCGAGCCGGAGATCCGCCCGCAGGCCATCGACGAGCTGCTGCGGTACATCCCGCACCGCAACGCGGTCGGGCTGTCCCGGATCGCCCTGGAGGACGTGGAGATCAAGGACGTGCGGATCCGGGCGGGCGACGCGGTGTACGTGTCGTACCTGGCCGCGAACCGCGACCCGGAGGTCTTCCCGGACCCCGGGACGGTCGACTTCGCGCGCAGCCCGAATCCGCATGTGTCGTTCGGCTTCGGCCCGCACTACTGCCCCGGCAACCAACTGGCCAGGCTGGAGTCGCAGTTGCTGGTCGACGCACTGCTCGACCGGGTACCGGGGCTGAAGCTCGCGGTGCCGCAGGACGAGGTGCCCTTCAGGAAGGGCGCGTTGATCCGCGGACCCGAGGCTCTGCCCGTGACCTGGTGAGGCCGCGATGACCGCGTCCGAAGGACTGCTGGTGCCGCCTGGACACGGCCGCGTCGTCGAGACGCCCGCCCAGCGCGTGACGTTCAAGGTCACCGGCTCGCACTCGCGGATCGCCTCCACCTTCGAGGTGGACGTGCCGCCCGGGTTCGACGTCGGCGCCCATGTGCACGCGCGCAGCGAGGAGTTGTTCTACGTGCTCGAGGGCGAGCTGGACGTGCTCGCCTTCGAGCCGCGGATCCGCACTCCCGACAACTGGCAGAGATGGGAGTCCCGTTCGGGCCACCGCGTGGTGCGGGCGACGCCGGGCACGGTGATCGTCGTACCGCCCGGCTGCCCCCACGCGTTCGCGAACCCGACGGACGCCCCGGCCAGGATGTTCTTCCAGGCCTCCCCGCCGCCCGACCACGAGCGGTACTTCGAGGAGCTGCTGGAGATCCTGGGCGCCGGGGGCCCGCCGGACCACGCGGCGATCGAGGAGCTCAGGAAGCGCTACGACATCGAGCAGCTCACCCCGCTGAAGCACCGGTGAAGCCCCGGCGCCCCTCCCGGCCGGAAGGGGCGCCGGGGCGGGCGCCTACCGGATCGGCATGCCGGCGAGCGTCCGGGCGATCACCAGGCGCTGGATCTCGCTGGTGCCCTCGAAGATGGTGTAGATGGCCGCGTCGCGGTGCATCCGCTCCACCGGGTACTCCCGGGTGTAGCCGTTGCCGCCCAGGATCTGGATCGCCTGGGCGGTGACCTTCTTCGCGGTCTCGCTGGCGAACAGCTTGGACATCGAGCCCTCGGCGGCCGTGAACGGTTTGCCGTTGACCGCCATCCAGGAGGCCCGCCACACCAGCAGCCGGGCCGCGTCGATCTGCGTGCGCATGTCGGCGAGCTGGAAGGCCACGCCCTGGTTGTCGATGATCGGGCGGCCGAACTGCTCACGCGTCCTCGCGTAGTCGAGGGCGACCTCGTAGGCGGCCCGGGCGGTGCCCACCGCCATCGCGCCGACCGCGGGACGGCTCGCCTCGAAGGTGGCCATGGCCGCGTTCTTGACGCGCTCGCCGCCCTTCCTGGCCCGCTCGCGGGCCCGGGCGAGGCGCTCGTCGAGTTTCTCCTTGCCGCCGAGCAGGCAGGAGCCGGGGACGCGCACGTTGTCGAGGATCACCTCGGCGGTGTGCGAGGCGCGGATGCCGTGCTTCTTGAACTTCTGGCCCTGGGACAGCCCCGGCGTGTTCGGCGGGACGATGAAGGAGGCGTGGCCCTTGGAGCCCAGCTCCGGGTCCACCAGGGCGACGACGACGTGGACGTTGGCTATGCCGCCGTTGGTGGCCCAGGTCTTGGTGCCGTTGAGCACCCACTCGTCCTTGGCCTCGTCGTAGACCGCGCGGGTGCGCAGGGAGGCCACGTCGGAGCCGGCGTCGGGCTCGGAGGAGCAGAAGGCGGCGACCTTGACGTCGTTCGCGTCGCCGTACATCTGGGGGATCCAGGTGCCGATCTGCTCCTCGGTGCCGTTGGCGAGCACGCCCACGGCGGCGAGGCCGGTGCCGACGATGGACAGGGCGATGCCCGCGTCCCCCCAGAAGAGCTCCTCCATGGCCATCGGGATGCCGAGGCCGGTGGAGTCGAAGTACTGCTGGGCGTAGAAGTCGAGGGAGTAGATGCCGACCTTGGCCGCCTCCTGGATGACCGGCCAGGGAGTCTCCTCACGCTCGTCCCATTCGGCGGCCGCGGGGCGGATCACGTCGGCGGCGAAGCCGTGGAGCCAGTCCCGGACCTCCTTCTGTTCGTCGTTGAGCTCCATGGTGAACTCGGCCATGTCCCCTCCAGTGGCGCATTCGTGCATGTTACTTGCGGTAACCCGAGTCTGTTACCGATGAGTAGGAAAAGTCAACTCCCGGGGTCTCCTCGGCAGCCCGTTCGAGGTCCCCGGCGCGGTCAGTGTTACTTTGCGCAGGCGTCACCGATTCAGCACGGGTGGGGAGAGCTCATGGACACCACGCAGCGGACCGATCAGCAGCGGTCCGCCGACCGCCGACGGCGCGAGCTGCTGGAGGCCGCCGACCGGGTGGTGCTGCGCGACGGCCCGCAAGCCTCGATGAACGCCATCGCGGCCGAGGCCGGCATCACCAAACCGATCCTCTACCGCCACTTCGGCGACAAGGGGGGACTGTACGCGGCCCTCGCCAAGCGCCACACGGACGCGCTCCTCGACTCGCTGCGGGCGGCGCTGGACGCCCCGGCGGAGCGCCGCGAGCGGGTGGAGGCGACGCTCGACACCTACCTCGCCGCCATCGAGGCACGCCCCCAGGTGTACCGGTTCCTGATGCACCCGGCGGAGGGCGGCCAGGGCGGCGACCAGGGCTTCGACGTCGGCAAGCACTCGGCTCCCCTGCTGCGCCGGATGGGCGAGGAGCTGGCCCAGGTGATCGAGGACCGGCTGGACCTCGGACCGGGCAGCCAGCGGCTCGCCCGGGTCTGGGGCCACGGGATCGTCGGCATGATGCACGCGGCGGGCGACTGGTGGCTGGGCGAGCGCCCGTGCTCCCGGGCGGAGCTGGTGCGCAGCCTGGCCGACCTGCTGTGGGGCCGCCTCGCGGCCGCCGGGGACAAGATGGGCGGCCCGGGCTTCTGACATCCGCCGCGGGGCGGCGGGCGGGGATCCCTGCGCCCGCCCGGCCGTCGGCCGGGACTCCGGCGCAGGCGCCCCGGCCGCGGGCCCGGACGAAGGCGGGCCACCACGGCGTACGGAAAGCCGGCAACGCCGGCAGGGCCGACCGTGCCCGCGCGGCGCCGCCGGGCACCGGAGCCGCCCGGCGTGCGGCCCCGCCCCCCGGGCCGCCGACCTCACCGGTGCCAGGAGGCCCGCCCCACCTGGCGCATCAGACGGCGCCGGCGCCGGCCCTCCAGACGGTCGGCGTACACCATCCCCTCCAGGTGGTCGCACTCGTGCTGCAGGCACCGCGCGAAGAACCCCGTGCCGTGCACGGTGACCGGCTCCCCGGTCACCGTCCGGCCCTCGACGACCGCGTGGTCGTAGCGCTCGGTGCCCGCCTCCAGGCCCGGCAGGGACAGACAGCCCTCCGGGCCGCGGACCACCACGCCGTCCGCCTCCACCAGCCGCGGGTTGACCACGTGCCCGAGGTGCCGGACGTCCTCGTCGTCCGGGCAGTCGAAGACGAACACCCGCAAGGACTCGCCGATCTGGTTCGCGGCCAGTCCCACCCCCCGCGCCGCGTACATCGTCGCGAACAAGTCCTCCACGAGCCGTGCCAGTTCGGGACCGAAGTCGGTGACCTCCCGGCAGGGCTCGCGCAGCACCGCGTCCTGGAGCAGGGTGAGGGGCCGGACGCGCCCGCGGGCGCCCGGGATCGAGCCGTGTCGCATGGCGGCAAGGGTACGGTCCTGTCGGACGCGCGAAGGGCGCGCGGGTGCCGCTGCGGTGCCGGGGTTCGGGAGTGCGAAGGGATCTCGATAGGCTGAGGTCCACACCACGTTGCCGAATGGCTTTTCAGGCGCGGCGCGTACGCAAGGAGGATCGAGAACTGATGGCAGGCAACTCGGACCCGCTCTCGCCGCGGGCCAAGCTGGCCGTGACCGCGGGCAAGGCGGTCGCTGCGGCATCGCGCGCCGCGGGGCGCGGGAGCGGTTCGGTGATCGGGGGCAAGGTGGCCCTCAGGCTCGACCCCGACCTGCTCGCCCGTCTGGCCCAGCACCTGGACGTGGTCCTGGTCTCGGCGACCAACGGCAAGACCACGACGACCCGGCTCATCGCCGAGGCGCTGCGGGCCGCGGGCCCGGTGGTCTCCAACGCACTCGGGGCCAACATGCCCGCGGGCATCACCTCGGCCCTCGCGGGCGGCTCGGACGCGAAGTTCGGCGTGATCGAGGTCGACGAGAAGTACCTCGCCGGTGTGGCCCGGGACACCTCCCCCAAGTGCATCGCGCTGCTGAACCTCTCCCGCGACCAGCTCGACCGCGCCGCCGAGACCCGGATGCTCGCCGAGCACTGGCGCGAGGGACTGTCCGGGTCCAAGGCCGTGGTCGTCGCCAACTGCGACGACCCGCTGGTGGTGTGGGCCGCCTCCTCCTCCCCCAACGTGGTCTGGGTGGCCGCCGGGCAGATGTGGAAGGACGACGCCTGGTCCTGCCCGTCCTGCGGCGGTGTGATGCAGCGTCCGGGCGAGGACTGGTTCTGCAGCCAGTGCGGCTTCCGCCGGCCCACGCCGAGCTGGGCGCTCTCCGGCGACCACGTCCTCGACCCGCACGGTTCGGCCTGGCCGATCCACCTGCAGCTGCCGGGCCGGGCCAACAAGGCCAACGCCGCCTCCTCGGCCGCCGTGGCCGCCGTCTTCGGGGTGCCGCCGCAGGTCGCGCTGGAGCGGATGTACCAGGTGCAGGCCGTGGCCGGACGCTACGACGTCGTGCAGTTCATGCAGCGCGACCTGCGCCTGCTGCTGGCGAAGAACCCGGCCGGCTGGCTGGAGACGTTCTCCCTGATCGACCCGCCGCCCACCCCGGTGATCCTCTCCGTGAACGCGCGCGGTGCCGACGGCACCGACACCTCCTGGCTGTGGGACGTCGACTACACGCGGCTGACCGGCCACCCCATCTTCGTGATCGGCGACCGGAAGCTGGACCTCGCGGTGCGCCTGGAGGTGGCGAACCAGCACTTCCAGGTCTGCGAGAACCTCGACCAGGCCGTCCAGCAGGCCCCCCCGGGCCGCATCGAGGTCATCGCGAACTACACCGCGTTCCAGGACCTGCGCCGCCGCGTCGGCAACTGACCACGAAGGACGATCACTTCATGAGCGACAACCAACTGCGGCTGGTGTGGATCTACCCGGACCTGCTGAGCACCTACGGCGACCAGGGCAACGCCCTCGTGGTGGAGCGCCGGGCCCGGCAGCGCGGCCTGGAGGTGGCCCGGCTCGACGTGCGCAGCGACCAGCCGATCCCGACCTCCGGCGACATCTACCTGATCGGCGGCGGCGAGGACCGTCCGCAGCGGCTCGCGGCCGAGCGGCTGCGCCGCGACGGGCACCTCCAGCGTGCGGTGCAGAACGGCGCGATCGTCTTCTCCGTGTGCGCCGGCTACCAGATCCTCGGCCACGAGTTCATCAACGACCTCGGTCAGCGCGAGCCGGGCCTCGGCCTGCTCGACGTGGTCTCGGTGCGCGGGGAGGGCGAGCGGTGCGTCGGTGACGTACTGGCCGACATCGACCCGCAGCTCGGCCTGCCCCCGCTGACCGGCTTCGAGAACCACCAGGGCGTCACCCACCTCGGCTCGACCGCCCGCCCCTTCGCGCGGACCCGCATCGGCAAGGGCAACGGCACCGGGGACGGCACGGAGGGCGCGTACAACGGCACGGTCTTCGGCACGTACATGCACGGGCCGGTCCTCGCCCGCAACCCGCAGATCGCCGACCTGCTGCTGAAGCTGGCGCTCGACGTCAACGCGCTGCCGCCGATCGACGACCGCTGGTACGAGGCGCTGCGCGACGAGCGCATCGCAGCGGCGCAGCAGCCCGCGTAGCGACGGCGAGCCGGCGCGGCTTCGGCCCGGCCGCGCCGGCTCGTCCATGTGCTCCCCCACTCGGTCTCACCAGCCCGTCTGACAGCGTCTCCGCACAGGTGAGCGGGCCCTTCTGACAGCCCTTCCGCACAGGTGAGCGGGCCCGTCCAGCAGGCGGACGCACGGTGCTGCCCCTGCCCCCGGTGCCGCTAGGGTGGCGGGGATCGAGCCGGACAACGTGGTCCGGTCCCCGCGCCCACGTTGAGAAGGTTGTTCGGGCTATGCGCATTGGTGTCCTCACGTCCGGCGGCGACTGCCCCGGCCTGAACGCCGTCATCCGGTCCGTCGTGCACCGTGCCGTCGTCGACCACGGCGACGAGGTCATCGGCTTCCGCGACGGCTGGAAAGGCCTCCTGGAGTGCGACTACCTCAAGCTCGACCTCGACGCGGTGGGCGGCATCCTCGCCCGCGGCGGCACCATCCTCGGCTCCTCCCGGGTCCGACCCGAGCACCTGCGGGACGGCGTGGAGCGGGCCAGGGGCCATGTCGAGGAGCTCGGGCTCGACGCGATCATCCCGATCGGCGGCGAGGGCACGCTCAAGGCGGCCCGGCTGCTGTCGGACAGCGGTCTCCCCATCGTCGGGGTGCCGAAGACCATCGACAACGACATCGCCGTCACGGACGTCACCTTCGGCTTCGACACGGCCGTGACCGTCGCCACCGAGGCCCTGGACCGCCTCAAGACCACCGCCGAGTCCCACCAGCGGGTGCTGATCGTGGAGGTCATGGGCCGCCACACCGGCTGGATCGCGCTGCACTCCGGCATGGCGGCCGGCGCGCACGCCGTCGTCGTCCCGGAACGGCCCTTCGACATCGACGAGTTGACGCGCAAGGTCGGCGAGCGTTTCGAGGCGGGCAAGCGGTTCGCCATCGTCGTCGCCGCGGAGGGCGCCAAGCCGAAGGCCGGCGGCATGGAGTTCGACGAGGGCGGCAAGGACGTCTACGGCCACGAGCGGTTCGCCGGGATCGCCCGCCAGCTCTCCGTCGAGCTGGAGGAGCGGCTGGGCAAGGAGGCGCGCCCGGTCATCCTCGGGCACGTGCAGCGCGGCGGGACGCCCACGGCGTACGACCGGGTGCTGGCGACCCGGTTCGGCTGGCACGCGGTGGAGGCCGTGCACCGGGGCGAGTTCGGTCACATGACCGCGCTGCGCGGCACCGACATCGTGATGGTGCCGCTGGCGAAGGCCGTGGAGACGCTGAAGACGGTGCCACAGGAGCGGTACGACGAGGCGGAGTGCGTGCTCTGACCCCGCCCCCTGAGGGTGTCCCACCGCCCCCGGTCCATTGCACCGCCCCCGGTCGCAGTCGTGACCGGGGGCGGTTCTAGTCTGGTGCGGACAGACGTGCACAACCCCCACGAATCAGGAGCCGGCGGATGGATCACAGCGGGCACGGCATGACGATGGATCTGCCGCCGTTCACGCTGGCGCGCTCTCTCGCGTGGTCGGCGGACCCGTTCTTCCTCGTCGCCTGCCTGCTCGGGCTGGGTCTGTACGCCTGGGGCGTGGTGCGGCTGCGGCGGCGCGGGGACTCCTGGCCGGTGGGCCGGACGGCCGCCTTCGTCACCGGGGTGCTGACCGTGGGCCTGATGATGTGCACCCGGCTGAACGACTACGGCATGGTCATGTTCAGCGTGCACATGGTCCAGCACATGGTCATCAGCATGCTGTCGCCGATCCTGATCCTGCTCGGCGCGCCGGTCACCCTGGCGCTGCGCGCACTGCCGGTGGCGGGCCGGGGCCGCAAGGGGCCGCGCGAGGTGCTGCTGGCCCTGCTGCACAGCCGCTACCTGCGAATCGTCACCCACCCCGCGTTCACCATCCCGATGTTCATCGCGAGTCTGTACGCCCTGTACTTCACGCCGCTGTTCGACTTCCTGATGGGCTCGAAGGCGGGGCACGTCGGGATGATGGTGCACTTCCTCGCCGTCGGCGTGGTCTTCTTCTGGCCGATCATGGGCGTCGACCCGGGCCCCAACCGGCCGGGCTACCTCATGCGGATGCTGGAGCTGTTCGCGGGGATGCCGTTCCACGCGTTCTTCGGCATCGCACTCATGATGGCCACCACCCCCATGGTCGGCACCTTCCTGCACCCGCCCGCCTCGCTCGGCATCGACCCGCTCTCCGACCAGAACGCGGCCGGCGGCATCGCCTGGGCGTTCAGCGAGATCCCGTCCGTGCTGGTGCTGCTCGCGCTGCTGTTCCAGTGGTACCGCTCCGAGCAGCGGCAGGCCCGGCGCAAGGACCGGGCCGCGGACCGCGACGGCGACAAGGAGCTGGAGGCGTACAACGCCTATCTGGCCTCGCTCAACGCCCGCGGGAACTGACCGGCCGCGCAGCCGCGAGACGGAAGGCGGCCGCGCGGATCGGGCCGCCGCGTGACGGAAGGGCACCGCGCGGATCGAGCCGCCGGGCGGCGGACGGGGCACCATGGTGGGGTCGGACCATGAGGAGGGTGTCGCGATGCCCGGTTCCACGGACGGTTCCACGAAGACGATGGGAGCGCTCACCGTCGGCGCGCTCGTCGCGGTGACGGCGTACACGGTGGCGCTGGGCAGCAACGGCTGGCTGTGGTTCGGCTGGGTCGTGCTGGGCCTGATCACCCTCGCGCTGGTCGCGTCCCGGCGCGCCTGACGGTCACTGCCCGGAGGGGCGCCCGGCGGAGTGCACCCCAGGCTGGTACTTGGGCAGCCGGACGGTGATCTTCATGCCCGCCCCCGGCGCGGTCTCGAGGACGAGGCCGTGGTCGTCGCCGTAGACCTGGCGGATCCGGTCGTCGACGTTGGACAGACCGATGCCGCCGGAGGGGCTGACCTCGCCGGACAGGATGCGGCGCAGCACGCCGGGGTCCATGCCCGCACCGTCGTCCTCGATGACGACGAGCGCCTCGGCGCCGGCGTCCTGCGCGGTGATCCGGATGCGGCAGGTGTCGGTCCTGCCCTCCAGGCCGTGCTTGACGGCGTTCTCGACGAGCGGCTGCAGGCACAGGAAGGGCAGCGCCACCGGGAGCACCTCGGGGGCGATCTGGAGGGTCACGGCGAGGCGGTCGCCGAAGCGTGCCCGGACCAGCGCGAGGTAGTGCTCGATGGCGTGGAGCTCGTCGGCCAGGGTGGTGAAGTCGCCGTGCCGGCGGAACGAGTAGCGGGTGAAGTCGGCGAACTCCAGCAGCAGCTCCCGGGCCCGCTCGGGGTCGGTGCGGACGAACGAGGCGATCACCGCCAGCGAGTTGAAGATGAAGTGCGGGGAGATCTGGGCGCGCAGGGCCTTGATCTCGGCCTCGATGAGCCGGGTGCGGGAGCGGTCGAGGTCGGCGAGCTCCAGTTGGACGGAGACCCAGCGGGCGACCTCGGCCGCGGCCCGGACCAGCACGGCGGACTCTCGGGGCGCGCAGGCGACGAGGGCGCCGTGCACCCGGTCGTCGACGGTGAGCGGGGCGACGACGGCCCAGCGCAACGGGCAGTCCGGTGTCTCGCAGGTGAGCCGGAACGCCTCGCCGCGCCCGGTCTCCAGGGGGCCCGCGAGGCGCTCCGCGATCTCGCCGCGGTGGTGCGCGCCCACCCCGTCCCAGACCAGGACCCGCTGGTCGTCCGCGAGGCAGAGGGCGTCGGTGCCGAGCAGCGTGCGCAGGC
Source organism: Streptomyces sp. NPDC014864 (assembly GCF_043081525.1). NCBI lineage: Bacteria > Bacillati > Actinomycetota > Actinomycetes > Kitasatosporales > Streptomycetaceae > Streptomyces > Streptomyces sp. NPDC014864. Next base: position 278,762 of record NZ_JBIBWT010000007.1, read on the forward strand.
GGCGGGCCGACTTGCGGGCGGTCTCCTCCGTCAGTCCCGCGCGCAGCGGGGGCGCGGCGAGGGAGGCGGTGTGCAGGGTCTGGAAGGTGGCGTGCTCGAGAGGGGTGCCGAGGCCGCCGAGGCTCTCCGGGCGGGCGGTGCGCCGCCCGAGCCAGAACCCGGCGGCCAGCAGCGGCAGGACGGCCACGCAGAGCCCGGCGAGGAAACCGCTCACGCCTTCACCTCCGCCCGCAGCTGTTCGGGCAGGTGGAACAGGGCGAGGATCGCCGCGGTCCCGGCGGGCACCCGGCCCGGCGTGGCCAGGGACACCAGCATCATGGTGAGGAAGCCCAGCGGTACCGACCACAGGGCGGGCCAGGCCAGCAGCGCGTGCAGCGGACCGGCGCCGGGCAGGCCCGCCATGGTCGCGGCCACGGCGACCAGCGCGGAGCCGCCGCCCACCAGCATCCCGGCGGCCGCGCCGGGCGGGGTGAGGCGGCGCCACCAGATGCCGAGGACGAGCAGCGGGCAGAAGGACGAGGCGGACACCGCGAAGGCGAGCCCGACTGCGTCGGCGACGGGCAGTCCGCCGACGAGGACGCTCGCGGCGAGGGGCACGGCCATGGCGAGCACCGTGCCGAGCCGGAAGTGGCGTACGCCGCGCGAGGGCAGGACGTCCTGGGTGAGCACCCCGGCCACCGCCATGGTCAGTCCGGAGGCGGTCGACAGGAACGCGGCGAAGGCGCCGCCCGCGACCAGCGCGCCCAGCAGGTCGCCGCCGAGGCCGCCGATCAGCCGGTCGGGCAGGAGCAGGACGGCGGCGTCGGCGTCCGGGGTGAGGGCGAGTTCGGGGGCGTAGAGGCGGCCCAGGGCGCCGTACACGGGCGGCAGCAGGTAGAAGCCGCCGACCAGGCCGAGGACGGCGACCGTGGTGCGGCGGGCGGCGACCCCGTGCGGGCTGGTGTAGAAGCGGACGACGACGTGCGGCAGGCCCATGGTGCCGAGGAAGGTGGCGAGGATCAGTCCGTACGTGGCGTACAGCGGGCGTTCCTGGCGGCCGGCGGCCAGCGAGGTCGACATTCCGCCGTCGGTGCCGAGCCCCGTCTGCGGGACGCGGGAGTCCTTGGCGAAGGTGAGGCGGGTGCCGCGCTCGACGTGGTGGACCCCGGCGGCCAGGCGCACCGGCCGCCCGTCGTGGCCGTGGCCGTCGACGGTGCCGCGCACGGTGACGGTCAGGGGCCGCTCCAGGCGCAGGTCGAGGGTGTCGGCGACGCGGACGGTGTGCCGGTCGCGGAAGGCGGGCGGTTCGTCGAACACGTGACGGGGCGCGCCGTCGTGCTGCCAGGCGAGGACGAGGAAGAGGGCGGGGACGAGCAGGGCGGTCAGTTTCAGCCAGTACTGGAAGGCCTGGACGAAGGTGACGCTGCGCATGCCGCCCGCGGCGACGGTCGCCACCACCACGACGGCGACGATCACTCCGCCGAGCGCGTCGGGCGCGCCGGTGAGCACCGTCAGCGTCAGCCCCGCCCCCTGGAGCTGCGGCAGCAGGTAGAGCCAGCCGACGCCCACGACGAAGGCGCCCGCGAGCCGTCGTACCGCCTGCGAGCCGAGCCGGGCCTCGGCGAAGTCGGGCAGCGTGTAGGCGCCGGAGCGACGCAGCGGGGCGGCGACGAACAGGAGCAGGACCAGATAGCCGGCCGTGTAGCCGACCGGGTACCAGAGCATGTCCGGGCCCTGGACGAGCACCAGGCCGGCGATGCCGAGGAAGGAGGCGGCGGAGAGGTACTCGCCGCTGATGGCAGCCGCGTTCAGGCGCGGTCCGACGGTGCGGGAGGCGACGTAGAAGTCGGAGGTGGTGCGCGAGACGCGCAGCCCGAAGGCGCCGACGAGGACGGTGGCGACGACGACGAGGGCGACGGCGGGGACGGCGTATCCGGAGTGCACGGTGCTGTGTGGCCCCCTCAGCGGTCCTCGACCAGGCGCACGAAGTCGCGTTCGTTGCGCTCCGCGCGGCGCACGTACCAGCGGGCGAGCAGCACCAGCGGGGCGTAGAGGCAGAAGCCGAGCACGACCCAGCGCAGGCGGCGGGCGTCCGGGGCGGCCGCGAAGACCAGCGGCAGCGGGCCGACGAGCAGTACGAGCACGGTGAACACGGCGAGCCCGGCCCGCAGTTGGGAGCGCATCAGGGAGCGGACGTAGGTGTGGCCGAGGGTGGTCTGCTCGTCGATCTCGGTGCGCGGGCGGTACTGGCCGGGGACCCGGCGGGTGCGGCGGGCCGGGCCGGTGACGACGACGCGGCGTCCGGTGGCGTCCTGCGGCATGTGCGGCATCCCCCTAACGTGCGGTCCGGCGCATCAGCAGCTCCCGCAGTTCGCGGGCGTGGCGGCGGCTGACCTGGAGTTCCTCCGCGCCGACGAGCACGCTCACCGCGCCCGCGTCCAGGCGGAGCTCGCCGATGTGGCGCAGGGCGACCAGGTGGCGGCGGTGGATGCGGACGAAGCCGCGGGAGCGCCAGCGCTCCTCCAGCGTGGACAGCGGGATGCGCACGAGGTGGCTGCCCTTGCCGGTGTGCAGCCGGGCGTAGTCGCCGCGCGCCTCGACATGGGTGATGTCGTCGACGGCGACGAAGCGGGTGACGCCGCCGAGTTCGACGGGCACGTGGTCGGGGTCCGGCTCGCTCACCGGGATCCGGGGGGCGGTGTCGCGCAGATGGGCCGCCCGCCGCACGGCCTCCGCGAGCCGCTCCTTGCGGACCGGCTTGAGCACGTAGTCGACGGCCTTGAGGTCGAAGGCCTGAACCGCGAAGTCCTCGTGAGCGGTGACGAACACGATCAGCGGCGGCTCGGCGAACCCGGTCAGCAGCCGGGCCAGGTCGAGCCCGTCGAGTCCGGGCAGGTGGATGTCGAGGAAGACCACGTCGATCGCGTCGGGTCCGCCGGGACCGGACTGGAGGGCGCGGTTGATCCGGCGCAGTGCCTCGGTCGCGTCGCCGGCGCCCTCGACGCTGCCGATGCGGGGGTCGGTGTCCAGGAGGTAGAGCAGTTCCTCGAGCGAGGGGCTTTCGTCGTCGACGGCGAGGGCGCGCAGCATGAAGGTGGAGTGTAAGGGCGATCCGTGCGCCTGCCCATGTCCGGGCGTGGACGTTCCCGCTGGATACAGTGCCGACATGCACAGCAGGCAAGCCCCGTTCGACGAGCTCGACCGGAAGATCCTCACCGCTCTGATGGCCAACGCCCGCACCAGTTTCGCCGAGATCGGCGCGGCGATCGGCCTGTCGGCGACGGCGGTCAAGCGCCGGGTGGACCGGCTGCGCGAGGCGGGTGTGATCACCGGGTTCACGGCCACGGTGAAGCCGTCGGCGCTGGGCTGGCGCACCGAGGCGTACGTCGAGGTGTACTGCGAGGGCGCGGCTCCGCCCCGGCGCCTCGCCGAGGTCGTCCGCAACCACCCGGAGATCACGGCGGCGATGACCGTGACCGGCGGCGCGGACGCGCTGCTGCACGTGCGGGCGCGGGACGTGGAGCACTTCGAGGAGGTGCTGGAGCGGATCCGGACGGAGCCGTTCATCCGCAAGACGATCAGTGTGATGGTGCTGTCCCACCTGCTGCCGGAGAGCCCGGAGGCGGGCGCCAGCCACCCGGCGCCGGGGGACGCAGCAGACGTGCGCTGAGACCGTCGAGAACGCAGCTTTCCTGCTCATACGCGCAGCTCTCCTCGCTTGTCGCGCGTGCTGGGGCGTTTCTACCGTTGTCTCGACCCCAGTCGTCACTCCCAGGAAGCGGAGGGAACCCTCTGTGCCCGAGAGCCGTGTGCAGCGCCGGCGGCGCTACCTCGTCTGCGAACCCAGACACTTCGCCGTGCAGTACGCGATCAACCCCTGGATGGATCCCGGCCGTCCCGTCGACGCCGGCCTCGCCCAGGTCCAGTGGAAGGCGCTGATCGACGCCTACCGCGCCCACGGACACACCGTCGAGACCGTGGAACCCGTGCCCGGACTGCCGGACATGGTCTTCGCCGCGAACTGCGCGGTCGTCGTCGACGGCCGCGTCTTCGGCTCCCTCTTCCACGCCCCCGAGCGGCGACCCGAGTCCCTCCCCTACGACACCTGGTTCAAGGCGGCCGGCTTCGACGTCTACCGCCCCGAGTCGGTGTGCGAGGGCGAGGGCGACCTGGTGCCGGCCGGGCGCTGGGTCCTCGCCGGCACCGGCTTCCGGACCACGCGCGAGGCGCACCGCGAGGCGCAGGAGTACCTCGGCGCCCCGGTGGTCGGCCTGACCCTGGTGGACCCGTACTTCTACCACCTGGACACGGCGCTCTTCGTCCTCGACGACGACAACATCGCCTACTACCCGGAGGCGTTCTCGCCCGGCAGCCGCGAGGTGCTCGCCCGGCTCTACCCGGACGCGGTGCTCGCCACCCGGGAGGACGCCATGGCGTTCGGCCTGAACTCCGTCTCCGACGGCCACCACGTCTTCATCTCGCCCACCGCGACGCACCTCGCCGCCCGGCTCGCCGAGCGCGGCTACGTCCCCGTCCCCGTCGACCTGTCCGAGTTCCACAAGGCAGGCGGCGGCATCAAGTGCTGCACCCAGGAGATCCGCTCATGACGGCACCCGCCCGTACCCGTACGTCCGCCGACCTCATCCGGGCCGAGGAGCCGGTCCTCGCCCACAACTACCACCCGCTGCCCGTGGTCGTGGCCCGTGCCGAGGGCGCCTGGGTGGAGGACGTCGAGGGCACCCGCTACCTCGACATGCTGGCGGGCTACTCGGCCCTCAACTTCGGCCACCGCCACCCCGCCCTGGTCGAGGCGGCGCACCGCCAGCTCGACCGGCTGACGCTCACCTCCCGGGCCTTCCACAACGACCGGCTCGCCGAGTTCGCGGAGCGGCTCGCCCGGCTCACCGGGCAGGACATGGTGCTGCCCATGAACACCGGCGCCGAGGCGGTCGAGAGCGGCATCAAGCTGGCCCGCAAGTGGGCCTACGAGGTCAAGGGCGTCCCGGCCGACCAGGCCACGATCGTGGTCGCGGCGGACAACTTCCACGGCCGTACGACGACGATCGTCAGCTTCTCGACGGACGAGACGGCACGGTCGGGATTCGGCCCGTTCACCCCCGGCTTCCGGATCGTCCCCTACGACGACCTGGCGGCCCTGGAGGCGGCGATCGACGAGACGACGGCCGCCGTGCTGATCGAGCCGATCCAGGGCGAGGCGGGCGTCATCGTCCCGCGCGACGGCTACCTCGCCGGTGTCCGCGAGCTCACCCGCCGGAAGAACTGCCTGTTCCTCGCGGACGAGATCCAGTCGGGTCTCGGGCGTACCGGGCACACGCTCGCCGTCGACCACGAGGGGGTCGCGCCGGACGTCGTCCTGCTGGGCAAGGCGCTCGGCGGCGGCATCGTGCCGGTGTCGGCGGTCGTCGGGCGGCGCGAGGTGCTGGGGGTGCTGCGGCCCGGGGAGCACGGTTCGACCTTCGGCGGCAACCCGCTGGCGGCCGCGGTCGGCACGGCGGTGGTGGAGCTGCTGGAGACCGGCGAGTTCCAGCGCCGGGCGGCGGAGCTGGGCGCGGTCCTGCGCGACGGGCTGACCGCGCTGGCCGGCCGGGGCGTGGTCGGGTTCCGCTCCCGCGGCCTGTGGGCCGGCGTCGACGTCGACCCGGCCATCGGCACCGGCCGCGAGGTCAGCGAGCGTCTGATGCGGGAGGGCGTCCTGGCCAAGGACACCCACGGCTCCACCATCCGGCTGGCGCCGCCGCTGACCATCACGGAGGACGAGCTGCGCTCGGCGCTCGGCTCCCTGGAGAAGGTGCTGACCGCCTGACGGTGGCAGGAGGTCGGGACATGCGGCCGGGGGGCGTCCGTGGCCGGGCGTCCCCCGGTGGCCTTCCGGCGCCCCCCGGTGGCCTTCCGGCGCTCTCCGCGCCAGGGGGGGTCAGTGGTAGGCGTGGACCACCGCGTGCCCCTTGCCGCGGCCGATCATCCACCGGTTGACCGGGGTGGTGAGCAGGAAGGCCAGCAGGAGCGAGAAGGCGAGGGAGGCCCAGAAGAGCGGCTGGGCGAGGCCCGCGTCCATGGCGCCCGGCACTGCGACCATGACCGTGTTGTCGATCAGCTCCATCACCAGGATGGACACCGTGTCCGCGGCCAGGGCGATCTTGAGAGCCTGCCGGAGGGGCACACCCGCGCGCAGGACGCCGCGCATGGTCAGCGCGTACCCGAAGACGAAGGCCAGCGCGATGGAGATCACGACGGTCGCCGCGTTGTGCAGGCCGGCGGCGGTGCCGATGATCATGCCGAGGACCTCGCCGATGGCGCAGCCGGTGAGGCAGTGCAGCGTCGCCTGGGCGGCCGCGCGCCAGGTGGTGGCCGCCGTCGGGGCCGGGTGGGTGTGATGAGCGTGGTGTTCGGGGTGCTCGGACTGGTGCGCGGGGTTCTGCTGGGTGTGCACCGAGTGGTCCATGATCGTTCTCCCCTTCTCGTCGAACGTTCACCGCTCAGAACCATATACCCCCATGGGGTATTCCCACTCGGTGTTTCTCCTTCCGCCAGGGGCACCACGCTGGGCCGCCTCGGGGCCGCCGGACACACCGACGGCCCCGAGGCGGGCGAAAAGGGGTGCCGTCGCGTCACTTCTCGCCGAGCAGCTTGTGCATCTCGGTGATCTCGGCGGACTGCGAGGTGACGATCGAGCGGGCCATCGACGTGGCGGCCCCGTAAGCCCCCTTGGCCTGCTCCGTCTTGGCCATGATGACGGCGCCCTCGTGGTGGCCGATCATCATCTGGAGGAACGCCTTGTCGAAGGCGTCACCGGAGAGCTTCTTGAGCTTGCCCATGTCGGCGTCGCTCATCATGCCGGGCATCGAGGAGCCGGAGTGGTCCATGCCCGACGAGCCGGAGTGGTCCATGCCCGGCATGTCCCCCATACCCGAGGAGCTGCCCGCCGGGACCTCGGCGCCCCAGGCCCGCAGCCAGCCGCTCATGGTGTCGATCTCCGGGTCCTGCGCCTTCTTGATCTTCGCGGCGAGGTCCTTGACCTGCGGGGACTTCGCCCGGGACGGGACCAGGTCGGCCATGGCGACGGCCTGCCGGTGGTGCGGGATCATGCCCTGTGCGAACGTCACGTCCTGCGCGTTGTGACCGCCCTTCCCGTTGGCGCCGGCCGACGGGGTGGAGGACATGGAGTCCATGCCGCCGTGGCCGGCGTGGCCGGACGACGAGGAGTCGCCGCCGCCGCAGGCGGTCAGCACCACCGCGGCGGTCGCGGCGGCGGTCAGCGCCGCGGTCCGGCGGACGAGGGCACGGCGGATGAGGGAACGGCGGACGGGGGAACGGCGAAATGCCATGAGGAACACAGCTCCTTGAAGCGCCCGCGTGAGGCACGCGGGTACGGCGGATGGTGAGACGGACCGGAGCACGCCACCCCGCATCGGGGTGGCGTGCGGGCGCCTCTAGATCCGCAGGAGCTGCAACTTGGCCAGGTCGGGCGGGGCCCGGCCCTCGGCGGCCCTGACGGCCGCACCGGCGGAGGCGGGGGCCGCCGGCCCGCCGGGCACGAGGAGTGCCTCGGGCAGTGCGGGCGGCGCGTACGCCGTGGACGTACCGGCCGCGGCGCAGGTCCCGCCGGCGTGCTGCATGGCCATGCCGTCCTGGTCACCGCCGGTCAGGTGGGTGCAGGGATCGCCGTGCAGGTGCACGGGGGCGTGCCGGGACATGGCCTGGTGACCGGCGGTCTCCACGGTCGTCGTCTCGCTGTGCTGCCCCGACGAGGGCATGCCGGCCGGCGTCAGGACGTGCATCGCGAGCACGCCCGTGAGCACGGCCAGGACGAGCAGGGTCCAGCGGGCGGGGCGGGCCGTACGGCCGGTGCGCGCGCTGGAGGTCATGCGGGCCATCCTACGGAGCCGCGCCTCCCGGCGTGCGATACCCGCCGCCGCCCGGGTGAGGCCCTCGTCACGCTGGTGCCGCCCCGCGGGGCGGCGCGGGCGCGCGCGGCACGGCACACGCGGGGCTCGGCAGGCGGGGGCGCGGCACCTTCCCAGGCGGCGCGTCCGGAACGCCGAGCCCCGGGACACCCGGCTTCGGGACACCGGGCTTCGAGACACCCGGCTTCGGGACACCCGGCTTCGGGACACCGCACGTTTCAGCGCGCGGCGACCCGCGGAGCGGTGTGCCGGGCGATGCGCGTGGCCGCGTACTCCGTGCCCGCCACGAACCTCATCATCGGACCGAACATCGGCGCCGCCAGCGAGCCGGTGAAGTACAGACCGGGCACCGACGACTCGAACGCGCTCGAAAGCTCCGGAGCCTTGGAGCCCGGTACGCACGCCACCGCGTCGCGCACCGCAGGCCGCAGAAAGGGCAGGGCGTCCAGGTCCAGCCGGTAACCGGTGGCCGCGAGGACGTGGTCGGCCTCGAGGGTGTCGCAGTGGGCGCCGGGGCCCGTGACGCGCAGGCGCGCGGTGTCCCCGACCACCTCGGCGCCGGTGACCCGGCAGGCGGTGTGCACCGGCACCACGCCCTCGACCCGGTCCCGCAGCCACCAGCCGCCGGACGGTCCCAGTGCCCGCCGGAAGAGCAGCAGCCGGGCCGCCGCAGGCAACCGCCGGACCCCGCCGGGGGCCCTGCAGACCGCGGCCAGGGCCCAGCCGGTGCCCAGCGGCGAGGCGGGCCGGGCGATCCGCTGTGTCCAGGGCCGGACAAGTTCCGGCTCGCTGCCCCACAGCACCCGGCGCTCGCGGACCAGCACCCGCACCTCGGCGCCGGCCTCGTGCAGCAGCGCGGCGCTCTCCAGCGCGGACTGACCGCCGCCGACCACCGCGACCCGCCGGCCCCCGTAGCGGGAGAGGTCGGTGTGGTGGCTGCTGTGCGACACCAGGGTCCGCGGCCCCGGCGCCCCGGGGGCGAGACGCCGCAGTTCCCCGGGTACGTGGGCCAGTCCGCTCAGGCCGGTCGCCAGGACGACCGCGGCGGCGGTGAACTCCCGTCCGCCGTCGAGTCGTACCGCGAAGCCGTCGCCGGCCGCGGCACGGTCGACGGCCGCCACCCGCGCGGGCTCCACGTCACCGACGTACCGCTTCTGGAACCACAGCCCGTAGCGGACGAAGACGTCGCACGGGATCGGGGTCAGCTCGGTCAGCTCGGGCTCGCCGTGCAGCAGGCGGAAGTCCGCCAGCCGGCCACCCGGTTCGGGTGCGGACAGGTCAGTGGCGGCCGGCGTCGACTTCAGGAACATGCCGGTCGCCATGGCATGCCGCCAACTGCCCATCACCTCGCCGAAGATGCGGTACGGCACGCCCGCGGCGCGCAGGTGCGCGGCGACCGACAGCCCGTACGGGCCGGCTCCGACGATCACGACCGGATGCTCCGAGCGTCCGGTGAACTTCTTTGTCCGGGCAGGTCGTTGCCCCGGAAGCGACTGCGTCATGCGTCCCCCCGTCGTTCCCCCCGCCGCCTTCCCCAGGACGGCGCGACCTCGCGGGACGGCGTGCCGGCCAAGCGCCGCCGCGCTCGTCCCCCCTCCGCCGCTCAGTGTTACCCAGAGGCCGGGGCCGGAATGCGCTGTCGCGAGATGTTGCCGGAACCTGGGCGAAGCGTTTACCGCGGCAAGAGGCCCATGTCCGCCACCCATCCCCCTGATCACGCCACGATCCGCGTTCAGGTTGATCTCTACCGGCGAGTAGCAGCACCCTGGTCCGGCGGTCCTCCCCACCCGCGTGAACGACACCCCGATTGCCGCACTGATGCACCGTCAGAAGCGCGGGCACTAGGTCAGCATGGGTACGACCGGACCGGTTCCGCCCACCCGTGCACGCACCTACACTGGCACCCCACGACATGCCGGTTGACCTGCGAGAACGCGGCGGTCGAGCCGATCTGCACGAGTGAGGAGCGACGCCTTGTTCTACTACCTGCTCAAGTACGTGCTGCTGGGACCGCTGCTGAGACTGGTATTCCGCCCACGCATCGAGGGCCTGGAGCACGTGCCGGCGTCCGGCCCGGCCATCGTCGCCGGCAACCACCTGTCCTTCTCGGACCACTTCCTGATGCCGGCGATCCTCAAACGGCGCATCACGTTCCTTGCGAAGGCCGAGTACTTCACCGGGCCGGGCATCAAGGGCCGGCTCACGGCCGCCTTCTTCCGCAGCGCCGGGCAGATCCCGGTCGACCGCTCCGGCAAGGAGGCCGGTCAGGCCGCGATCCGGGAGGGGCTCGGGGTGCTCGGCAAGGGGGAACTGCTCGGCATCTACCCGGAGGGAACCCGGTCGCACGACGGGCGCCTGTACAAGGGCAAGGTCGGTGTGGCGGTGATGGCGCTCAAGGCCCGGGTGCCGGTCGTCCCCTGCGCCATGATCGGCACCTTCGAGGCGCAGCCGCCCGGGCGGGTGATCCCGCACATCCGCCCCGTCGCCATCCGTTTCGGTGAGCCCCTGGACTTCTCGCGCTACCTCGGCATGGAGGACGAGAAGGCGGTCCTGCGCGCCGTCACCGACGAGATCATGTACGCGATCCTGGCACTGTCCGGACAGGAGTACGTCGACCAGTACGCGGCCGACGCCAAGGCCGAGCAGGCCGCCGCGCAGGGCGCCAAGGAGCGCAGGTTCCCCCGCGCGCCGCTCGGCTGACCACCGGCTCCTGTCGCCGGGCACGGGGAAGGGCCGGCCGGTTTTCCCGGCCGGCCCTCGGTGTTCAGGTGTTCACCCGGTCACGGCTGCGGCGTGGCGTGCGGCGTGCAGGTCACGTCCGCGTCGTCCACCTTGCCGGTGAGCAGGTAGGCGTCCACCCGGGGGTTGATGCACGGGTTGACCAGACCGGTGACGCCGTGCGAGCCGGCGCCCTTCTCGGTGATCAGGCGGGAGCCCTTGAAGCGCTTGTGCAGCTCGACGGCGCCCTCGTACGGGGTGGCGGCGTCGTTGGTGGACTGCACGATCAGGACCTGCGGCAGGCCCGGGCCGGTCTTGACGTCGACCGGCGTCCGCTGCTTGACCGGCCAGGTCGCGCAGGGCAGGTTCATCCACGCGTTGGCCCAGGTCATGAACGGGTAGTCCTTGTTGAGCCGCGTGTTGTCCCGGTCCCAGCGCTGCCAGCTGGTGGGCCACTTGGCGTCGGTGCACTCGACGGCCGTGTAGACGGCGTTGCCGTTCTCCGAGGCGATGTTGCCGGCGGTGTCCGACATGTCGGGGGCGGCCGCGTCGACCAGGGCCTGGGTGTCGCCGGCGACGTACTTGCTGAACACCGTCGCGATCGGCACCCACGCGGAGTCGTAGTACGGCGCGCTCTGGAAGAAGCCGATCAGTTCGGCCGGGCCGACGACCCCGCCGATCGGGTTCTTCTTGGCGGTGGCGCGCAGCTGGAGCCACTTCGCCTGGACGGCGTCGCGGGTGGTGCCCAGGTGGAAGGCCGCGTCGTTCTTGGCGACCCAGTCCTCCCAGTCCTTCCAGCGGCCCTCGAAGGCGACGTCCTGGTTGAGGTTGGCCTGGTACCAGATGTTGTCCCGCGCCGGGTTGACGACGCTGTCGACGACCATGCGGCGGACGTGGCCGGGGAACAGCGTGCCGTAGACGGCGCCGAGGTAGGTGCCGTAGGAGACGCCCAGGTAGTTGATCTTCTTCTCGCCGAGCGCGGCGCGGATGACGTCCAGGTCACGCGCGGTGTTCGGGGTCGTCATGTGCGGCAGCATCGCGCCGCTGCGCTCGTAGCAGCCGTCGGCGTACTCGCGGGCCAGCTTGCGCTGGGCGAGCTTGTCGGCCTCGGAGTCCGGGACCGGGTCGGCCTTGGGCGCCTTGACGAACTCCTGCGGGTCGATGCAGGAGATGGGCGCCGAGTGGCCGACGCCGCGCGGGTCGAAGCCGACGAAGTCGTAGGCCTTCGCCACGTTCACCCAGACCGCGCTCTTGTTGGTGACGCGGGTCGGGAAGCGCAGACCGGAGCCGCCCGGACCACCGGGGTTGTACACGAGCGCGCCCTGGCGCTCCTGCGGGGTGCCGGTGTTCCCGATACGGTCCACCGCCAGCTTGATCTGCTTGCCGAAGGGCTTCGCGTAGTCGACCGGCACGGTGACCCAGCCGCACTGGATGGGCTTGGCGAGCCCCCAGTCGGCGGGGCAGTCCTGCCAGTCGATGCCGGCCTTCGCGGCACGGGCCGCGGCGATCGCCGCGCCGCGCGCCTCGCGGTCCTGGCCCTGGCGGTTGTTCGCGCTCGCCGCGGGCGCCGACACCGCGCCGGCTATCAGGGTGGCCGTGACGAGGGCGCCGGCCGAACCGAGCGCCGCCACACGGCTCTTACGTCTCATGTCCCTCAAGTGGGATCTCCCCGTACATCGTTGCGAATAGTAGGGAAGGATCCTTGCGGCTGCGAGGTGCCCGGGAACAGACTTCGTTGACCTTCTTTGCCAATCCGATAACCGGCGCGCGGAGTCCCGCTGAGCGGAGTCCCGACGGAGGGTCAGCCGAGCTCCGCCAGCGCCTCGTCCAGCGTCCGGCGCAGCAGCCGTGCGTCCGGGGCCGCCGCGGTCACCAGGGCTGCCGGACCGGCGAGCGGGACGAGGGCGGCTTTCTCGCCCACCGTCCGGGGTGTGACCGGCTGGACAGCGTACTCGGGCCGCACCAGGACGAGTTGCCCCACGGCCCGGTGTCCTCCGAGGACGGCCGGCCCGTCCCAGCCACCCGGCGCGCCGGGCCCGCAGCTCAGTTCCTGGTCGAGCACGGTACGCCCGGCGATCCGTACTGCGAGACGGCTGGTGAGACGTCCGGGTTCCTCGCCCGCGCGTCCGAGCACCTGCTCCTCGCGCAGCACGAGCCGGGCCGTCGGCGCCAGGTCGACGCGGGTGGTGACGTGCAGATCGCTGCCCCGGGCGGAGATCAACTGCTCGGGCAGCCAGCGCAGTTCTCCCCCGTCGTCGACCGTCAGCCGTACGTCGTACCGGGCCTCGCCCTTGCTCTGGCCCGGCAGCGCGATCGTGGCGGCGGCCGAACCGACCCGCAGCCGGGCTCCGGAACACACGTGTGCCTCGACCGTGAAGTGGTCGCCGCCGAGCGGGCCGCTCATCGCGCCGACGAGCACGATCCGCGCCTCCTCGGACTCCGAGCGGGTGCGCCGCGGGGCGAGGGGGCCCTCGCCCGCGAGGACGGGCAGGGACGTGCCGTGCCGGCCGCCGTCCTCGGCGACGATCCGTGCGGTGGCCCGGACGCCGGTGGCGGTCACGCGGTCCACGCGGCCAGCCGGGCCCGCACCCAGTCGGCGACCTCCCGCACGCCGTCCTCGCCGCGCAGGGACTGCAGGACGACCGGTAGCCCGGCGCGGGCGGTCTCGGCGTCGGCGGCCATCCGCGCCAGGTCGGAGCCGACGTACGGGGCGAGGTCGGTCTTGTTGACGACGAGCAGGTCGGCGGTGGTCACACCGGGTCCGCCCTTGCGCGGGACGTCGTCGCCGCCCGCCACGTCGATCACGAAGATCTGCGCGTCGACGAGCCCTTTGGAGAAGGTGGCGGTGAGGTTGTCCCCGCCGGACTCCACGAGGACGAGGTCCAGCGGGCCCACCGTGTCCTCCAGGTCCTCGACCGCCTCCAGGTTGGCCGAGATGTCGTCCCGGATGGCCGTGTGGGGGCAGGCGCCCGTCTCCACGGCCGTGATCCGCTCGGGCGGCAGCACGGCCTCGCGCAGCAGGAACTCGGCGTCCTCGCGCGTGTAGATGTCGTTGGTGACGACGGCGAGGGAGAACTCGTCGCGCAGGACCCGGCACAGTGCGGCGACGGTGGCGGTCTTCCCGGAGCCGACGGGTCCGCCGAGGCCGAGCCGCAGGGCCCGGCGCCTGCCGTCGGGCCGGTGCGCGTCGGCGCCGACCGCGGGACCGGTGTGCGGACGGGCGTGGTCGAGATGCATGAGGGCGGCTCCAGGACTGGCCACGACGGGCTCGGGACGAGGACTCGGGACGGGGACTCGGGACTGACTCGGGACGAGGACTCGGAAGGGAGGGACGGAATACGGGGAGGGGCGGAACACGGGGAGGGGCACGACACGGAGAGGAGAACGGACTCAGGAGCCGAAGAGGCGCACCGGCCAGGCGGCGTGCTCCTCCGCGTCGATCTCCAGCAACGGCGCCGAGGCGGCGGGAAGTTCGTCCGCGCCGCCCTCCGGCACGCGCCGCGCCGCCGCGACCGCGCGGTCCACGGTGCGGTCCAGTTCCGGCGCGAGCCGGGCCAGTACCGCCGTGGCGTCGAAGGGATCCAGGCTCAGCAGGCGCACGGTGGCCGTGGCCGGACCGCTGACGCTCTCGTACGCCGCGCAGTACGCCGCGTCCTCGGGTGCCAGCCCTGCCGCCCGTGCCACGAGCCCGAGCACCACGGGCTGGTGCGCGCCCTTCGGGAACGCCCGGGGCAGTGCGTCGAGTTCGGGCGACGGCCAGGTGGCGCGGGCCGCCCGCGTCAGCTGCCGCCCCAGTCTGCGGGCGGCGTTCCGCAGCGCCGGGGACGGTGTCCGCGCGTCCGCGGCGGCGTCCAGTTCCCCGGGGTCGCAGCCGAGCGCGGCCGCCGCGGCGAGGGCGGCGGCGACCAGCCCCGCCGTGTGCAGCCGGCCGCGGCAGAAGTCCTCCAGGCTCGCGGCACCGGTGACGCGCCCGGCCCGGACGGCCGCCTCGGCGCCGCCGGAGTGCGCGTGCCCCCCGGCGGGAAAGCGGCCGTCGGCCAGGACGAGAAGCGCTGCCCTGGACATCAGAACAGGAAGTAACGCTGGGCCATGGGCAGTTCGGCCGCCGGGGCCGCCTCGACCAGCTCCCCGTCGATGTGCACGGCGAAGCTGTCGGGGTCGACCTGGACCCGGGGCCGCGCGTCGTTCTCGCGCATGTCCGCCTTGGTCACCCGGCGGGTCGACTCGATCGCGACGAACCGCTTGCCGAGCTGGAGCCGCTCCGGCAGCCCGTCCTCGATCGCGAGCGGTGCCGTGAAGTTGACCGAGTTGGCCGCGGGCGCCCGCCCGATCGCCCCGAACATCGGCCGGGGCAGCACCGGCTGCGGTGTCGGGATGGAGGCGTTGGCGTCGCCCATCTGCGCGTACGCGATCTGCCCGCCCTTGATGACGAGGTGCGGCTTGACGCCGAAGAACGCCGGTTCCCACAGCACCAGATCGGCGAGCTTGCCGGTCTCGACGGAGCCGATCTCGCGGGCCAGGCCCTGGGCGAGCGCCGGGTTGATCGTGTACTTGGCGACGTAGCGGCGCACCCGGTGGTTGTCGGCACGTCCGTCGCCCGGCAGCGCGCCCCGGCGCCGCTTCATCACGTGCGCGGTCTGCCAGGTGCGCAGGACGACCTCGCCGACCCGGCCCATGGCCTGGGAGTCGGAGGAGATGATGGAGATGGCGCCCAGGTCGTGCAGGATGTCCTCCGCGCCGATGGTCGACGGGCGGATCCGCGACTCCGCGAAGGCCAGGTCCTCGGGAACCGCCGGGTTCAGGTGGTGGCACACCATCAGCATGTCGAGGTGTTCCTCGGCGGTGTTGACGGTGAAGGGCCGAGTCGGGTTCGTCGAGCTCGGCAGCACGTGCGGTTCGGAGACCACGGTCATGATGTCCGGGGCGTGTCCGCCGCCCGCGCCCTCGGTGTGGTACGCGTGGATGCCGCGTCCGCCGATCGCGGCGAGGGTGTCGCCCACGAACCCGGCCTCGTTCAGCGTGTCCGTGTGGATGGCGACCTGGATGCCCGTCCGGTCGGCGACGGTGAGCGCGGCGTCGATGACGGCGGGCGTCGAACCCCAGTCCTCGTGCAGTTTCAGGCCCAGCGCCCCGCCACGGATCTGGGAGAGCATCGCCTCGTGCGAGACGGTGTTGCCCTTGCCCAGCAGGCCGATGTTGAGCGGGTGGGCCTCCAGCGCCTCCAGCACGCGGGCCAGATGCCAGGGGCCGGGCGTCACGGTGGTCGCCTTCGAGCCCTCCGCGGGCCCGGTGCCGCCGCCGACGAGTGTGGTGATGCCCGCGGCGAGCGCCTCGTCGGCGATCTGCGGGCAGATGAAGTGCACGTGCGCGTCGATGGCGCCTGCGGTGAGGATCCGCCCGTTGCCTGCGACGACCTCGGTCTCCGGACCGAGTACCAGGTCGGGGTGGACCCCGTCCATGGTGTCGGGGTTGCCCGCCTTGCCGATGCCGGTGATCCGCCCGTCGCGGATGCCGACGTCGGCCTTGACGATTCCCCAGTGGTCGACGACGACGACGCCGGTGACGACGGTGTCGGGGGTGCCGTCCGCCCGGGTGGCGCGGGACTGGCCCATGGACTCGCGGATGACCTTGCCGCCGCCGAAGACGGCCTCGTCCCCGGCGAGTCCCGGGCCGCCGGAGCGGTCCTCCTCGATCTCGATCAGCAGGTCGGTGTCGGCGAGCCGGATGCGGTCGCCGGTGGTGGGGCCGAACAGGTCGGCGTAGGCGGCGCGCGAGATCTCAGGCATCGAGGGCACCTCCGGTCTCCCCGCGCAGCCCGGGCACCACACGGGCGCCGGCGAGCGGCACGAGTTCGACGTCGACGGGGATGCCGGGCTCGAAGCGCACGGCGGTGCCCGCGGCGACGTTCAGCCGCTTGCCTCGGGCCGCGGCGCGGTCGAAGTCCAGGCCGGGGTTGGCCTCGGCGAAGTGATAGTGGGAGCCGACCTGGACCGGCCGGTCGGCCGCGTTGAGGACGGTCAGCGCGGTGACCTCGCGGCCCTCGTTGCAGACGATCGGCCCCTCGGCGAACAGGATCTCTCCGGGAATCACCGGTGCCCCCTCAGACGATCGGCTCGTGGACGGTGACGAGCTTGGTGCCGTCCGGGAAGGTGGCCTCCACCTGGACGTCGTGGATCATCTCCGGGATGCCTTCCATGACGTCGTCCCGGGTCAGCAGCTTGCGGCCGGACGCCATCAGCTCGGCGACGGTGCGCCCGTCGCGGGCGCCCTCGAGGATGTGCGAGGTGATGAGCGCGATCGCTTCGGGGTGGTTCAGTCTCAGCCCGCGGGCCCGGCGCTTCTCGGCCACGTCGGCCGCCACATGGATGAGCAGCCTCTCTTGTTCGTGCGGGGTCAGTTGCACGTGCCCACCTCACAGTCCTCGCTCCGGACCGTGCGGGGTCCGGTTGCCGCAGCCACCGCCAGGGGGACAGGTGTAACACACGGACGAACTGCGCGATCTTCGGCAATCCGGACGGAAAAACCCCAGGTGGCGTGGAGGGGCAGGTTAGTTCGCCGGAGTTTCGGCGACGTTAACCGGACCTTGGGCTCCTCATGACCGGGAGCCGGTCCGTTCGTTACGCGCCTCCAGGCGCGGGCGCCGCGTCACCGTTACCGGGAGTCCGGCCCCCGGTGCTCGGCCGTGATGCCGAAGCCCTGCCGCTCCCGGGGTGCGGACGGCAGGTCACGGACCCGGGAGACCGCACTGGCCACCTGCCCGTCGGCGGACT
This sequence comes from Streptomyces sp. NPDC014864, assembly GCF_043081525.1. Taxonomy (NCBI): domain Bacteria; kingdom Bacillati; phylum Actinomycetota; class Actinomycetes; order Kitasatosporales; family Streptomycetaceae; genus Streptomyces; species Streptomyces sp. NPDC014864. Next base: position 296,154 of record NZ_JBIBWT010000007.1, read on the forward strand.
GCGCGGCGGACTCGTCCAGTTCGTCCAGCCGTGCGAGGTCGGCGGCCGAGACCAGGGCGACCAGCGGCTTGCCGTGCCGCGTGACCACCACGCGCTCACCGCCGTACACCACCCGGTTGATCAGGTCGGCGAGTTCAGCCCTGGCTTGCGTCACCGGAATCTCGTAGGCCATACCTCCAGCCTACGGGCCTTTCCGTCCGCCTTCAGCGCTCGCGCCCTCCGCCCCGGAAGCGCAGGGTGCGCCGGCCGAGGGCCTTTCTCAGCTCGTCCAGCTCGGGGTCCGGCAGGGCGCCGCCCTGGGCGAACTTCAGCACGTGCTCGGCGACCGTGCGCACCTTGGTGTTGGTGTGCTGGGAGACGTCCCTCAGGACCTGCCAGGCGTCCTCGGGCGCGATCCGGCCGAGGGTCACCACGGCGCCGATGGCCTGGTCGATGACGGCGCGCGAGGTCAGGGCGCACGTCAGCTGGGCGACCTCCTCGCGCAGCAGCTCGTTCTCCCGCGCCAGGCCGGAGACGGGCGGCCGCGGGCGGGGGTGCCGCCGGGAAGTCTCGGAGAACGCCATGGCAGTCCTCTGGGTGGTCGAGAGGCCGTGCCCCCAGCTTCGCGCAGGAGAGCGCCGCGCACGACCCGGCGCCCTCCCGCACGGCCCGGCGACCTCCACCGGCTTACGTACGTCCTGTACATTTTTTACAGACAGCAGCTCTGCCGGCCACGGCCAGTCGCATGGAGGGGTACGTCATGATCCGACCGTCCGCCCGCTACGTCCTGCCGGAGTTCACCGAGCACACCAGCGCCGGCCGGCGCACCCTGGATCCGTACTCCAGGCTGCTCGAGGAGCGGATCGTCCTCCTCGGCACCCCGGTCGACGACACCGCGGCGAACGACGTGGCGGCGCAGTTCGTCCACCTCGAACACCAGTCCCCCGACCGGGACATCTCGCTGTACCTGAACTCCCCCGGCGGCTCGTTCACCGCGGCGACGGCCGTCTACGACACGATGCGCTTCGTGACCTGTGACGTGGAGACGATCTGCCTGGGCCAGGTCGCCTCGTCCGCCGCGCTGCTGCTGGCGGCGGGCACCCCGGGCAAGCGGTACGCGCTGCCGGGCGCGCGTGTGGTCCTCGACCAGCCCGCTCTGCCCGAGCCGACGGAGGGTCAGGCGTCCGACCTGGCCATCCGGGCCGAGGAACTGCTGCGGACCCGGGCCCGCCTGGAGGAGCTGCTCGCCCGGCACACCGGACGGACACGGGAGCAGGTACGCGCGGACCTCGAACGGACGACGGTCCTCGACGCCCGGGGCGCGCTGGAGTACGGGCTGGTGGACCGGATCGTCGAGAGCCGCAAGGGCCCCGCCACCGCGCCGGACGCGAGGTGAGCCGCCGGTGCTGCCTCCCGAGCTGCCGCCGCTGCCCGCACTGACGCGCGCGGAGGCCGAGCTGATCGACCGTTACCTGGACGCCGTCGATCTGCTGGGCCGTGTCAACCCCGCCCGTCACGAGGGCACCTACCGGGCCCTGAGAGCCGCTCAGGCCCTCGTCCGCAGGACGATCGAGCTGCGCGACGCCCTGGCGCTGATGCACGAGCGGGGCGAGACGGAACTGCACTCGGACACCCTGGCGCGGGCGCTGCGCGTGCTGGACGGCGAGCGGCGCACGGCCCGGGTCACGCTGCCGCCGGACTGACCCGGCGGGCGCCGCCGCACTCCGCCGACCGCCATGTCCGCGCTCCGCACGGGACGTTGGCGGCCGACCCGAAACGGGCCGAACGGGTTACCGCTCAATGGCGTAAGTGGCGCTGCCTTTTCCGGTCCCTCCGAGTTGCGCAACACACGCGCCCGGTTGGCGGAATGGGCCCTTCCGGTGCTGGTCCGGGGGTCGTCAGGGGATGGGACATTCATTCGATCGTGTGAGTGTCCACCCGAACGGGTGAGTGGTGAGTAACAACACAAATCCCCGATTCCGTTGGGATTTTCGGACATGAGTGGGTGAAGATCCCTGTCTGACGACAAGCCCCCGCCACAACGGCGGGGCGGTCCGGGCGGACGCCGAGTCCTGCCGCCGCCCGGATGACCGGTCGACAGAAGTGCATCGGCAGGAGTGGAGGACCCAAGCACGACGGGTCGCCGGAACGGTCACACCATGGCCGGGCCGAGCAGCCCTTGGGGTGAAGCCGCGGCAACGCGGCCGGGCTACTTCGCCAGCCCGAATCCGACAGGTCATCCTTCACAGGCGGTTGACGAAGGGTTGCGCATGACTGCGCTCAATCGTGTCCCGTCGCTGATGGCCCGGGCCGGCACCGCCTCGGCGCTGACCATTGCCGCCGTGGGCGGCTCCATCGTGGTCCCGGGTTTCGCCACCGACGCCGCGGCCGCCACGACGGCGACGAAGGCCCTCCAGGTCGCGGCCTCCAAGAAGGGCGCCCCCTACAAGTGGGGCGCGTCGGGCCCGCGGAGGTTCGACTGCTCGGGGCTGACGCTCTACTCGTTCAAGAAGGCGGGCAAGAAGCTGCCCCGCACCGCCGCCCAGCAGTACAACAAGACCCACCACATCTCCGCGAAGAGCCGCCGGGCCGGGGACCTGGTGTTCTTCCACTCGGGCTCCAACGTGTACCACGTCGGCATCTATGCGGGTCACAACAAGATCTGGCACGCACCGAAGACCGGGGACGTGGTGAGGCTGGAGAGGATCTGGACGCGGAGCGTCTGGTACGGCCGGGTCAGCTGACCCTGCTGGACACGGTGACGGCGCCCAGGGCGCCGTCACCACCCGCCGGGGCGTCCGGCGCCCCGGCTCCGTCACGGCCCGCGCCGACCGCTTCGCACGCCCTCCGCGGGCCCTGTAGGACCCCGGCCCCGCGGTCCCCCGTCGGGCCCGCTCCGTCCGGCCCCCGCAGGCCGCCGCCCTACGGCTCCTGCTGACCGGCGGCCGGGACCGGACCCGGACGGACCCGCGCCGTCCACGGAAGCTCGACGCAGACGGTCTTGCCGCCCTCGGGGGTGGGCCGCACGGTCATACTGCCGCCACACTCGACGGTGAGCCACCGGATGATCACCATGCCCCGGCCGTTGTCCTGCTGGACGGCGGCCGGGAGTCGTTTCGGGAACCGCGGGTGGCTGTCGGTGACCCCGATGCGCAACTGCTCCTCGCGGGCGAGCACCAGGTCCACCGTGAAGGTGGGCGACTGCCCGAACGTGTGCTGCACGGCGTTGGTGGCGAGTTCGGACACCATGAGGCGGACGGTGTCGGCGGTCTCCGAGTCCGACGGCAGGCCCCACTCCGCCAGGATGCCCACCACGAAGGCGCGGGCCGCGGCGACCGAGGCCGGATCGCTCGGCAGAGTGACGGATGCTTCCAGATGGTCTGCCATGGCGGCGTCGTCCCTTTCCCACGGGACCGCAGTCCGACACGGAGCGGATGGTTCGAGTACGGTCCCGGACTGGTGCTTCGTCGTCAGACTGCCATTACCGCGTCGCTCGCGGTGGCGATCCACCAGGATATGCATATATCTGTCGCTCGAAGCGGTGAACTCTGCGACGGCAGAGCGTATTTGGGCGGCCTGGAGGGAGTAGGTGGGAGCGCATGCAGAACGGTCCCGCGGTGCGCCGTCGGAAACTGGGCGCCGAACTGCGCGCGCTGCGCACCGGTGCGGGTCTCACCAGCGGTGAGGCGGCCCGGCTGGTGGGCTGGCACCAGTCGAAGGTCAGCCGGATCGAGACCGGGGCCAGCGGGGTCAAACCGGCCGACGTGCGGTTGCTTCTGGACGCCTACGCCGTCGCGGATGCCCAGCTGCGCGAGCTGCTGATAGTGCTGGCCGGGTCCGAGGACGGCGGGGGCCGACATCACTGGTGGCACGCGTACCGCGGTGTACTGCCGCCCACCTACCGGGACTTCATCAGCCTGGAGTCCCAGGCAAGCGGGATGCGCACCCTGGAGACCTCGGTCGTCCCCGGACTGCTCCAGACCCCCGAATACGCCCGCGCGGTGACCCGTGCCGCTGTCGAGGGGCTCGACGACGAACGCCTGGACGCGCTGGTGGAGGTGCGGCTGGCCCGGCAGGACGTGCTGCGCGCGCGGCCGCCGCTGGAACTGACCGCGGTGCTGGACGAGGCCGTGCTGCGCCGTGAGGTCGGCGGGCCCGAGGTGATGACGCGACAGCTGCACCGGCTGGTGGAGGCGGCGCGTCTGCCCCAAGTGCGGCTCCAGGTCCTGCCGTTCGGCGCCGGGGCGCACGTCGGCATCACCGGGCCTTTCGTTATTTTCTCATTCCTGAGCACTTCTGATCTGGATGTGGTTGTCCTCGACCACTTGACGAGTAGCCTCTATCTCGAACGGAAAGAAGACCTAGAGGCCTACACCGAGGCCTTCAACACCCTTCAAATCCACGCCCTTTCCCCCGAGGACTCGTTGGATTTCATCGCCGCGATGGGTGAGGGCGCCTGACAGCGCTGGGAGGCACCATGTCTGCTCTGCCTCGGAACGTACCCTCCAGTACCGATCTGCACGGCGTGCGATGGCTGCGCAGCAGCTACAGCACGGGAGCGAACAACTGCGTCGAGACGGCCACGCCGCGCTCCGGCCCCGGAGCCGGTCTGCTCGCCGTGCGCGACTCGAAGAACCCGGCCGGGCCGGCGCTGCTCTTCGCCCCCGAGAGCTGGGCGGGGTTCCTCCCCGCGCTGCGGTGACGGACCGCCGTACACCCCCGACGTACATCCCGTACCCCCGAACCGACTGACCACATCCGCATCGCGCGAGAAACGGCCGTGTCACGCCGACTCATGGTCGCGTCCCGCCGATCACCCGAACAGCGCGTTCGATCTGCGCCGATGAGAGGTCCGCGCGGGCGGTCAGCCTGAGCCGTGAGATGCCGTCGGGCACGGAAGGAGGACGGAAGCAGCCCACGGCCAGGCCCGCCGTACGGCAGTCGGCCGCCCACCGCACGGCCGCCTCCGAGGACGGTGCCCGTACGGAGACGACCGCGGCGTCCGGACGTACCGCCTGATGGCCCTCGGCGGTCAGGCGGGCGTGCAGCTCGGCCGCCACCGCACGCGCCCGGGCCGCCCGCTCCGGCTCCCGGCGCAGCAGCCGCAGCGCCGCCAGGGCGCCGCCCACCGCCGCGGGGGCGAGCCCGGTGTCGAAGATGAAGGTGCGGGCCGCGTTGACCAGATGGTCGATCACCCGGGCGGGCCCGAGCACGGCGCCGCCCTGGCTGCCGAGCGACTTGGACAGCGTGACCGTCACGACCACGTCGTCGGCGCCCGCGAGTCCCCCCGCGTGCGGGGCGCCGCGCCCACCGGCGCCGAGCACGCCCAGGCCGTGCGCGTCGTCGACGACCAGCCCGGCGCCGTGCTCCCGGCAGGCGGCGGCGAGTCCGGCCAGGGGGGCCGCGTCCCCGTCGACCGAGAAGACGGTGTCCGACACGACCACCGCGGGCCCGTCGTGCGTGCCCAGGGCCTTGCGCACCGCCTCCGGGTCGGCGTGCTCCACGACCTGGGTGGTGCCACGGGCCAGCCGGCAGCCGTCGATCAGCGAGGCGTGGTTGCCGGCGTCGGAGACGATCAGCGAGCCGTGGGGGGCGAGCGCGGTGACCGCGGCGAGGTTGGCGGCGTATCCGGAGGAGAAGACCAGCGCCGCCTCGAAGCCGCAGAAGTCGGCCAGTTCCCGTTCGAGTTCGGTGTGCAGTTCGGTCGTGCCGGTGACCAGCCGCGAGCCGGTGGCGCCGCCGCCCCAGGTACGAGCCGCGTCCGCCGCCCCCTCCGTGACCTCCCGGTGGTGCGCCAGCCCCAGGTAGTCGTTGCTCGCGAGGTCCAGCAGCGGCGACTCGGCCGGACGGGGCCGCAGGGTCCGGACGAGTCCGGCACGGCGGCGCGCCCGGGCCTGCTCGTCGATCCAGCGGAACGCCATGGGTCCTCCGGGGCTTTTGTAGGCGGTGGACAGACCCTAGCGGCACGGCCGACACCCCATGGTGTGGCAATACCCACACGTCGATCGGTCGCTGTTGTGCAAACTCTCCTTGGCCCGGGGCACCCCCGTAGGACAGGATCGGCTCTCATGGACCTGCTGAACACGCTGGTGGACAAGGGGCTTCGGCGCGAGCTGCCGACCCGCGAGGAAGCTCTGGCCGTGCTTGCCACCTCCGACGACGACCTGCTCGATGTGGTGGCCGCGGCCGGAAAGGTACGCCGCCACTGGTTCGGCCGACGGGTGAAACTCAACTATCTCGTCAACCTCAAGTCCGGCCTGTGCCCCGAGGACTGCTCCTACTGCTCCCAGCGGCTCGGCTCCAAGGCGGACATCCTCAAGTACACCTGGCTCAAGCCGGACGAGGCGTCCCAGGCGGCCGCCGCCGGCTTGGCCGGAGGCGCCAAGCGGGTCTGCCTGGTGGCGAGCGGGCGCGGCCCGACGGACCGGGACGTGGACCGGGTCTCCCAGACCATCAAGGCCATCAAGGACCAGAACGAGGGCGTCGAGGTGTGCGCCTGCCTCGGCCTGCTCTCCGACGGCCAGGCCGAGCGGCTGCGCGAGGCCGGCGCCGACGCCTACAACCACAACCTGAACACCTCCGAGGCGACGTACGGCGACATCACCACCACCCACACCTACGCCGACCGGGTGGACACGGTGCAGAAGGCGCACGCGGCCGGGCTGTCCGCCTGCTCCGGTCTGATCGCCGGCATGGGCGAGAGCGACGAGGACCTCGTCGACGTGGTCTTCTCGCTGCGCGCGCTGGACCCGGACTCCGTTCCGGTGAACTTCCTGATCCCGTTCGAGGGCACCCCGCTCGCCCAGGAGTGGAACCTCAGCCCGCAGCGCTGCCTGCGGATCCTGGCCATGACGCGGTTCGTCTGCCCGGACGTGGAGGTGCGCATCGCGGGCGGCCGCGAGGTCCACCTGCGCAGCATGCAGCCGCTGGCCCTGCACCTGGCCAACTCCATCTTCCTCGGCGACTACCTCACCAGCGAGGGCCAGGCGGGCAAGGCCGACCTGGACATGATCGCGGACGCCGGATTCGAGGTGGAGGGCGCCGAGCAGGTCACGCTGCCGGAGCACCGCGCGACGGCCGGCGGCGGCTGCGGCTCGCACGAGAGCGCGGGCGTGGGCTGCGGTGCGCACGCGGGTGCCGGGAACGAGTCCGGCGAGGGCGTGGACGCGGGCGAGGGCTGCGGGTCCCGGGAGAGCGGCGGATGCGGGTCGCACGAGGGCGGCGGGGTCTGCGGTACCGCCCCGGCGCCGGCGCCTGCCGCCGGTGAGCCGCGCACCGACCTGGTCGCCGTACGCCGCCGGGGGGCCGGAACGGACCTCGCGCCCAATGCCTGATCCGTCCGGCCGGCGCGTGCCCGACCTGCTGGAGCTGGACCGGCGGCACGTGTGGCATCCGTACGGTCCGATGCCCGGCCGGCAGGAGCCGCTGGTCGTGGAGTCGGCGAGCGGGGTGCGGCTGACGCTCGCCGACGGCGCGGGCGAACTGGTCGACGGCATGTCGTCGTGGTGGTCGGCGATCCACGGCTACAACCACCCCGTGCTCAACGAGGCGGCCCGCGCGCAGCTGGCGCGGATGAGTCATGTGATGTTCGGCGGGCTCACCCACGAGCCCGCCGTCCGACTCGCGAAGCTCCTTGTCGACATGTCGCCGGAGGGACTCGAGCATGTCTTCCTCGCCGACTCCGGTTCGGTGTCGGTCGAGGTGGCGGCCAAGATGTGCCTGCAGTACTGGCGCTCGCTCGGCCGCCCGGACAAGCGGCGGCTGCTCACCTGGCGGGGCGGCTACCACGGCGACACCTGGCAGCCGATGTCCGTGTGCGATCCCGAGGGCGGGATGCACGAGCTGTGGACCGGGGTGCTGCCGCGTCAGGTGTTCGCGGACGCGCCCCCGGCCGGGTACGAGGAGGCCTACGCCGCCCATCTGCACGAGCTGATCGAGCGGCACGCGGATGAGCTGGCCGCCGTCATCGTCGAGCCGGTGGTGCAGGGCGCGGGCGGGATGCGGTTCCACTCCCCCGCCTACCTGCGGGTGCTGCGCGAGGCGTGCGACGCCCATGACGTACTCCTGGTCTTCGACGAGATCGCGACCGGGTTCGGGCGCACCGGCGCCCTGTTCGCGGCGGAGCACGCCGCCGTGACACCGGACGTGATGTGTGTGGGCAAGGCGCTGACCGGTGGCTATATGACGATGGCGGCCACTCTGTGCACCGCGCGCGTGGCCGACGGGATCTCGCGCGGCGAGGTGCCGGTGCTGGCGCACGGCCCCACCTTCATGGGCAATCCGCTGGCGGCGGCCGTGGCGTGCGCCTCGATCGAGCTGCTGCTCGGCCAGGACTGGCGGGCGGAGGTCAAGCGCATCGAGGCGGGACTGCGGGCCGGGCTGGCTCCCGCCGCGGAGCTCGAAGGGGTCCACGACGTACGCGTCCTGGGCGCCATCGGGGTGGTGCAGCTCGACCACGACGTCGACATGGCGGCGGCGACGCGGGCCGCAGTGCGCGAGGGCGTGTGGCTGCGGCCCTTCCGGGACCTGATCTACACGATGCCGCCGTACGTCACGGACGACGCGGATCTGGCGCGCGTCACGCGCGCGGTGTGCGCGGCGGCGCGGGAGGGATGACATGCCGATACTGGTGATCACGGGCACGGGCACGGAGGTCGGCAAGACGGTCACGACGGCCGCCGTGGCCGCCGCCGCGGTCGCGGCGGGCCGGTCGGTGGCCGTGCTCAAGGCCGCCCAGACGGGCGTGAGGCCGGACGAGCGCGGCGACGCCGACGAGGTGGCGCGGCTGGCGGGGCGAGTGACGGCCCGCGAACTCGCCCGTTACCCGGAGCCGTTGGCGCCCGCGACGGCCGCGCGGCGGTCCGGGCGGACGCCGGTCCGTCCGCAGGAGGTGGCCGAGACCGCCGCCAAGCTGGCCACCGAGCACGACCTGGTGCTGGTCGAGGGCGCGGGCGGACTGCTCGTACGGTTCGACGCGGCGGGCGGCACGCTCGCGGACGCGGCCCGGCTGCTGCGGGCGCCGGTCCTCGTCGTCGCGTCGGCCGGGCTGGGCACGCTGAACACGACGGAGCTGACGGCGCGTGAACTGCGGACCCGGGAACTGGACCTGCTCGGCGTCGTGATCGGCAGCTGGCCCGACGAACCCGATCTCGCCTCGCGCTGCAACCTCGCCGACCTGCCCCACGTGGCCGGGGCGCCCCTGCTCGGCGCGCTGCCCGCGGGCGCCGGCGCCCTGGCCCCCGACGCCTTCCGGGCGGCGGCCCCGAACTGGCTGGCGCCCCGTCTCAACGGCCGCTGGGAGGCGGAGTCCTTCACGACCCGGGAGGCACCGGCGCCGTTGACGTAGCGGGACTCTGGCCTCGGGGGCGCCTGTACAGCCGGGCCGCTCGTCCCGGAGACGCCGGCACACCAGGCGAGAGGCGCGCGCCGTCGGCGTCGCCGGGCTCCTGTCCTCGACGACGCCGGTACAGCCGGGCATTCGCCTGTGGGGCGCCAGTACAGGGGCGTTCCCCCCAGGGCGAACCGGAAGCGTTCCCCCGAGGGACACCGGTACGGCCGGGCGTTCGCCCCGGAGACGCCGGTGCAGCCGGGGGTCGGCTCGATGACGAGCCGACCGCCGTTCGCCCGAGGGACGCCGGTGCGGCGGGGCGTCCTTCCCAGGGGCGCCTGTACAGCCGGGTGTTCGCGTCGGAGACGTTGGTCCGTGCGGTCCGGCGGGACCGCGGGGCCGGGGGACCTCGCGTTGCCGGACTCCCGCGCCCTGCGGGCCCGCCGGTCGTTGCGGGCCGTCGGTGCGGACGGGCGTGTGGCGCGGCCCTGCGGGGGAGAATCTCCGTAGCCCCGTCCTGTCCGGGAGGTCGCCATGCGGCTGCGGTCCACCGGTTCCGGCAAGCCGGCCCGGGACCCCGTCCACCATCCGCTGTTCGCCCGCTACTACGCCCGCGTCAGCGTGGCCGCCGAGACCCGGCTGGGCATGGCCGGGGTGCGCGAGAGGCTGCTCGCCGGGCTGACCGGGCGCGTCATCGAGATCGGCGCGGGCAACGGCCTGAACTTCGCGCACTATCCGGGCACGGTCTCGGAGGTCGTCGCGATCGAACCTGAACGTCTGCTGCGGCAGCGTGCCGCGGAGGCCGCGCTGCGCGCCGACGTCCCGGTCGACGTGGTGCCCGGCGCCGCGGAGGCCCTGCCGGTGAAGAGCGAGGCCTTCGACGCGGTGGTGCTCGCGCTGGTGCTGTGCAGTGTGCGCGACGTGCCGCGCGCCCTCGCCGAGGCGCGGCGGGTGCTGCGGCCGGGCGGCGAGGTGCGGTTCTTCGAGCACGGCAGGGGCGGCGGCCGGGTCATGAGGTTCACCCAGCGGGCGCTGGACCGCACCCTGTGGCCACCGCTGAGCGGTGGCTGCCATCTGGGCCGCGACCCGGTCGCCGCCCTGCGCGACGCCGGGTTCCGGCTCGGCCCCTACCGCCGAGTGCTGATGCCGGAGAGGGGTCCGGCGCTGCCCACCTCGTACTGCGTGCTGGGCACCGCCTGGCCTCCCGAAACCGGCACACCCACCGCCCGGTCCTGACCACAGGCCTCGTCATCCCCGTACGCCCCGGCACGGACGGCGTCGCAATCCCCCGTCCCATTCGGCACGGACGGCGTCGTGCCCCGGTACCGCTCGCGCGCCGGCGCGCCGCTCCGGGCCGGGAACCCGACCGTCTCGGCTCAACGGGGGATACCGGACGGGGGATACCGGCTGTGGACCCGGTCACACTACGCTCGGCCGGGGACAAAGCAGTACATGAGCCAGAACGTGCAGGGTCGCAGGATCACCGAGGAGGCCGCCGTGCCCACACCCGCTGCGCCGGACGGGGCGCCGGCCGACCGGATCGCGGCCCGCGCCCGAGGTCTGACCAAGGCGTACGGCTCGGGCGAGACCACCGTGCTCGCGCTGGACTCCGTGGACGTGGACATCGCGCGCGGGAGGTTCACCGCGGTCATGGGGCCGTCCGGCTCCGGGAAGTCCACCCTGATGCACTGCCTGGCCGGGCTGGACACCGTGTCGGCGGGGCAGGTGTGGCTCGGCGGCACCGAGATCACCGGGCTGAAGGACCGGGAGCTGACCCGGCTGCGGCGGGACCGGATCGGGTTCATGTTCCAGTCGTTCAACCTCATCCCCACGCTGGACGCCCTGGAGAACATCACCCTGCCGATGGACATCGCGGGCAAGCGGCCCGATCCGAAGTGGCTGGACCAGGTCATCGACACGCTGGGCCTGCGGGACCGGCTCGGGCACCGGCCCGCCCAGCTCTCCGGCGGACAGCAGCAGCGCGTCGCCTGCGCGCGGGCGCTCGCCTCGCGCCCCGAGCTGATCTTCGCGGACGAGCCCACCGGAAACCTCGACTCGCGGGCCGGTCTGGAGGTGCTCGGCTTCCTGCGCGAGGCCGTCGACCAACTCGGCCAGACGGTCGTCATGGTGACCCACGACCCGGGTGCCGCCGCCCACTCCGACCTGGTGCTCTTCCTCGCCGACGGGCGGATCGTGGACGAGATGGAGCATCCGACGGCGGAGGCGGTGCTGGAGCGGATGAAGCGGTTCGACGTGATCCGGGGCCGGTTCGACGGGGACGCCGCCGTCCCCGAGGAGGCCTGACCCGTGCTCAAGGCGACGCTCCGCAGCTTCCTGGCCCACAAGGGGCGGCTGCTGCTCTCGGCCCTGGCCGTGATCCTGTCCGTGGCGTTCGTCGCGGGCAGCCTGATCTTCTCCGACACGGTCGCCCGCACCTTCGACCGCCTCTTCGCCTCGACCTCCGCCGATGTGACGGTGGAGCCGAAGCGGGACCTGAGGTCGTCCGTGCCGACCGGCGCGGTGCAGACCGTGCCCGCCGCGCTCGCCGAGCGGCTGGCGAAGGTCGACGGGGTCGCGGCGACCCATGTGGACGCGGCGATCCAGAACGTGGTGGTGATCAACAGCAGGAACGAGCCGGTCGGGCCGACCACGGGTGCCCCGACCATCGCCTCGAACTGGGAGCCCACCCGGCGCAGCCCGGTCCGGCTGACCTCGGGTCACGCCCCGCGGGGCGGCGGTGAGGCCCTCCTGGACGCCGACACGGCCCGGCACCGGAGTGTGCGGGTCGGGGACGTGCTGACGGTGCAGGCGCCGCCGGGCACGTTCCGGGTGCGGGTGGTCGGCATCGCCACCTTCACCACCACCAACCCGGGCGCCGCCCGGCTCTTCCTCGACACGCCGACCGCGCAGACCCGGCTGCTCGGCTCCCCGGACCGGGCCACGAGCATCTCGGTCGACGCGGCGAAGGGGGTCACCGACACCGAGCTCAAGAGCCGCCTCGCCGCGGCGGTCGGCAGCGGGACCTACGACCTGCGGACGGCCGCCGAGCACGCCAAGTCGGCCGCCGCCGACCTCGGCGGGTTCCTCAAGGTCATCAAGTACGTCATGCTCGGCTTCGCCGGGATCGCGGTGCTCGTCGGCATCTTCCTGATCGTCAACACCTTCTCGATGCTCATCGCCCAGCGCACGCGCGAGCTGGGTCTGCTGCGCGCCCTGGGGGCCGACCGGCGCCAGGTGCGCCGGTCGGTGCTGACCGAGGCGGTGCTGCTCGGCCTGGTCGGCTCGACGCTGGGCCTCGCGTCCGGTATCGGGCTGGCGGCCGGTCTGATCAGGCTCATGGGCGCCTTCGGCATGAACCTGAAGACCACCGAGATGGTCATCGGGTGGACCACTCCCCTCGCCGCGTACGTCGTCGGCGTCGGCGTCACCTTCGTGGCGGCCTATCTCCCGGCCCGGCGCGCCGCGGCCGTCTCCCCCATGGCCGCCCTGGCGGAAGCCGAGGTCGCCGGTGCGGGGCGCCCGTTGCGGGTGCGGGCGGTGGTCGGCTCGGTCCTCGGGGCGGCCGGCGCGGCCTCGCTGGCGGGCTGCGCCCTCGCCGGCCGGACCGCGACCGCCGCCTCCCTGCTGGGGCTCGGGGTCGTCCTCACTCTCGTCGCGACGGTGATCGCCGGGCCGCTCCTGGTCCGTCCGCTGATCCGGGTGCTGGGCGGGGCGTTCCCCGCGCTGTTCGGCTCGATCGGCCGGATGAGCCAGCGCAACGCCCTGCGCAATCCGCGCCGTACGGGTGCCACCGCGGCCGCCCTGATGGTCGGCCTGGCCCTGGTCGGCGGGATGTCGGTGGCCAGCGCCTCGATGAACCGGTCCTTCGACCACCAGATCGACAAGACGCTCGGTGCCGACTTCGTGGTGCAGAACCGCAACTTCCTGCCGTTCTCGCGGGAGGTCACGGACCGGGTGCGCGGCACGCGGGGCGCCGGCACGGTCGTACGGCAGAGGTTCGCGGCGGTGGCGGTGCGACTGCCGGACGGCAGGCGGGTGGAGACGACCGCGTCCGGGTACGACCCGCAGCTGGACGCCGTCGCCCACCTCACGTACGCGGCCGGTGACACGGCCGCCGCGCTGGCCGGCGGGCATGTCGCCATGGACTCCGGTTTCGCGCGCAAGCACCGGGTGCGGCTGGGCAGCGTGCTGCCCTTCGAGTTCCAGGGCGGGCGCCGCACGCGTCTGACCGTGAGCGCGCTGACCGACCAGGACAACGCCGAGGGGTTCGGGGTGCAGGGCGGGGTGTACTTCGGCCTGGACACGGTGGAGAGGTTCGTGCCCGGCACACCGGACGCGGCCCTGTACGTGAACGCGGCCCCCGGCACGGGCGCCGGTGAGCTGCGCTCCCGGCTGGAGAAGACCCTCGCCGCGTATCCGCAGGTGCAGGTCCGCGACCAGGCCGACTACAAGAAGCTGGTGCACGACCAGATCGCGGTGCTGCTCTACCTCGTCTACGCGCTGCTGGGGCTCGCGATCGTGATCGCGGTGCTGGGCGTGGTGAACACCCTCGCCCTGTCGGTGGTGGAGCGGACCCGGGAGATCGGGCTGCTGCGCGCCATCGGGCTCGCCCGCCGGCAGCTGCGCCGGATGATCCGGCTGGAGTCGGTGGTGATCGCCGTGTTCGGCGCGGTGCTCGGGCTGGGGCTCGGCCTGGTCTGGGGGCTGTGCGTCCAGCAGGTGCTGGCGCTGCAGGGCATGAAGGCGCTGGCGATCCCGTGGGGCACGATCGTGGCGGTGGTGATCGGCTCGGCGGTCGTCGGGGTGGTGGCGGCCCTGCTGCCCGCGTTGCGTGCGTCGCGCATGAACGTGCTGGCGGCCATCGCGCACGAGTGATGGAATCGCGGCGGAAGCCGAAATCGCCTGTCACCGGGGGAAGTTCATGCCGCGTCCGTTCCGTTTCGGGGTCAATCTGCTGGAGCCCGCGCCCGGCCGCGAGTGGCGGGCCAAGTGCCGCCGGGCGGAGGAGCTCGGCTACGACGTGATCCTGGTCCCCGACCACCTCGGGATGCCGGCGCCCTTCCCGGCGCTGGTGGCCGCCGCCGAGGCGACCGAGCGGCCGCGGCTGGGCACGTTCGTGCTCAACGCCGGCTTCTGGAATCCGGCGCTGCTGGCCCGCGAGGTCGCGACGACCGACGCGCTGACGGGCGGCCGCCTCGAACTGGGCCTGGGCACCGGATACGTACGGGCGGAGCACGAGAGCGCCGGGCTGCCCTGGGGCTCCCCGCGCGAACGTGTCGACCACCTGCGGCACACGGTCCAGGAGCTGAACCGGCTGCTCGGCTCCGCGGAGCACCGGCCGCGGCCGGTCCAGAGGCCCGGGGTTCCGCTGCTGATCGGCGCCAACGGGGACCGGATGCTGCGCCTGACCGCCGAGCACGCCGACATCGCGGCGTTCACGGGCGCGCGGGCGGTGCCGGGCAGCGCCTCCGGGCAGCTCGACCCGATCACCGCGGACGAGCTCGACGAGCGTGTGGCGCGCTACCGGGAGTTCGCGGCCGGCCGCGAGGAGCCGGCGGAGCTCAACCTTCTCGTCCAGCAGGTCGTCGTCACCGACGACCCCGAGGCCGCGGTCCGCCCGCTCCTCGAACGGCTCCCGCACCTGACCGCGGATCAGGTGCTGGCCCTGCCCATCGTCCTGATCGGCCCCCTGGAGGAGATCACCGGGCGGCTGCGGGCGCATCGCGAGCGGTTCGGCTTCTCGTACCTGACGGTCCTGGAGCCGTCCATGGAGGCCTTCGCGCCGGTGCTCCGGGCGCTGCGGGACTGAACCGGACCGAGGCCGGACACTTCTTTGCCCATCCTTTACCCTTGGAGGATCACTCGGTTCTCCATGAAAGGTTGTGAGCGTCCGCCGATGGGCGAGCCTCCCGGTGCGCGACCCCGCGCGCTTCCGACTGCCCTGTCCGACCATGGGACAGGGGTGACCCGATGACCGAAGTGCTCCTGCTGTTCGTGGCGATCCTGCTGTCGCTGGCCTGCGGCGCCTTCGTCGCGGCCGAGTTCTCGCTCACGACCGTCGATCGCGGCGCCCTGGAGCGAGCGGCCGAGCGAGGCGAGCGCGGTGCCGCGGGCGCCCTCAAGGCGGCACGGAATCTGACGTTCCAGCTCTCCGGCGCCCAGCTCGGCATCACCGTCACCAACCTGGTGGTCGGCATGCTCGCCGAGCCGTCGATCGCCACGCTGATCGCGGGCCCGCTGGAGTCGCTCGGCATGTCCGGCTCCGCGGCGACCTCGGTGGCGCTGGTGCTGGGCACTGCCCTGTCCACGGTGTTCCTGATGGTCGTCGGCGAGCTGGTGCCCAAGAACTGGGCGATCTCCTCGCCGCTGTCGGTGGCCAAGCGGGTGGGCAATGCGCAGCGCTGGTTCAGCGCCGCCTTCCGTCCCTTCATCGCCCATCTCAACAACACGGCGAACCGGGTGGTGCGCCGTCTCGGCGTGGAGCCCGCAGAGGAGCTGGCCTCCGCGCGCGGCCCCCAGGAGCTGGCCGCGCTCGCCCGGCACTCCGCCCGGCTCGGCGCGCTGGAGGCGGACACCGCCGAGCTGTTCGTCCGCACGCTCAACCTCGCCGACCTGACCGCGGAGAACGTGATGACACCGCGCGTGCAGGTGGTCGCCCTGGACGCGCAGGCCACCTGCGAGGACGTGGCGAACGCGACCCGGGCGACCGGGCTCTCCCGCTTCCCCGTCTACCAGGGAAGCCTGGACTCGGTGGTCGGCGTCGCGCATATCAAGGACTGCCTGACGGTGCCCGCGGAGCGGCGCAGGCTCATGCCCGTCTCGGAGATCATGCGCGAGCCCCTGCTGGTCCCCGAGTCGCTGACCGTCGACCGGCTGCTGGACCGTCTCTCGGGCAAGCGCACGATGGCGGTCGTCATCGACGAGTACGGTGGCACGGCGGGCGTCGTGACGCTGGAGGACATCGTCGAGGAGGTCGTCGGCGAGGTGCGGGACGAGCACGACCCGCACGAGACACCCGACCTCGCCCCGGCCGGGGCCGACGAGGAGGGCCGCGCCCTGTACTCGGCGGACGGCTCCGCGCGCGTCGACCAGCTCGCACGCGTCGGCCTGCGGGTGCCGGAGGGCCCGTACGAGACCCTCGCCGGCCTCGTCGCCACCGAGCTGGGCCGGATACCGCGGACCGGGGACACCCTGGAGGTCGCCGGGTGGCGGCTGGACGTGGTGGACGCGACCGGGCACCGCGCCGCGCGCGTCCTGCTGCACGCACCGCTCGACGACGCACCGCACGAGCACCGGGACGGCCACCGGGAGCGGCACGAGGCGAAGCACGAGGCGAAGCACGAGGCGAAGGGGGACGGCCGGTGACCGCCGTGCAGATCCTGATCGGTCTGGCGACCCTGGTCGTCAACGCCTTCTTCGTGGGCGCCGAGTTCGCGCTGATCTCGGTGCGCCGCAGCCAGGTCGAGGCGTACGCCGAGGAGGGCGACCGGCGCGCGAGGAGCGTGCTGTGGGGGCTGGAGCACGTGTCCGCGCTGCTGGCCGCCGCACAGCTCGGCATCACACTGTGCACGCTGGTCCTCGGTGTGGTCGCCGAGCCCGCCATCGCGCATCTGCTGGAGCCGGTGTTCCACACGCTGGGCGTGCCGTCGGGCGCGGGCCACGCGGTGTCCTTCGTGATCGCGCTGACGCTGGCGACCTATCTGCACATGCTGCTGGGCGAGATGGTGCCGAAGAACATCGCGCTCGCCGAGCCGGTGCGCAGCGCGCTGCTGCTCGGCCCGCCGCTGGTGGCGCTGTCCCGGGCCCTGCGCCCGGTGATCTTCACGGTGAACGCCTTCGCGAACGGCCTGCTCAAGCTGTTGCGGGTGGAGACGAAGGACGAGGTCTCGGCGACGTTCACGGACACGGAGCTGGCCCAGATCGTCCGGGACGCCAGTGAGGCGGGGCTCATCGACGACCGGGCGCAGGAGCGGCTGCACGACGCGCTGGAACTGGGCAGGCGGCCCGTGCGCGACGTGGTGGTCCCGCTGGAGCGCGTCGTCTCCGCCCGCGTGGGCGTGACGCCGGAGCAGCTGGAGCGGCTGTCGGCCGAATCCGGCTTCTCCCGGTTCCCTGTGGTGGACGAGGACAACCGCATCGTGGGCTATCTGCACGTCAAGGACGCCCTGGACGCCTCCCCGCGCGACGAGGCGTTCCGGTTGCAGGACATGCGGCCCATCGCCCGGGTCCGGGAGAGCACACCGCTCGACGACGTGCTCACGGCCATGCGCGGCAGCCGTACGCACCTGGCGGCCGTGCTCGGGTCCGACGGGCGGCTGGCCGGTCTGGTGACCATGGAGGACGTGCTGAGGGAGCTCTTCGGCCAGCAGGTGTGAGCGAGGCCCGGCCGGCGGCGAAATCCGGTCGGCGGGGTGGGCGAGGCCCGGCCTGCGGAGGAGAAGGCCCGGCCGGCGGGTGGGGTGGGGCCCGGCCCGCGGGGGTGGGCGAGGCTTTCCACGCGGGGTCGGCGGAGGCGGACCGACCGCTTGGTATGGACGGTCCCGCGCGGGATACCATCGCTCACGCCATGCAGACGAATCCCACGTACACCAGCCTGGTCGCGGTCGGCGACTCCTTCACCGAGGGCATGTCGGACCTGCTCCCCGACGGTTCCTACCGAGGCTGGGCGGACCTCCTCGCCACCCGGATGGCGGCCCGCACCCCCGGGTTCCGTTACGCCAACCTCGCCGTGCGGGGCAAGCTCATCCAGCAGATCGTCGACGAGCAGGTCGGCGTCGCGGCGGCCATGCGCGCGGACGTGGTGACCCTGGTGGGCGGGCTGAACGACACCCTGCGCCCCAAGTGCGACATGGGCCGGGTCCGGGATCTGCTCACGGAGGCCGTGGAGCGGCTGGCGCCGTCCTGCGAGCGGCTCGTGCTGATGCGCAGCCCCGGCCGCCAGGGCCCGGTCCTGGAGCGCTTCCGGCCGCGTATGGAGGAGCTGTTCGCCTGCGTCGACGAGCTGGCCCAGCGGCACGGCGCGGTGGTGGTCGACCTGTACGGGGCGCCCTCGCTGGCCGATCCGCGCCTGTGGCACGTGGACCGGCTGCACCTCACCGCCGAGGGGCACCGCCGGGTCGCCGAGGCGGTGTGGCAGGCGCTCGGGTACTCCGCCGAGGACCCCGAGTGGCACACCCCCATGCCGCCGACCGCGCCCCTGCACTGGGTCGCCCGCCGGACGGCGGACGTCCGCTTCGCCCGGGAGCACCTGCTGCCGTGGATAGGCCGGCGGCTGACCGGCCGCTCCTCCGGCGACGGCCGCCCGGCGAAGCGCCCCGAGCTGCTGCCGTACGAGGACCGGGTCCTCTAGCCAGGACGGACACGGGAGCGGGCCGGCCCGCACGCCCCCGCGCTCTCTCGTAGCTTCCGACGAATACCCCCGTGGCGCTGGCCTGCACGAATCGCCAGTAGAATCCGTCCACGTGACTTCTGCGCCCGCCAAGCCCCGCATCCCGAACGTCCTCGCCGGACGCTACGCCTCCGCCGAGCTCGCCACGCTCTGGTCCCCCGAGCAGAAGGTGAGGCTGGAGCGGCAGCTCTGGCTCGCCGTGCTGCGGGCCCAGAAGGACCTGGGCATCGAGGTGCCCGACGCGGCGCTCGCCGACTACGAGCGCGTCCTCGACCAGGTCGACCTCGCCTCCATCGCCGAGCGCGAGAAGGTGACGCGGCACGACGTGAAGGCGCGGATCGAGGAGTTCAACGACCTCGCCGGGCACGAGCACGTGCACAAGGGCATGACCTCCCGCGACCTGACGGAGAACGTCGAGCAGTTGCAGATCCGGCTCTCCCTGGAGCTGATGCGCGACCGCACGGTGGCCGTCCTCGCCCGCCTGGCCAAGGCGGCCGCCGAGTACGGCGAGCTGGTCATGGCCGGCCGCTCGCACAACGTGGCCGCCCAGGCCACCACCCTCGGCAAGCGCTTCGCGACCGCCGCCGACGAGCTGCTCGTCGCGTACGGAAGGGTGGAGGAGCTCCTGGCCCGCTACCCGCTGCGCGGCATCAAGGGCCCGGTGGGCACGGCTCAGGACATGCTGGACCTGCTCGGCGGCGACGCCGCGAAGCTGGCGGAACTGGAAGGGCGGATCGCCGGGCACCTCGGTTTCTCGCAGGCCTTCACGTCGGTCGGCCAGGTCTACCCGCGCTCCCTGGACTACGAGGTCGTCACGACGCTGGTGCAGCTGGCGGCCGCCCCCTCGTCGCTGGCCAAGACGATCCGGCTGATGGCCGGGCACGAGCTGGTCACCGAGGGCTTCAAGCCGGGCCAGGTGGGCTCCTCGGCGATGCCGCACAAGATGAACACCCGCTCCTGCGAGCGTGTCAACGGTCTCATGGTGATCCTGCGCGGCTACGCGTCCATGACGGGCGAGCTGGCCGGCGACCAGTGGAACGAGGGCGACGTGTCCTGCTCGGTGGTGCGCCGCGTCGCGCTGCCGGACGCGTTCTTCGCGCTGGACGGTCTGCTGGAGACCTTCCTGACGGTGCTCGACGAGTTCGGTGCCTTCCCCGCGGTGATCGCCCGCGAGCTGGACCGGTACCTGCCGTTCCTGGCCACCACCAAGGTGCTGATGGGCGCGGTGCGCGCGGGTGTCGGCCGCGAGGTCGCCCACGAGGCGATCAAGGAGAACGCGGTGGCCACGGCGCTGGCCATGCGCGAGCAGGGCGCCGAGCGCAACGACCTGCTGGACAAGCTCGCCGCCGACGGCCGCCTCCCGCTGGACCACGAGCAGCTGCGGGCGCTGATGGCGGACAAGCTCTCCTTCACCGGAGCGGCGGCCGACCAGGTCGGCACGGTCGTCGGGCGGGTCGAGGCGATCGTGAAGCGGCACCCGGAGGCGGCCGGATACACCCCGGGAGCGATCCTCTGACGCGCTTCACCCGGACCGAGCTGGAGGCCGCCCGCGACCGCCTCGTGCCCGACGTGGTCGCGGCCGGCCTCCGGGTGCTCTTCTGCGGCATCAACCCCGGCCTGATGACGGCGGCGACGGGCCACCACTTCGCCCGCCCCGGCAACCGCTTCTGGCCGGTGCTGCACCTGTCCGGCTTCACGCCGAGGCTCCTGGCACCGGCGGAGCAGCGGGAGTTGCTGTCGTACGGGCTCGGCATCACGAACGTGGTGGAACGGGCCACGGCGCGGGCCGACGAGCTGACCGCCGAGGAGTACCGCGAGGGCGGGCGGCTGCTGGAGGTGAAGGTCGCGCGGCTGCGGCCTGGGTGGCTGGCGGTGGTGGGGGTGACGGCGTACCGGGCGGCCTTCGGCGACCGCACGGCCCAAGTGGGGCCGCAGGCGCGGACGATCGGCGGCACGCGCGTATGGGTGCTGCCCAATCCGAGCGGGCTGAACGCGCACTGGACGGCGGAGACGATGGCGCACGAGTTCGCCCGGCTAAGGGCGGCGGCGGAGGCGTAACCGGCCGGGACGCGGACGGCAGGGGGCGGGGCCGGTCTGAGCGGATCCGGTGGAACGCGTCCGGTCAGGGCGGGTCCGCCCAGGGCGAGTCCGGTCAGGACGCGTCCAGTCGAGGCGGGTCCGGTCAGGGCGGGTCCGTGTCGGTGACGGCGACGAGCAGGTGCACCTCGTCCGCGTCGTCCAGATCGGCGACACCGAGGGCGACCCACCGGTCGCGCCGCCGCGGAGGCCATACGTACACGTCCCGCACCACATGGCTGAGCAGGGCCCACGGCTCGGGTATCTCCTCGCCGCGCGCGATGCGCACGCCGAGCGTCACCAGCCCCAGGTGCTCGGCCTGCCCCAGCCGGCCGTTCAGCCGGTCCGCGACGAGCTCCATCCACGCACGGAAGTCGTCCGCCACCGCCTCCCGCTCCGCGCCGTCGCCCGCCCGCAGCCCGTGACTCGCCGCCAGCTCCGCCGTGAGGTAGCCGGGTCCGGCCGAGCCTCGGCCCGTGCTGCCGCGCTGCTCGGGGAAGTCCCGGCCGCACAGCAGATCGATCGTGACGAGGCACTGCTCGATGTCCATGCGTTCCAGTAAACCGGCCGGCACTGACAACTGGCGGTGCGTCAGTCGGCCGGACATCGGTCGGCGGGACATCGGCGGGCGGGACCGTGTCAGGCGTTCCGGCGCCGCAGACTCCACGCCCCCGCCAGCAGCGCGGCCGCCGTCCACAGCGCGGTCACCGCGAGCCCGGCCCACGGCCCCAGGTCCCCGTCCCAGCGGTGCGCCGTCGCCTTGGCCGCGACCACCGCTGCCGTCGCGGCACCGCCGCCAACGACACCCGCAGCGCACCGTCGTGGAACTCGGCCGAACGGCCGTCGTGCCGACGGCGATCGCCGCGACCTGCCCGAAGGGCACGCCGAAGAAGGCCGGGTACAACCGGTCGGTGTCGGTCCCTCCGGGGTCGAGGGCGCCGAGCGCCGTGAACGCGGTGGTGAGAAGAAGGACCCCGCACAGGGCTCCCAGCAGCGACCGCAGGGTACGGATCTTGATCCATTCGGAGTGGATCACGGGCGTGCGCGACATGGCCAGGCCTCCTCGGCCCCCAGCAACGAGCGGATCCAGGTGAGGTGGTCGACGGCTCTGCGGGCGCCGTAGTCCTTGGGGAGCTCGTGGACGTCGATGCTTGTCATGGCAACAGCGTGGCGGAGCGGCCGGGTTGGGCTCCTCCCCCCTGCGGTGGGTACCTTCTCCCCCGCCGGGGGAGGTCCGGCGTCCGCGGCCGCTGGCACGGTGCCCGCATGGTCCGCATCCTGCGCCCGCTGCCGCGGGGCACGACGTACACGCGCCTGCTGCGTCTGTGGGTGCCCATGCTGATCGTCAGTGTGTGGCTGTTCATCGACATATCGACTCCTTGGGTGCCGGCGCTGTACGAGACCCTGCGCGCGGGTGCCGACGGCTTCCTGCTGAAACGGGCCCGGCCCGCGGAGATCGTGCACGCGGTGCGCCTGGTCGCCGAGGGCGAGTCCCTGTTGTTCCCCGCCCCGGTGCGGCAACTCGCCGCCCGCTACGGCGACGGAGAGGGAAACCGGGCGGCCCGCGCGGCGCTGGGGCGGGCCCGGCTGACGGACCGCGAGGCCCAGGTGCTGCGCCTGATGGCCGGGGGGTTGTCCAACGCCGAGATCGCCGGCCGGCTCGTCGTCGGCACGGAGACGGTGAAGTCGCATGTGAGCGCCGTCCTGGCCAGCTTCGGGGCACGTGACCGCACGCAGGCGGTATCACGGCGTACGAGTCGGGGTTCGTGGCGCCGGGCTGAGCGTCGCATGCCGCTGCGCACGCGGGACGATCGGCGGCCGGGGCGCCGCCCGCTCGCGCGGCGGCCCGGCTCTCGCTGCCCCGGCCGGTGCCGAGTACGATCCGGCCAACACGCGCACGAGCTGGGAGGACGGACGGTGGGGCGGCTGACCGGCGGGGATCCCTCGCTGCTGCGAAGGATCAACTCCGCGGTGGTGCTGCACGCGCTGCGGGCCACGGACTGCGCGACGCTCACCGAGATCACCCGCGTGACCGGACTGTCCCGGCCGACCGTCGAAGGCGTCGTCGAGGATCTCATCGCGGCCGGGCTCGTCGTCGAGAAGGCCGCCGAGGAGGGCGCCGCCCGGCGCCAGGGCCGGCCCGCCCGGCGGTTCCGGTTCCGCGCCGAGGCCGGGCATCTGCTCGGTCTCGAGATCGGCCCGCACCGGGTGGCCGCGCTGCTGGCCGACCTGGACGGCCGCGTCATCGGCGCCCAGGCCAAGGACGTCGACGAGACCGCCGGCGCGGACGAGCGCCTGGAGCGGCTGCGCGGCGCGGTCGCCGAACTGCTGCGCCGGGGCGGGGTGGCACGCGGGTCGCTGCGGGCAGTGGGGGTCGCCACGCCGGGGATCGTGGAGGCGGACGGCACCGTACGGCTGGGGACGGCGCTGCCCGGGTGGACGGGCCTGCGCCTGGGCGAGCGGCTGCGCCGCTCCTTCAAGTGCCCGGTCCTCGTCGAGAACGACGCCAACGCCGCCGCGGTCGCCGAGCACTGGAAGGGCGCCGCCACCGAGTCGGACGACGTGGTCTTCGTCCTGGCCGGACTCAGCCCCGGAGCCGGTTCGCTGATCGGCGGGCGGCTGCACCGCGGATACGGCGGTGCGGCCGGCGAGATCGGCGCGCTGCATCTGCTGGGCAGGGAGGCGACGCCCGAGACGCTGCTGTCGACCACGGACCAGCCGCTGCACCCGCTGGACGAGCAGGCGGTGGCCGAGGTGTTCGCGCTGGCCCGCGAGGGCGACCAGCGGGCCTGCGCGGCGGTGGACCGGTTCATCCGGCGCCTGGTCCACGACGTGGCGGCACTCGTGCTGGCCCTGGATCCGGAGCTGGTCGTCATCGGAGGCTGGGCCGCCGGTCTGGACGGCGTACTGGAACCGCTGCGGCGCGAACTGGCCCGCTACTGCCTGCGCCCGCCGCGGGTGACGCTCTCGCTGCTCGGCGAGGCGGCCGTCGCGACGGGCGCGCTGCGGCTGGCCCTCGACCACGTCGAGGAGCAGCTGTTCGCGGTGGAGGGCACGGTCACCGCCCGCCGCTGAGCCACGGGCGAAGTCGGGGCCGGCGTCAGCGGGCGGGAGGCCGGTACGTCAGGCGGCGGTGCGCCTTGGTGCTGGGACGTCCGGCGCCCGGACCACCCGGGCCCCAGAACGTACGGCGGCCCAGCACACGCGGGCCCCAGGGCGTAAGGCGCCGGGCAGCACACCCGGACCCCAGGACTTACGGCGGCCCGGCACACCCGGACCCCAGAACGTCCAGCACCTCGGCACACCCGGACCCCAGAACGTACGGCGCCCCGGCACACCCGGACCCCAGAACGTCCAGCACCCCGGCACACCCAGGGGCGCCCAGGACGCGGGGCGTCTGCACCGGGGCCCGGGTCGCCGGCCGGCGCTGCGGCCGGGGCCTAGGACGCCCGGCGCTCCGGGCCGTCGTGGATCTCCACGCCGCCCGAGTCGCCGAAGGTGAGGCGGCAGGTGTCGGCGCGGTAGGTGGCGACCGAGAGCGCGGCGGTGCGGCCCTCGGCGAAGAACCGCGTCGTGACGACGAGGACGGGCGCGCCGGGCAGCCGGTCGAGTTCCCTGGCGTCGTCCGCGCGGGCCGAGCCCAGTTCGACCGCGCGGGCCTGCCCCTCCAGCTCCAGGCGCTGGAGCTCGCGCAGCACGGCACGCGCGCGTGCGGGCCCCTCGGGCGCGTCGATCGCGGTGAGGTCAGCCACCGACGACGCCGGGATGTACAGCAGTTCCGCCGCCACCGGCTGTCCGTGGCTCACACGGGACCGGCGCAGCGTGTGGACGGCCTCCTCTCGGCCGGTCTCCAGGGCGGCGGCGACGGCCGCGGGCGGGACCTCCCGCGCGCAGTCCACGGCCTGCCAGGCGTCATTGGCCGCCCCCGGCCAGGTGTGCTGCTCGGTGCCGACTGCGACGCCGACGCGGGGCGGGGCCACGGTCGTGCCGACGCCGCGGCGGCGCTGGAGCCGGCCCTCCAGCTCCAGCTGCTCCAGGGCCTGGCGGAGCGTGGCGCGGGCGACGCCGAAACGGGCCGCGAGCTCCCGCTCGTTGGGCAGGATCTCGCCGACCGAGAACTCCGAGTCCAGTGCCTCACTGAGCACGGTCTTGAGATGCCAGTACTTAGGCTCCGGCACCGTCTCCAACTGCGTGGTCCCCACCCTGTCCTCCGCAATCGCCCTGGTACGGCGGCGTTTTAGCGCCCTTGTTTATTAAAGGTTGTTGTACTTGTCTGCGACCATAGGGCGGCCCCCACCCTTGGTCAAGACCAATCCTCGTCCCCCCGCGGGCGGCGCGGACGCGGTGCCGCCGAGCGTTCACGAGGCGTTCGCGCAGGCCATGTTCATGACATGACGGCGAGACTCGGGTCTACCCGTCGGTAGTAATTGCTGACAAGCTGTCTACGAGGCGTTGGCCGGCGATCCCCCGACGAGGAGCATCCATGTCCGCAACCGTGTCCTTCGACGTCCCCACCGAGCACGGCCCGCGGACCGTGACCCTCTCCTACGCGCGCGTGGGCAGCGGTGCGCCGCTGCTCCTGCTGCACGGCATCGGCCACCACCGGCAGGCCTGGGATCCGGTCGTCCACCTGCTCGCCGCCGAGCGGGACGTGATCTCCGTGGACCTGCCCGGCTTCGGCGCCTCCCCCGCGCTGCCCGGCGGACTGCGGCACGACCTGCCGACGATGAACGCCGCGCTCGGTGCCCTGTGCGAGACGCTGGAGATCGAGCGGCCCCATGTGGCGGGCAACTCCCTGGGCGGCCTGCTGGCGCTGGAACTGGGCCGGGAGAAGCTCGTACGGTCCGTCACGGCCCTGTCCCCGGCCGGGTTCTGGACGCAGGCCGAGCGGCGCTACGCCTTCGGCGTGCTGCTCGGCATGCGGCAGATCGCGCGCCGCATGCCGCTGCCGCTGGTGGAGCGGCTCGCGCGCACGGCGGCCGGCCGTACGGCCCTGACGAGCACCATCTACGCCCGGCCCGCCCGGCGCTCACCCGAGGCCGTGGTCGCCGAGACACTCGCGCTGGCGGGAGCGACCGGCTTCGAGGACACGCTGCGGGCCGGCGTCACCGTCCAGTTCACCGACGACGTCGTCGGCGTCCCCGTCACCATCGCCTGGGGCACCAAGGACCGACTGCTGGTGCGGCGGCAGGGGGTGCGGGCCAAGCAGATCATCCCCCGCGCGCGGCTGGTGCGGCTGCCCGGCTGCGGGCACGTCCCGATGAACGACGACCCCGCCCTGGTCGCACGGGTGATCCTCGACGGCAGTCGCTGACCGCCGCACGGCCCGCGCGGGCGCGCCGGACCCCAGGGCGACTCCGGGTGGGCCCCGTGTCCGCGACGGCGCGCCAGTTCCCCTGCTCGCGCGGGCGGTTGTTCACCCGTGGTTTCCGTGCGCGCCGCGCCGCACCAGTAGGTGTGGCTCTGCACACTGGCCGGACCCCGTCCCCGGAGGCGTCCTCATGTCCCACCGTCCCCTGCCCGGTCGCCGCAGCATCCTGCGCGGCTCGCTGGCCGCGTCGGCGGCCCTGACCCTGCCCGGCGCCCTCGGCGCGGCACCGGCCTTCGCCCTGTCCGGCCGCCCCCGGGCCGACTGGGGCGTGCAGGCGGGAGACGTGACCGCCGACTCCGGCCTGGTGTGGGTGCGGGCGGACCGCCCGGCCAGGATGGTCGTGGAGACGTCCGCCACGGAGTCGTTCCGCGATCCGCGCAGGTGGCAGGGTCCCCTGATAGGCGCGGACACGGACTTCACCGGCACGACCCGGCTGCGCGGACTGCCGCCGGGCGAGCAGATCCACTACCGCGTGCTCCTGGCCGACCCGGACGACCCGCGCCGCACCGGCGAACCGGTGACCGGCACGTTCCGCACGGCCGCCGCACGGCGCCGTCAGGGCGTCCGGTTCGTGTGGTCCGGCGACCTGGCCGGACAGGGCTGGGGCATCAACGAGTCCATCGGCGGCTACCGGATCTTCGACGCCATGGCGAAGCTGGATCCCGACTTCTTCCTGTGCAGCGGGGACAACGTCTACGCCGACGGACCCATCAAGCCCACCGCCACACTCCCGAACGGGGACGTGTACCGGAACGTCACCACCGAGGAGAAGTCGCACGTCGCGGTCACCCTCGCCGATTTCCGGGGCAACTTCCGCTACAACCTGCTGGACGCGGCGCTGCGCCGGTTCAACGCCCAGGTGCCGAACATCGTCCAGTGGGACGACCACGAGGTCCGCAACAACTGGTACCCGGGCGAGGTCATCGGGCCCGGCACCCCCTACCCGGCCGGCACCAGGCTCGACGACCTGGCGCTCCGCGCCCGGCAGGCCTTCTCCGAGTACTTCCCCGTCTCCACCCTCTCCGGACGCCCGGACGGCAGGATCCACCGGGTCGTCCACCACGGCCCGCTGCTCGACGTGTTCGTGCTCGACATGCGCACCTACCGCGACGCCAACTCGCCCGACGACCGGACGACCGACCCGCAGGGCATCCTCGGCGCCGAGCAGTTGGAGTGGCTCAAGCGGGAGCTCGCCCGATCGCGCGCGGTGTGGAAGGTCATCGCCGCGGACATGCCGCTGGGCCTGGTCGTGCCCGACGGGGTCGAGGGCAGGCCGAACTTCGAGGCGGTCGCGCAGGGCGACCCGGGCGCGCCGCTCGGCCGCGAACTCCAGATCGCGGAGCTGCTGCGCTTCGTCAAGCACCGGCGGATCACCGGCACGCTGTGGCTCACCGCGGACGTCCACCACACCTCGGCCCAGCACTACGACCCGTCGCGGGCCGCCTTCAAGGACTTCGAGCCGTTCTGGGAGTTCGTGTCCGGCCCGCTCAACGCCGGCGCCTTCCCGGCCAGCGCCCTGGACGGCACCTTCGGCCCGGACCGGGTGTTCGTGAAGGCGCCGAGCGTCGCGAACGTCTCGCCCGCCGAGGGCTACCAGTTCTTCGGCGAGGTCGACATCGACGGCGACAACGGCGAGCTGACGGTGCGGCTGCGCGAGCAGGACGGCACCGTCCTGTTCACAAAGACGCTCCAGCCGGGCCGGGTCGGCCAGTAACTCCCGTAGCCTCTCCCCCGGGCCGCGCACCGGCGTCATCTCCCGGTGCGCCCCCGGGCCGCCCCTCCCAGCTCCCCCGACAGCGAGATGTTTTCGCCGGTCAGAGCCGACTGTCAGGGGTCGCTTCTACGGTTTTCCCATGACGCGATCTGTGCAGGCCGTGGCCTATCGCCGACCCTCCGTGCCTGAGTCCACCGCGGGCCGACAGGACTCGAAGCGCAGCCGGTCGCCGTTGCCGGTCACCACCGGGGCGAGCCTTCTCCGGTTGCGGCGGGGTGTACGCACGCCTGGACGTGCTGCGGTCCGGCCTCGACAGCGGCGAGGTGGGGCACGGCACGACCAACGTCGACGTGAACGACCCGGCGCGATTCGTCCCGCCTGACCGTGCAGGCGCGTCGGCTGCGCAGCGCGCCGGCCCCGGAGGCGGCCGCGTGAGCCGCCCCGCCCCGCTCGCCCCGAGGCACCACCGCCCGGAGAGTCAGTAAACGGCAAAAAAGCACAGAAGCACGCTTTACCCATCAGTCACAAAGCGTTCGTGATCACGCAACACCATTCCTTCACAGTGGATGCATGACTCGTGAACTCTCTGATGTGACGCGTGCGAAGCACGGTCGCCCGGTGCACCACTGGCGGCGGGACGTCATAGAACTCGCCGCACTCTTCACGGCCGTGGCGGTCGCGGACGCGGTGGCGAATCTGATCGGCCACGGACCGGACGGCCCGGCCCTGCTGGTGATCTCGGCGATGGCGCTGGTCGCGACGGCCGCGTTCCACACCTGGTGGGCACGGCGCCACGGGCACGCGCCGCCGGCGGAGCATACCGGTGCCCGGCCGCCCGCCCAGCGGCGGGGCCAGGCCGGGCCCTCGGCCACCGCCCCGGGGCTGCCCGGGGCGGCGGCCGCGAGCACCCTGTGGCGGATGCGGACGACGGTGAAGGACGAGCCGGGGTCACTGGCCGCGCTGTGCGCCGCACTGGCCGCCCACCGGGTCGACATCCTCAGCCTGCAGACGCATCCGCTGGCCGAGGGCACGGTGGACGAGTTCCTGCTGCGCGCCCCCGGCGACGTCGAGGCCGCCGGTATCGCCCGGGCGGTCACGCTCGCCGGCGGCAGCGACACCTGGATCGAGCGGGCCGACCCGCACGATCTGGTGGACGCGCCCACCCGGGTCCTCGGGCTCGCCGCGCGGACGGCCCTGGACGCGGCGGAACTCCCCCTGGCACTGCGTCAGTTGCTGGGACGGTGCACGATCCGCTCGCTGCCCGGTCGGCCGCCGACCGGTGGCCGCGGTCCCGAGGGGGTGCCGGTCGGGGGCGCGCTGGAGGGCACTGTGATGCGGCTGCGGGCGCCCGAAGGCGGAGTGATCACCGTGGAGCGGCCGTATCTGCCGTTCACGCCCACGGAGTTCGCCCGGGCGCGGGCCCTGGTGGAACTGGACGCCCGGCTCGGGCCGCGCATCCCGCGCAGCCAGGACGTGCTGACGCTGCCGGAGGGCAACGCCATCACGGTGCGCCGCGCCGACACCGGCGACCTGCCGGCGGCCCGCGCCATGCACGAGCGGTGCTCGGCACGGACGCTGAACATGCGCTACCACGGTCCGGTCGGTGACGCGGACCGCTATCTGCACCACCTGCTCAGCCCGAGGTTCGGGCGGACGCTCGCGGTGCGGACCGCGTCCGGGCGCATCGTCGGCCTCGGCCATCTGCTGTGGGACGGCGACGAGACAGAGGTCGCGCTGCTCGTCGAGGACGAGTGGCAGCGGC
Source organism: Streptomyces sp. NPDC014864 (assembly GCF_043081525.1). Taxonomy (NCBI): domain Bacteria; kingdom Bacillati; phylum Actinomycetota; class Actinomycetes; order Kitasatosporales; family Streptomycetaceae; genus Streptomyces; species Streptomyces sp. NPDC014864. Next base: position 325,772 of record NZ_JBIBWT010000007.1, read on the forward strand.
GCGGCATCGGCGCCGAACTGTTGCGCCGGCTGGTGGCCCTGGCCGTCGAGGCGGGCTGCGAGAGCGTGTACGCCGTGACGCAGGCGTCGAACACCGGCATGGTCGCCGCCATGCGCGGCCTGGGTCTCCCGCTCGACTACCAGATCGAGGAGGGCACTCTGGTCATCACGGCCCGGCTGGAGGCGGCCCCGGTGACCTCGCTGCCGTCCCACGGCGGCAGGCAGCAGGAGTACGGCGGGCCCGGCGTGCGGGACTGACGGCGGCTCACGGACCCGGAGTAAGGCCCGGCGGGAGTCCCGCCGGGCCCTGCTCCGTTCCGGGGCCGGGCCGGACCCCAAGGAGCCGGTCTCCCGGAACGCGTCCCACGCGACCCGCGCCCACGGAGCCGGTCTTTACGGAGCCGGTATCACAAGACCGCCTCCAAGAGTCGGACTCACCGCGCCGGACTCACCGCGCCGGGCCCACGCAACCGGCCTCAGACGGCCGGGCTCGCGGAACCCGTCTCTGCCAGCGCCTCGCGCAGCTCCCTGCGCGCCCCCGGCGCCGGAGGCCGCTCCCCCAGGGCCCGGTCCAGGTCGGCCCAGAGGTCCTCGACGTCCTCCAGCCCCACCGACATCCGCAGCAGCCGGTCACTCACCCCGGCGCCCCGCCGGTCGTCCGCGTCCACGATGCGGTGGCTGATGGACGCCGGGTGCTGGATGAGGGTGTCGACGCTGCCGAGGCTGACGGCCGGGGTGACCAGACGGACCCCGGCGATGACGGCGTGCGGGTCGTCGTGCACCTCGAAGGCGATCATCGCGCCGCCGATGCGCGGGTAGTGGACGCGGGCGACCCGCGGGTCGGCCGCCAGCCGCGCCGCCAGTTCCGCGGCCGTGGCGGACGCGGCCCGGACCCGCACCGGCAGCGTGGACAGGCCGCGCAGCAGCAGATAGCCGGCCAGCGGGTGCAGCACGCCCCCCGTGGCGAACCGCACCTGCCGCAGCCGCCCGGCGAACTCCTCGTCGCAGGCCACCACGCCCGCCATCACGTCACCGTGCCCGCCCAGGTACTTGGTGGCACTGTGCAGCACCAGCCGCGCGCCCTGCTCGGCCGGACGCTGCAGCACGGGCGTGGCGAAGGTGTTGTCGGCGAGGAGCGGCACGGAGCCGCAGGCGTGGGCGACGGCCCGCAGATCGACCTCGGCGAGCGTCGGGTTGGCCGGGGACTCGACCATGACCAGCCCGGTGTCCGGCCGCAGCGCGTCGGTGATCCCGGCGGGATCCGTCCAGGTCACCTCGGTGCCGAGCAGCCCGGCGGTGAGCAGGTGGTCGCTGCAGCCGTACAGGGGGCGCACGGCGACCACGTGTCGCAGGCCCATGGCGGACCGGGCGAGCAGCACGGCGCTGAGCGCGGCCATGCCGCTGGCGAAGGCGACGGAGGCCTCGGTGCCCTCCAGCCGGGCCAGGGCGGTCTCGAAGCGGGCGACGGTCGGGTTGCCGAGCCGCCCGTATATCGGCGGGCCCTCCGGGTCGGCGCCGTCCGTGGCGAACGCGTCGATGCGGGCGGCCTCCGCACGGCTGTCGTAGGAGGGATAGGTGGTGGACAGGTCGATCGGCGGGGCGTGCAGCCCCTGCCGGGCGAGGTCGTCACGTCCGGCGTGCACGGCCTCGGTGGCCAGAGCCCTGGGTGCGGTGCGTACGACGTCGTACGCGTGCGTGCTCGCTGAGTCCATGGGCGGAAGGGTGAACACCGGCCGGGGCGTCGGTGCCGGGGACCGTGTTACGTTCGGCCAATGGCTGAATCTGTCGTACTGGATCCGGTGGACCTCCATCTGCTGCGGCTGCTGCAGAACGACGCCCGGGCGACCTACCGCGATCTCGCCGCCCAGGTCGGGGTGGCGCCGTCGACCTGCCTGGACCGGGTGACGCGGCTGCGCCGCTCGGGGGTGATCCTCGGCCACCAGCTGCGGCTGGATCCGGCGAAGCTGGGCCGCGGGCTGCAGGCCCTGCTGTCCGTGCAGGTCAGGCCGCACCGGCGGGAACTGGTCGGGCCGTTCGTGGAGCGGATACGGGCGCTTCCGGAGGCGCGGACCGTCTTCCATCTGACCGGGCCCGACGACTACCTCGTCCATGTCACGGTCGCGGACATGGCGGATCTGCAGCGGCTGGTCCTGGACGAGTTCACGGCCCGGCGCGAAGTCGCCCGGGTGGAAACGCGGTTGATCTTCCAGCAGTGGGACTGCGGCCCGCTGCTGCCGCCCGGCGCGGAGGCGGCCACGCCCTCGGCGAAATCGGACCGCTGACAGCCCCACGAGCGGAAAACGGGACTGACATGGACCGTGTCCCCGTACCAGGATGGTCCGCATGTCAGAGACCAAGAGCCCGCTGCCCCGACAGGTCGCCGACGCCTACGTCGACGAACTCATCGCCCTCGACCCGGTCACCGGTACGTATCTCGGCGTGAAGGAGAGCTCCAGCCGGCTGCCCGACCTCTCGCCCGCGGGCCAGCAGGCGCTCGCCGAGCTGGCGCGCACCACGCTCGCCCGGCTCGACGAGGCCGAGCGGCGGCCCGGCGCGGACAGCGACGTGGAGCGCCGGTGCGCCCGCCTGCTGCGCGAGCGCCTCACCGCGGATCTCGCCGTGCGCGAGGCCGACGAGGACCTGCGCGCCGTCGGCAACATGGCCACACCCGCGCACAGCGTCCGTGAGGTGTTCACGGTCACGCCGACAGAGACGGACGAGGACTGGGCGGCGATCGCCGAGCGGCTGCGCGCGGTTCCGGCCGCGCTGGCGGGATACCGTGCCTCCCTGACGCTGGGCCTGGAGCGCAAGCTGTTCGCGGGCCCGCGCCCCACGGCCACCTTCGTCGAACAGCTCACCGAGTGGTCGGACACCGACGGCAAGGGCCACGGCTGGTTCGAGGACTTCGCCTCGAAGGGCCCGGACTCCCTGCGCGCGGAGCTGGACGAGGGGGCCCGCGCCGCGACCGCCGCCGTGGTGGAGCTGCGCGACTGGATGCGCGACGTCTACGCGCCGGCCGTCGAGGGCGCCCCGAACACGGCGGGCCGCGAGCGCTACGCCCGCTTCGCGCGATACTTCAACGGCACGGATCTGGACCTGGACGAGGCGTACGCGTACGGCTGGGCGGAGTTCCACCGCATCCTCGGCGAGATGCGGCAGGAGGCGGAGAAGATCCTGCCCGGCGCCGAGACGCCGTGGGTGGCGCTCGCGCACCTCGACGAGCACGGCACCCACATCGAGGGCGTGGACGAGGTCCGGCAGTGGCTGCAGGACCTGATGGACCGGGCCATAGCCGAGCTGGACGGCACACACTTCGAACTCGCCGAGCGGGTACGGAGGGTGGAGTCGTGCATCGCCCCGCCCGGCAGCGCGGCGGCACCGTACTACACACAGCCGTCGGAGGACTTCTCGCGCCCCGGCCGCACCTGGCTGCCGACGATGGGCCAGACCCGCTTCCCGGCCTACGACCTGGTCTCGACCTGGTACCACGAGGGGGTCCCCGGTCACCATCTCCAGCTCGCGCAGTGGGCGCACGTGGCCCAGGACCTCTCCCGCTACCAGGCCACCATCGGCATGGTCAGCGCCAACGCGGAGGGCTGGGCGCTGTACGCGGAGCGCCTGATGGACGAGCTGGGCTTCCTGACCGACCCGGAGCACCGGCTCGGCTACCTGGACGCGCAGATGATGCGGGCCGCCCGTGTCATCGTCGACATCGGCATGCACCTGGAGCTGGAGATCCCGGCCGACTCGCCCTTCCACCCGGGCGAGCGCTGGACGCCCGAGCTGGCCCAGGAGTTCTTCGGCGCGCACAGCAGCCGCCCGGCGGACTTCGTGGAGAGCGAGCTGACCCGCTATCTGACGATCCCGGGCCAGGCCATCGGCTACAAGCTCGGCGAGCGGGCCTGGCTGCTGGGCCGCGAGAGGGCCCGGCAGCGGCACGGCGACTCCTTCGACCTGAAGTCCTGGCACATGGCGGCCCTGTCCCAGGGTTCCCTCGGGCTGGACGACCTGGTCGACGAGCTGGCGCGGCTGTGAGCGGGAGGGGCGGCCGGCGGCCGGCCGCCCCTCGGTGCGGCACCGGGTCGCGGCGGCCAGGCGGGCTCAGTCCACGCCCCGCTGCCGCACCGCCGACCCCGATCTGCCCTTGACGACCTCCAGCTGGGCGTGGATCCGCCGCCGCAGGTCGGCGACATGGCTCACGATGCCGACGCTGCGGTCGCGCTCGCGCAGGGAGTCGAGCACGTCGAGGACCTCGTCGAGGGTCTGGTCGTCGAGGCTGCCGAACCCCTCGTCGATGAAGAGCGTGTCCAGACGCACCCCGCCGGCCTCGTCGGTGACGACGTCCGCGAGGCCCAGGGCGAGGGCGAGGGAGGCGAAGAAGGTCTCGCCCCCGGACAGGGTCGCGGTGTCCCGCTCCCGTCCGGTCCAGGCGTCGACGACGTGCAGGCCGAGACCGCTGCGGCCGCGGCCGGCCCGGTCGTCGGAGTGCACCAGGGTGTAGCGGCCGGACGACATCCGCCGCAGCCGCACGGTCGCGGCGGCGGCCACCTGTTCCAGGCGGGCCGCGAGGACGTACGACTCCAGTCGCATCTTGCGCCCGTTGTCGGCCGCGGTGCCGGCGGTGAGGGAGGCCAGCCGGGCCACCCGGTCGTACTCCTCGCGCAGCGGGGCCAGCCGTCGCGTCCCGGCGGCGGCCTGTCGGGAGAGCCGGTCGAGTTCGGCGCAGCGCCGGGAGGCGGCGTCCCGCGCGGAGGCGGCCTCCCGCAGGCGCCGGGCCGCTTCCGCGGCGGCGCGTTCGGCCGCGGCGAGGTCGGCGGGCGGCTGCTGGGCGGCGGCCGCGGTGTCGGCCTCGGCGAGGACGGCGCGTACGGCGGCCTCCTCCGACTGCCGGGCGTCCAGGCGTCGTTGCAGTTCGCGGTGGGCCGCGTCGTCGAGGAGGGCGGCCGCCGCGGCCCGCGGGGTGTCGAAGCCGGCCCGGAAGGCGGCCTCGGCGAGCCGCCCGTCGGCGTCCTTGAGCCGCTCGGCGCTCTCCTCCGCGGCGCGGGCCGCGTCGGCGGCGTCGGTGAGCAGCGCCGTCCGCCGCTCCAGGTGCGCGGCGCGCTCGGCCACGCTGCCGGCGCCGCCCCGTGCCTGCGCCAGTTCCTCCTCCAGCGCGGCCTCCTCGCGGTCCAGGGCGTCCCGGCGGGTCAGCCGGGCGGCGGACCGGACCTCGGCCTGCCGGCGGTCGGCCAGCCGCCGCTCGCGTTCCTCCTCGGCGGCGCGCAGCTCCTCGCGCGCCGGGTGCAACGCGGAGGCGTCCCGGCGGGCCTCGGCGAGCTGCCGCTCCAGCTCGGCGGCTTCCTCGGCGAGCCGCGCGGCCGGCGTGTCACCGGCCTCCGCGGTGGCGGCGGCCAGCGCCTCCCGTACAGCGCCCAGGCGCCGTTCGTCCTCGGCGCGCCGTTCGTCGGCCTCCTGGTGGGCGGCGAGCGCCCGTTCCTCCGCCTCGCGGTCGACGTGCCCGGCGACCTTGCGGGCGGGCGCGGGGTGGGCGGTGGCGCCGCAGACGGCGCAGGGTTCGCCGTCGACCAGGTTTCCGGCCAGTTCGGCGGCGATGCCGTTCAGGCGCTGTTCCTTCAGCTCCAGCCAGTGCGCCTTGGCCCGCAGGGCACGCTCCCCGGAGGCGTGGGCCCGCCGCCGGGCGTCGTCGGTGTCCCCGGCGAGCCGGTCGCGCAGCCGGGCGGCCTTCAGGCGGGCCTGCGCGGGTTCGCGGCGCACGGCGAGCTGCTCGGCACGGGTGGCCGCCTCCTGGGCGGATTCGATACGGGCCTGGAGTCCCGCGCGGGTGGTGTCCCACGCCGCGAGCCAGGTCCCGGACTCCTGGAGCACGTCCTCGTCGGCGCGTTCCTGCCGGTCGGCGTCGGCCCGTTCGGCCACGAGGCCGGTGAGACGGCGCTCGGCGCGGCGGGCCGACTCCAGCCCGCCCAGCTCCTCGGCGGCCCGGCGGGCCGCGGCCGCGAGTCCGGCCGCGCCCTCGCCCGCGAGCCGCTCCGGCAACAGGGCACGCGCCCGTGCCTCGGCGGCGGCCGCCCGCCGGTGCTCGGTCTCGGCTGCCTCCCGCAGCTCCAGCGCGGGCGCCACCTTCTCGGCCTTGCGGCCCAGCTCCATCCGGGCCTGCGCCTCGCGGTGGGCGTCGGCCCGCTCCTCGAGACGCGCGGCGTCCTCCCGTGCCTGGGCGAACCGCCGCTGGAGCCGCGCCACCTCGCGTACGGCGTCCAGGGCGCGCTCGGCGGCGGACTGCGCGGACTCGGCGGCGGCGAGCCGGCTGTGGGCGACCGCCAGCTGTTCGCGGGCGGTGCTGCGGGCGACGGCCGCCGCGGTCAGGACGGCCTCGGCCAGGCCGGGCTCGCCCGGCGCCAGCTCCGGCAGCTCCATGGCGTCGCCCGCCGCCTGCTGCATGCGGTGCGCGTCGGCGAGCAGGGCCGTGTCGCCCTCGCGCACCCGCGCCTCGGTGGTGCGTCGGCGCTCGGCGAGGCGCTTCTCCACCTCGGCGAAGCGGTGGGTGTCGAACAGCCGACCGAGGAGTCGGCCGCGGGCCTCGGCGTCGGCGCGCAGGAAGCGGGCGAAGTCGCCCTGCGGCAGCAGTACCACCTGGCAGAACTGCTCGCGGCTCATCCCGAGCAGCTGCGTGATCTCCTCGCCGATCTCCTGGTGGGAGCGGCTGAGGTCCTTCCAGACCCCGCGCGCGGGGTCGTACTCGCGCAGCAGGCTCTGGGCCTTGTCGAGCGTGGTGCCGGTGCCGCGCTTCTTGGGGCGCTCCCAGGGCGGCTGACGGGTCAGCTCCAGCCGGCGTCCGGCGACGGTCAGTTCCAGGCTGACCTCGGTGCGGGTGGCCGGCGCCGCGTGGTCGCTGCGCAGCGTGGTGCCCTGTCCGCTCTGCCGGGCGCCCGGCACGGCCCCGTACAGCGCGTAGCAGACGGCGTCCAGCACGGACGTCTTGCCCGCGCCGGTGGGTCCGTGCAGCAGGAACAGCCCGGCGGCGGACAGCGCGTCGAAGTCGACGGTCTGCGCGCCCCCGAAGGGGCCGAAGGCGGTGATGTCGAGCCGGTGGAGCCTCACCGGGCCACCTCCCGCACCGTCGCGTCGGCGCGCACCGCGTCGAAGGCCTCGCGCAGCACCGCCCGTTCGTGCTCGTCGGGGCCGGCGCCCCGGACGTGGGCCACGAAGTCCTCCGCGATCTCCCGGTCGCCGCGTCCCGCGAGCCGTCGGGCGTAGGAGACGTCGGGGTCGTCCGGGGCGCGTTCGGGGTCGAAGACGAGGCTGAGGGTGTACGGGAAACGCTCGGTGAGGCGGGCCATGGGCTCGGCCGGGCGGACCGGGTCGGTGAGGGTCGCCTCGACCCACGCCTCCCGGTGTCCGGAGAGGCCGGCGTCGGCGAGCAGGTCCTCCAGCGTGCCCCGGATCCGGGCCAGCGCCCGCGGGACCGGGCAGTCGACCCGCTCGGCGGTCACGGAGCCGTCCGCGTCGAGGTCGACGAGCCACATGGTCTTGCGGTGGCCGGCCTCCGAGAAGGAGTACGGCAGCGGGGAGCCCGAGTAGCGGACGCGCTCGGTGATGGTCTGGCAGCCGTGCAGATGGCCGAGGGCCGCGTAGTCGACGCCGTCGAAGACGCCTGCGGGCACCGCCGCCACTCCGCCGACGGTGATGTCCCGCTCGCTGTCGCTGGCCTCGCCGCCGGTGACGAAGGCGTGCGCGAGGACGACGGACCGCGTGCCGGGCGCGCGGGCGGCGAGGTCGTCGCGGACCCGGTCCATGGCGGCGGCGAGGACCGCCTCGTGGCCTGCCTTCTCCACCCCGAACTCGTCCTTGACCAGGGCCGGTTCGAGATACGGCAGCCCGTAGAAGGCCACGTCCCCGAAGGCGTCCGCGAGGACCACGGGCGTGGCGCACGCCGACGGCTCGGTGCGCAGATGGATACCCGCGCGGTCGATCAGCCCGGCACCGACGCCGAGGCGGCGGCCCGAGTCGTGGTTGCCGGAGATCATCACCGTGGGCACTCCCAGCTCCGCGAGCCGGTGCAGCGCGCCGTCGAACAGTTCGACCGCGGCCAGCGGGGGCACCGCGCGGTCGTAGACGTCTCCCGACACGACCACGGCGTCGACGCCGCGCTCGCGCACGGTCGCGACGAGGTGCGCTATGAACGCGGCCTGGGCGTCGAGCATGTTCACCCGGTGGAACGCCCGGCCCAGGTGCCAGTCGGAAGTGTGCAGCAGCCTCATGATCCCCGAAGACTAACGGCCGGGTCTGACATCACGGGCGGTTACTCCCGTATCGGCCCGCCATGAGCCGTACGAGCCGTACGCATAAGCCCGTTGCATCCGATTCGCCCGGCCTGTCACACGTCTCCGTAGGCCTCCCCGCCCGGTGCGAAGCCGGCCGTCCCGGCGGTGGCGTCGGCCAGCCAGGCGCGGAAGGCGTCCACGTCGGCGTCCGGCAGGCCGATCTCTAGGGTGACCGCCTCGCCGTAGCGCACGTCCCGCACCGCGCGTCCGGTCGCCCGCAGGTCGTTCTGCAGCTTGCCGGCCCGCTGGTGGTCGACGGTCACCGTGGCCAGCCGGAAGCGGCGCCGGGTGACCGTGCCCAGCGTGTCCAGGGCCTCGCCGACCGCTCCGCCGTAGGCGCGGATGAGTCCGCCCGCGCCGAGTTTGACGCCGCCGTAGTAGCGGGTGACGACGGCGACGACGTACCGCATGTCGCGGCGCAGCAGCATCTGGAGCATGGGCACGCCCGCGGTGCCGCCGGGCTCGCCGTCGTCGCTGGCCTTCTGCACCGAGGCGTCGGCGCCGATGACGTACGCCCAGCAGTTGTGGGTGGCGTCGGCGTGCTCCTTGCGGACGGCGGCGACGAAGTCCTGCGCCTCCCGCTCGGTGGCCGCCGGGGCGAGGGCGCACAGGAAGCGGGAACGGCTGACCTCGGTCTCGTGCACGCCCGTGCGGGCGACGGTGCGGTACTCGTCCTGCATCCGGCCAGCCTATGCGCAGCCCGCGCCGGCCCCCGCCGCAGGTGCGCGGGCCCGGCCAGGGCACTCGACGCGCGTGCGCGCAGTGGGCGGGCGCCTCGTACGGCCGCCGGTGGCCGGGCGCGGTCGGGCGGTGCGTCAGTGCTTCGCGCCCCGGGGGACGGTCAGGTCGGTGAGCAGGGTGGCGCCGGGGGCGATCGCCCGCCAGCCGGCGCCGTGCCAGGCCAGGACGGCGACGGCCGAGGTCGGGAACTTCGCCCGGAGCCGGTCGAGGGTGTCGTCGAGGCCGTCCCCGGCCAGGTCGAGGACCAGTTCCTCCAGGCCCGGGTTGTGCCCGATCAGCAACAGGGTGCCGACTTCGGGGGGCGTCTCGCGCACGGCCGTCAGAAGGGCGGGCACGTCGGCGGCGTAGAGTCGCCGGTCGAACCGCACCGGGGGTGGTGTGCCCCACTGGGCGGAGGCCAGGTCCCAGGTCTGGCGGGCGCGCCGGGCGGTGGAACACAGCGCGAGGTCGGGCAGCCAGTCGGCCTCGGCGAGCGCGCGACCGGCGGCGGACGCGTCCCGGCGTCCGCGCGGCGCCAGCGGACGCTCGTGGTCGGCGACGCCCGCGGGCCAGGCGGACTTGGCGTGCCGCAGCACCACCAGGCGGCGCAGTGGCCGCCCTTTCCCACGAGCGCTCACGGCATGCTCCCCAGGTCGCGGGTGAGGTCGAGGCCCAGAAGGCGGTCAGCGTAGGCATACGTCTCGAAGCGGGCGCCGTCCGCGAGGTCCGGCCGGGTCTCCACCCATTCCAGCACGCGCAGCACGGCCGGCACGTCCAGGTCGTCCTCCCACGCCCCGCGCAGTCGTCCGCGCACCTCTTCGGGGATGGGCCGCGAGGGCCGCATCGCCCAGGCGGCGACCGCGCGGCGCCAGCGGGCGACGGTGCGGCGGGCGTCGTCCAGCGCATCCGCGTCGAGCCGCAGCGGCAACTCGCGGCGGCGGGCGAGCAGCGCCAGGCGCAGCACGGCGGCATCGCCGGCGGCCGCGGGGGCGACCGGCGCCTCGGCTTCGACGGGCGCGACCGCGATCCGGACGCCGTCGGCCGCCGCGCCGTCCTCCTTGACGACATGGACGACCTGCGCCTCGCCCAGCGCGGCGCCGAGGTCGCGGCTGTCCTCGAAGGGCCGGATGCCGAGGGCCGCGGCGGCGGCGCGCAGTTCCGCCTGCTCCCGGTCGCCGGTCAGCAGCGCCCACACAGGCGTGCCGCCCAGTTCCAGGGCGCGGACGAGGAGGTCGGCGACCAGCAGCACACGCAGCCCCGAGGCGTCGAGGCCCGACGCGTGCGCCTCGACACGGGTCAGGCCGCGGCGGGCGGGGGCGGCCTCCACGGGCTCGCCTGTTCGGGCGTCGATGATGCGCAGCACGGCCCGAGCGTAGGCGTGCGGGGGGCCGCGCGCAGGCATGTCGCGCCCTGTCCGGACATGTTGGCGGGTTTCCACCCGGCCCGGGGAGGTACGACAGCACCAGCGCGCCCCCTCCGCGCGGGGCGGCGCGGGGCTGCCGCCGGGCGGGGAATCGCCCGGGGGCGCCCGCTGTTGACCGGGCGGTGGCTCCGCCCGGGAGCGGCCGACAGCGTTCGAGACCGACCGAGACCGAGGAGACCCGTGGTGCACGGCGACGCAGCGACGATCCGCAGGATCCTGACCGAACTCGGCGACACCTGGGCCGTGGTGGGCCTGTCGTCGAACCGCGACCGCGCCGCGTACGGCGTCGCCGCGGTGCTGCAGCGGTTCGGCAAGCGCATCGTCCCCGTCCACCCGAGGGCGGAGACCGTGCACGGCGAGCGCGGGTACGCCACCCTCGCGGACATCCCCTTCGACGTGGACGTCGTCGACGTCTTCGTCAACAGTTCGCTGGCCGGCCCGGTCGCCGACGAGGCGGTGGCCAAGGGGGCGAAGGCCGTGTGGTTCCAACTCGGGGTGGTCGACGGGGCCGCCTTCGCCCGCACGCGTGCCGCGGGCCTCGACATGGTGATGGACCGGTGCCCGGCCATCGAAATTCCACGCCTGACGTGACCTGTGTCACCCTCTTCTCACATAGCGCGACTGAATAGAAACATTCCGCCACATCATCTGACCTGTGCAAAGGCAGCGCAAAAGAAGTCCCCATGGAAGAGCAAATTTCGAAGTACGGCCTTCTGTGAATCGGATTCGATTCCTACTCTGAGCCGCCGTTGAGTGTTAATTCGGTGACCAGATAGTGAGAGGCCCCTTGACATGGTGAAAGTGGACCATGTAACGCGTGAGACCACGCGGGACACAAGCAGCCTGCGGCGCGATGTCGGACTGATCGGGCTGATGTGGGCCTCGGTCGGATCCATCATCGGCTCCGGCTGGCTCTACGGCGCCGAGAAGGCCGTGGTGACGGCCGGACCCGCAGCGATCATCTCGTGGTTGATCGGTGCGGTGGCGATCGTCCTCCTGGCGCTCGTGCACGCCGAACTCGGCGGCATGTTCCCGGTGGCGGGCGGCACGGCCCGCTACCCGCACTACGCCTTCGGCGGCCTGGCCGGAATGTCGTTCGGCTGGTTCTCCTGGCTGCAGGCGGCGACCGTGGCGCCGATCGAGGTCGAGGCCATGATCGGCTACGCCGCTCACTGGAACTTCGCCAAGGGCTTCCAGCACACCGACGGAACACTGACGACCAGCGGTTTCATCGTCGCGGTCGTCCTGATGGCCCTCTTCGTCGCCGTCAACTTCCTGGGTGTGCGCGTCCTGGCCCACACCAACAGCGCGGCCACCTGGTGGAAGATCGCCGTACCGCTCGCCGCGATCTTCATCATCGCCGTGGGCAACTTCCACCCGCACAACTTCACCGTCGAGGGCTTCGCCCCGTTCGGCGCCAAGGGCGTGCTCGGCGCCATCAGCTCCAGCGGCATCATCTTCGCGCTGCTCGGATTCGAGCAGGCGATCCAGCTCGCGGGCGAGAGCCGCGACCCCAAGCGCGACCTCCCCCGCGCCACGCTCGGCTCGGTCGCGATCGGCGCGGTCATCTACGTCCTGCTCCAGGTCGTCTTCATCGCCGCGCTGCCGCACAGCTCGTTCGCGCACGGCTGGGCCAAGCTCGACTTCCCGGGCATCAGCGGCCCGTGGGCGGGTCTGGCGACGCTGGTCGGCCTCGGCTGGCTGAGCGTGGTGCTCTACCTGGACGCCGTCATCTCCCCCGGCGGCACCGGCCTCATCTACACCACGGCCACCTCCCGGGTCTCCTACGGCCTGTCCAAGAACGGCTACGCCCCGAAGATCTTCGCGAAGACCGACTCCCGCGGCGTGCCGTGGTTCGGCCTGATCATCTCCTTCGTCACCGGCATCGTCTGCTTCCTGCCCTTCCCCAGCTGGCAGGAGCTGGTCGGCTTCATCACCTCGGCGAGCGTCCTGATGTACGCCGGCGCCCCGCTGGCCTACGGCGTCTTCGCCGACAAGCTGCCGAACCACGAGCGCCCCTACCGCCTGCCGGCCGGCAAGGTGCTGGCCCCGCTGTCCTTCGTGGTCGCCAACCTGATCATCTACTGGGCCGGCTGGGACACCCTGTGGCGGCTCGGTGTGGCCATCGTCCTCGGCTACGTCCTGCTCGGCGGCTACGCCTGGTACGCCACCAGCAAGAACCTGCCGGACGCGCCCCTGATGGACTGGAAGGCCGCGCAGTGGCTGCCCGGCTACCTGGTGGGCATGGGCCTCATCTCCTGGCAGGGCGGCTTCGGCGGCCAGGGCAACATCCCGCTGTGGTGGGACATCGTGGTCGTCGCGGCCTTCTCGCTCGCCGTCTACTACTGGGCCCGGGCCACCGCGTCCAAGCCCGAGGCGATCGAGCGGAGCATCGAGGAGGTCGTCGTCACCGACGCCCCCGCGCACTGACCCCGATCCGGTCCCGAACGGTGTCCCGTCGGCCGCGGCCCCAGCGCTGCGGCTGACGGGACACCGTCATGATGTTCGGGATCATGCTCGGGTGACGCACGCCTCCCCATCGCGGCGCCGTCCGCCCTCGGGCGGGCTCAGTCGTGCACGGGCCGGTCGCCGATGCGGTGGTCCGCGACGCTGAGCGCCTCGTCGACCAGCCGGCGCAGATGGCCGTCGCGCAGGGAGTAGACCACCCGGCGTCCCTCCTTGCGGGTGGTCACCAGTCCCGCCAGCCGCAGCCGCGCCAGGTGCTGGCTGACCGCGGGCCGCGCGGCACCGCACACCTCCGTGAGCGTCGTGACGTCCGCCTCCCCGCCCGTCAGCGCGTGCAGCAGGACGAGCCGCGTACGGTCGCCGAGCAGGGCGAGCAGTTCCGCGGCGAGCGTGAACTGCTCCTCGCCCGGGTGGTGCGGGTGCGCATCATGCGCAGGTGACAGGTGCATGCGTGCGCTCATACGCACATAATGACGTCAGGGACGCCCAGCGTCCACTGTCCGCGCACCGGAAGGGGAACCACGTGAGCGACCGGCACCACCACGAGCACGGCGACGAGCAGGCGTCCGGCGGCCACCGCGGTCATGGTCACGGGCGGGACGAACGCGGCCACAGCCACGCCCACCCCCGCGAGCACGATCACGCGCACGGACATCACCACGCCCACGGCGGCCCCGGGCACGAGCACGGACATGACCACGGCGCCGCCCCCGCCTCCCTCCGGCACCGCCTCGCGCACCTGTTCACCCCCCACTCCCACGAGACCGCCGACAAGCTCGACTCCGCGCTGGAGTCCTCGGCACGGGGGATGCGGGCCCTGTGGGTCTCGCTCGCGGTGCTCGGTGCCACCGCCCTGGTGCAGGCCCTGGTGGTGGTCGCCTCCGGTTCCGTGGCGCTGCTCGGCGACACGGTGCACAACGCCGCGGACGCACTGACCGCCGTACCGCTCGGCATCGCGTTCGTGGTGGGCCGGCGCGCGGCGACCCGCCGCTTCACCTACGGCTACGGTCGCGCCGAGGACCTGGCCGGCCTGGTGATCGTGCTGACGATCGCCGCGTCGGCGGTGTTCGCGGCGTGGGCGGCCGTCGAACGGCTCCTCGATCCGCGCCCGGTCCAGCACCTGCCCGCCGTGGCCGCGGCCGCCCTGGTCGGCTTCGCGGGCAACGAGTGGGTGGCGCGTCACCGCATCCGCGTGGGGCGCGCGATCGGCTCGGCCGCGCTGGTCGCCGACGGACTGCACGCGCGCACGGACGGCTTCACGTCACTGGCCGTGCTCCTCGGGGCGGGCGGCTCGGCGCTCGGGTGGCATCTCGCCGACCCGCTGGTGGGTCTGGCCATCACGGCCGCGATCGCGCTGGTGCTGCGGGATGCCGCGCGTGAGGTGTTCCGGCGGATGATGGACGCGGTCGACCCCGCCCTCGTGGACCGGGCCGAGCGGGCACTGCGCGAGGTGCCCGGTGTGCGCGGGGTCGGCGAGCTGCGGCTGCGCTGGATCGGCCACCGGCTGCGGGCCGAGGTGGCGGTCGTCGTGGACGGCGACGTGACGGTGCGCCAGGCCCACGACGTGGCCGTCGAGGCCGAGCACGCCCTGCTGCACGCCGTGCCGAGGCTCACCGCGGCCCTGGTGCACGCCGACCCGGCATCGGCCCCTGGCGCCGGCGACCCGCACCGGGCCCTGGCCCACCACACGGCGACCTGAGCCGGCCCACCCCGGGCTCGCCGGGCCCTGGCCCCGCCACGCCCCGGCCGTGGTCAGGTTCCGAGCCCCTCCAGCACCACGGCCCCCGGCAGCTCCGCGAACGCCTTGCCCGGCACCAGCAGCTTGCCGCGGCGTCGGCCGCTGCCGACCAGGACGTACGGCAGGTCGACGACGGCCGGGTCGACCAGGACCGGCCAGCCCTCGGGCAGCCCGATCGGGGTGATGCCGCCGTACTCCATGCCGGTCAGCCCCGTGGCCACGTCCATCGCGGCGAACGACGCCTTGCGGGCGTCCAGTCGGCGGCGCACGACACCGTTGACGTCGACGCGGGTGGTGGACAGCACGACACACGCGGCCATGCGGGTCTCGGCGCCCCGCCGGCCGGAGACCACCACGCAGTTCGCGGACCGCTCCAGCAGGTCCTGCCCGTAGTGCTCGACGAACACGGCGGTGTCGGCCCACCGGGGGTCCGTGTCGACGTGGACGATCTGCTCGGCGGGGACGCTGCCACGCCAGTGGCGGACGGCGTCGGCGACCGGGCGAGGCAGTTCGTCGAGGCGGTCGGGAGCGGGGGCGGCGTGGTCGAAGTTCCCGAGGGGAGCGCGCATGACCGCACGCTAACAGCACGGCGGGACGGGCCGGCCGCGCGTCTCAGTGCACGGGCGGGACCGACACCGTCATCATCATGCCCACCGGCACGGCACCCGTGTTGGCGTACGTGTGCGGGGTGTTCGCCTCGAAGGAGGCGCTCGCGCCCTCCGGCACGCGGTACTCCACTCCGTCGACCGTGAGCGTCAGCTCCCCCGAGGTGACATGGACCAGTTCGACCGTGCCCGCCGGGTGCGGGTCGGAGGGGCTGCCCTCACCCGGCATCAGGCGCCACTCCCACATCTCCAGCGGGCCGGGCGCCTCGACGCCCGCGAGCAGCCGGTTGTAGCTGCCGGCGTCGGTGTGCCACAGCCGGACGGCCTGGTCGGCGGGGACGATGCGGACCTCCGGGCCCTGCTCGTAGTCGAGCAGGGTGGTGATGCTGACCCCCAGCGCGTCCCCGATCTTGACGACCGTGCCGAGGCTGGGATTGGTGCGGGCCTGCTCGATCTGGATGAGCATGCCGCGGCTGACTCCGGCGCGGGCGGAGAGCGTGTCCAGGGTGAAGCCGCGCTCGGTGCGCCAGCGCTTGACGTTGCGCGCCAGGGACTGGGTCAGCAGGTCGAGGTCCGACACATTCCGTCCAATATCATGGATGACAAGGTTCACTGCATTGAACTACGGTGGGGTGCACCCGATCGTTCACCGAACTGTACTGCGAGGCACGCCGTGACAGCATTCTTCGCCCTGGCCACCAGCCTCCTGTGGGGGCTGGCCGACTTCGGCGGCGGCCTGCTCACCCGGCGCAGTCCTGCTCTCACGGTCGTCGTCGTCTCCCAGACGATCGCGGCGGTGGTGCTCGGCGCGATCGTGCTCGCCACGGGCGGCTGGAGCGAGGCCGGCCCGCGGCTGTGGTTCGCGGTCGCCGCGGGCCTGGCCGGGCCGGTGGCGATGCTCTCCTTCTACAAGGCCCTGGCCCTCGGCCCGATGGGCGTGGTCTCGCCGCTCGCGACGCTGAGCGTGGCCGTTCCCGTCGGGGTCGGCCTCGTGCTCGGCGAGCGGCCCGCCCTCGTGCAGGTCGCGGGGATCGCGGTGGCCGTCGCGGGCGTCGTGCTGGCGGGCGGCCCGCGGCTCGGGGGTGCCGCCGTGGAGCGGCGGACGATCGGGCTGACGCTGGTCGCCGCGCTCGGCTTCGGCATGGTGTTCGCGCTGATCGCCGAGGCGTCCACCACGGTCACCGGACTCTTCCTGGCGCTGTTCGTGCAGCGCGTGACGAACGTCGCCGCCGGGGGCGCGGCGCTGTGGCTCTCCACCCGGCGGGGCGCTCCCGCGCTGCCGGAGGGCGGCTTCCCCTGGTCCTCGCTCCCGGCGCTGGCCTTCGTCGGCCTCGCCGACGTCGCGGCCAACGGCACCTACTCGGTGGCCGCCCAGCACGGCCCGGTCACCGTGGCCGCGGTCCTCGCCTCGCTCTACCCGGTGGTCACCGCCCTGGCCGCCCGCGGCTTCCTCAGCGAGCGGCTGCGCGCGATCCAGGCGGCGGGCGCGGGCCTGGCCCTGGTGGGGACTCTGCTGCTGGCGACGGGCTAGGGGGCTTCGCTGCCGCGGCCTGATCCGACCTGACCCGGACGAAACGCCCTGGGTCAGCCCTCGGCCTCGGCCTCCGCGAGCCGGGGGGCCGGCTGCGCGGCCGGCGCGGCGAGTCCGGCGGCTGCCGGCTCGTCGAGGGCGGCCGGCCGGGCCAGACTCTCCTCGTCCAGCTCCGCCAGCGCGGCAAGCTGCTCCGGGGTGACGTCCTTTGGAATCGGCGTCGGGGCCGGCGTCCGCAGCGGCGGCTGCCATCCCTCGGCGGGCGTCCAGCGGCGTACGACCCGGGCGGGCGCCCCGGCGACGACCGCGTGGTCGGGCACCTCGCCCCGGACCACGGCGCCGGCCGCCACCACCACGTTCCGCCCGATCCGCGCCCCCGGCAGGATCACCGCGCCGGTGCCGATCCAGCACCCGGGGCCGATCTCCACGGGCTCCATCCGCGGCCACTGCCTGCCGATGGGCTGGTGCGGGTCGTCGTAGGAGTGGTTGGTGGAGGTGACGTAGACGTACGGCCCGAAGTAGCAGTCGTTGCCGATGCTGACCGTCGTGTCCGCGATGACGTGGCTGCCGCGGCCGAGGACCACGCCGTCGCCGATGCGCAGGATGGGGTCCGGGCCGAGGTCGAGATCGGGCATCAGCCCGGCGGTCAGGGTGACCTGTTCGGCGATGATGCAGTAGGAGCCGAGGTGGATCCAGGGCTCACCGAAGACCGTGCCGAGCGGGAAGGCGAGTCCGGTGCCCGTGCCTATCGCGCCGAAGCGCAGCCGGCCGGGGTGTTCGGCCGAGACCGAGCCCGCGCGCCGCACCCAGGCCCAGCCCGCGTGGACGGCGCGCTGCGCGAGGCGGCGCCGCCATGATGAGAACGTGTTCTTGCGCTTGGGCACCCGCTCACGGTACTCAGGGCGGGCCGCGCCCATGAGACCGGACGCCTGTGATCTTCGCCCCACCGGTTGACGTACGGTGCCGGTACACCCAGGAGGACCGGACGAGGGAGAGGACCGGCATGACGCACGAGGCGCTGATCGCGGGCATCGGCGGCAGGGAGCCGCAGGTCGATCGGGGGGCGTTCGTGGCGCCCACGGCCACGGTGATCGGTGACGTGGCGCTCGGCGCGGGCACGAGCGTCTGGTACGGCGCGGTGCTGCGCGGCGACGTCGAGCGGATCGCTGTCGGGGCGAGCAGCAACGTGCAGGACAACTGCACCCTGCACGCCGACCCGGGTTTCCCCGTCAGCGTCGGCGAGCGCGTCTCGATCGGGCACAACGCCGTCGTGCACGGCGCGACCGTCGAGGACGACTGCCTGATCGGCATGGGGGCGACGGTGCTCAACGGCGCGGTGATCGGCGCCGGGTCGCTGGTGGCCGCACAGGCGCTGGTCCCGCAGGGCATGACGGTGCCGCCGGGGTCGCTCGTGGCGGGGGTGCCGGCCAAGGTCCGGCGCGAGCTGACGGAGGAGGAGCGCCAGGGGATCACCCTGAACGGCACGATGTACGCGGAGCTGGCCAAGGCGCATCGCGACGTGCACGCGTAGGGGCGCGCCCGCGCGCGGTCTCGGGGCTCCGACCGGTGTGCGGGCAGGGGAGGAGACGTGCGTACCAGGGGGCGGAGAGGGGCCCGCGCGGGTTTCACCCCTGCGGCTTCACCCGTGCGGGCTTCACTCGCCGGCGGGAACCGGCTCCGGCTCCTCGGCCGTCGGCGGGGCGGCCTGTGCCTTCTTCGCCTTGCGCTTGAGCACCAGCATCGAGGTGAGCCCGATGAGCACGGCCGCCACCAGACCCAGCCAGGAGAACTTCTTCAGCCAGGACTCGGCGACCACGCCGACGTAGTAGATGACGGCGGTGGTCCCGCCGGCCCAGCAGATGCCGCCGAGGACGTTGGCGACGAGGAACTTCCAGTACGGCATCCGCAGCACGCCCGCGAGCGGGCCGGCGAAGATCCGCAGCAGGGCGACGAACCGGCCGAAGAAGACGGCCCACATGCCCCACTTCTCGAAGGACCGCTCGGCGGTGGCGACGTGCCCCTCGCTGAAGTGCCGGGGGAACTTCCTCCCGAGCCAGGCGAGCAGCGGCCTGCCGCCCTTGCGGCCGATGGCATAGCCGATGGAGTCGCCGACCACCGCGCCGACGGTGGCGCAGGTGCCGAGGACGACCGGGTCGATGCCCGCGTGCTGGGAGGACATGAGCGCGGCGGAGACCAGCACGATCTCCCCCGGCAGCGGGATGCCCAGGCTCTCCAGACCGATGACCAGGCCCACCACTGCGTAGACGGCGGCCGCGGGTACCGTGTCGAGCCATTCCTGGACGTGCACCGCCGGTTCCTCCCCGATTTCGCGTCCGTGCGTGCTCCCCGGGGGCGCCCGCAAGGACGCGCCCCCGGGAAGCCTACCCGCTCGACCCGAACCGGGGGGCGTCCACGAGCGGCGCCCGGTTCCGTCGGCGGGTTCGTTCAGGAGCCGGCCCGGGGCGGCTCCCACGGACCCGGTGGCAGGTCAGCCGCCGGCCGACGGCCCTACGACCAGGCCGGTTCCCGGAACGACGACGAGCCCCCGGCCGGACACGGTGGCGTGCGGTCCGGGGGCGGTGTGGTCGTCGGTCCGGTCCATGACGGCGAGCGCGGTCGCGAGCAGGACGAGGGACGTGAGGCCGACGACGACGGCGACGGACGCCCGGTGCCTGCGCCCCGCCTCGTCCGTATCGGCCGGCGGGGTGCGGTGGCGGCCGCCGGGCGTGCCCCGGACCCGCCCGGCGGCCCACGGCCCGGCCGGGGAGGCGGCGCGGGCCGGCCGGGAGCCGAGGTAGCGGCGGGCGCCCCAGCCGAGCACGCTCTCGGCGAGCAGGAGCGGCAGGCCGTCCTCGCACAGGCCGAGCTGCTCGGCGCCGTGGCGGCAGTGCCGGCACTCCCCCAGGTGCCGTCGGACGTCGGGCAGCAGAGCCCCGCCGCGGCGCGCGGGCGCCTCGAGGAGACGGTTGTGGAAACGGCATTCCCGGGTGGGCGCGAGTTCCCGGTGGGCGCGCAAGCAGCTCGCCCGGAATTGCTCGCGGGCCCGCTCCAGCGTGACCGTCGCGGTATCGGTGTCCATCGCCAGCAGACCGGCAGGTACGGTTATGGGTTCGCCCTCGACCTCGGTGTGCCACAGCAGGCATTGGAAGGCTCCGGGAAGGGCCTGGAATGCCCACGCGGCGAGTTGCCGCTTTTCGGACGTCATGGACCTGGCCGCACGCAGTCCACGACCGCCGGTGGGCCTGCGCAGTTCCGGCAGGACGACACATGCGGCGTCGTCGGCGGCCCACGCGCGGACGGTGTCCCGGACGGCGACGAGGAGCTGGGGGCGCAGTGCGCCGCCGACCGCTCCGCCGGCCAGCCGCCGCAGCACCCGGTGGTAGGCGGCGGTGGCCACCATCGCCGCCGAACTGCCGGAGCCGGCAAGGCAGATGGCCGCGTAGTCGTGAGCCGCCCGCCAGTGCCGGGCGAGCAGCAGGGCGACGGCGTGGTGGCCGCCGTCGGTGTCCCGCAGCCGGGCGACGAGAGCGCGGTCGGACTCCCCCGGAACCAGGCCGGGGTGGGGTGGATGAGGAGGACGTGGGGGGTGGGGATATTGCACGAAAGCATTTCCTTCCAAGGCGCAGGACGGGCATGCGCAATGCGCGTCCACTGGAAAGCAGGTGCCTGATTGGTGCATACCTGACCGGAAAACGGGGCCGGCCGTCGCCTTTCCCGATTCCCGACGGGGACGCTCACCCTCGCACAAGCGATCGCGCCCAACAAGAAGGACGAAAGGCGGCGCCGCGAAGGGCGGAAAATGAACGGCGTCGCCAGGCACACCCCACCCGCATTCGACGAATCCGTCGCAGCGGCGTCACCTTGTGTCGGCCGACGGCGGACGGCACACGAAATCTCCCCCTCCCCGCTCACAGCCCGCCCCTACCTTCCACCCGGCTCGCTCTCATCCCGGTGGACCAGCATGGCCCGCATGATCACCCCCCGCACCGCGCCCCCGTCCTCCTCCCTGCACCCGTCCCCGGCCGCTGCCGCCCGCACCGTGCGCAAGGCCGTCGTCCCGGCCGCCGGGCTCGGCACCCGGTTCCTGCCCGCCACCAAGGCGACCCGAAGGAGATGCTGCCGGTCGTCGACAAGCCGGCCACCCAGTATGTCGTCGAGGAGGCCGCGGCGGCCGGGCTCGACGACATCCTGATGATCACCGGGCGGCACAAGCGGGCCATCGAGGACCACTTCGACCACGCCGTGGAACTGGAACGGGCGCTGGCGGCCAAGGCGGACACCGCGCGGCTCGACGCCGTCCGCGCCCGGCGCGCCTCGCGGCCGTCCACCACGTCCGGCAGCGCGAGCCGCTCGGTCTCGGCCACGCCGTCCTGTGCGCCCGCCGCCACGTGGGCGACCAGCCGTTCGCGGTGCTCCTGGGCGACGACCTGATCGACCCTCGCGAGTCCCTGCTGAGCCGCATGATGGAGGTCCGCGACCGGCACGCGGGCAGCGTGGTCGCCCTGATGGAGGTCGATCCGGCGCAGATCCACCTCTACGGCTGCGCGGCCGTCGAACCGACCGGCGAGGAGGGCGTCGTGCGCGTCACCGGCCTGGTGGAGAAGCCCGCCCGCGAGGAGGCGCCGAGCACCTGCGCGGTCATCGGGCGTTACGTCCTCGACCCCGGCGTCTTCGACGTCCTGGAACGCACGCCGCCCGGCCGCGGCGGCGAGATCCAGCTGACCGACGCCCTGCGGGAACTCGCCGCGCGGGGCACCGTGCACGGGGTCCTCTTCACCGGGTCGCGCTACGACACCGGCGACCGGGCCGACTACCTGCGCACCTGGGTCCGGCTCGCCTGCGCCCGGCCCGACCTGGGGCCCGAGTTCGTGGCCTGGCTCAAGGAGTTCGCGGCGGGACTCGGCCCGGTTGGCACCGGCACCGGGGCCGCCGCGCGCGGGGGCACGACCGGCACCGGGCCCGCCGCGAGTGCGGGCGCGGCGGTCTGACGAACGGCGCGGCGCCCGGGCGCCTCAGCCGTTAGGGCGCAG
Source organism: Streptomyces sp. NPDC014864 (assembly GCF_043081525.1). NCBI lineage: Bacteria > Bacillati > Actinomycetota > Actinomycetes > Kitasatosporales > Streptomycetaceae > Streptomyces > Streptomyces sp. NPDC014864. Next base: position 347,602 of record NZ_JBIBWT010000007.1, read on the forward strand.
GGTCCAGACGACGGTCATCTCGCCGGTCACGGCGCCGTCCGCGCGGCGGATCTCGATGGCGACCGGGAACTCGGGCCGCTGCCCGGCGTCCAGTTCGGCCACGACCTCGGCGGCCGGCCGGCCCAGGGTCGCGGTGGCGGTGACGGCGCCCATGGCGAGCTTCCTGTAGGCGATCTCGGCGCGCACGGCGAGCGGCACGGCCCGCGAGAGCTGCTCACCGAACGCGGCCAGCACGATCGCGCCGCTGGCGGACTCGCCGAGCGTGAACATCGCTCCGGCGTGCGGCCCGCCCACGTGGTTGTGGTACGCGCCCTGGTCCGGCAGGGCCACCACGGCCTTGTCCGGCGCGGTCTCCACGAATTCGAGGTTCAACGTGCGGGCCATCGGCACGGTGGCGGCGAGCATCTCACCGATGGACATCTGATCTGCGCTCATGGCGGCATGTTACTCATGGGTAGCCCGTGCTGACCAGAGCGGGGCCCGCCGGCCGGCTCCTATTTCTGGTACGTCCCTGACAAGACCCGGTGACCGAATCGTGTCCGCGGCGCCACTAGGGTTACTGGCCATGTGGCCAGGACAGCAGCCGCCCGGGGGCGAGCAGAACCCGCAGAACAACCCGTATCAGCAGCCGGGATACCAGCAGCCGAATCCGTATCAGCAGCCCGGCTATCAGCAGGGCAACCCCTATGCGCAGCAGTCGCAGTGGGGGGCGCCCGGGCCGGCGGGGGCTCCCCAACCGCCGCCGGGCGGGGGCGGCGGCAACCGGACCAAGCTCGTCGCGATCATCGCGGCGACGGCCGTGGTGGTGGCCGCCGGCGTGACCGGTTTCCTGGTCCTGGGCGGCGACAAGGACGACAGCGCCGGCGGCGGCACGAGCGACAAGGGCGGCCCGTCGGCGTCCGCGGACCCGAGCGTCTCGGCGTCGGAGTCGGAGGACAACCCGCGCGGCAACGAGACCGAGAAGCCGACGGTGCCCGGCTGGAAGGTCGTCGTCAATCCGAAGTACGGCACCGCTTTCGACGTGCCCCCGACCTGGTCGGTCGACTCCCCCGGCATCTTCACCTTCTTCGAGGACGAGAAGAAGGGCGACGGCTCGGCGTACATCGGCTTCTCCGCACCCGCGTTCCTGAAGGAGAACTGGTGCACGTCCGACGACGACAAGGACGGCACGGAGGAGTCGTCGTCCCTGGCGGCCAGCGGCACCAAGGGTGAGGACGGCGGGAAGGACACCGCCAGCATCGCCCGCGGCGACGCGGCCGCGTTCGCGTTCGGCGGGTACACCGACCAGAGCGACGCCGCCAAGAAGTACCTGAAGATCGGGGCGGCCAAGTCCTACACCACGAAGTCCGGGGTGAAGGGCAGCGTGGCGACGTCGTACACGTCGGGTGTGAAGAAGACACACAAGTGCGACAGCGACGGCAAGGCCACCACCTTCGCCTTCAAGAACTCGCAGGGCGACTTCGTCTCCTGGACCCTCTACGGCGCCAAGGGCGTGCGCGAGGAGATCCCGGACGCGACGATCCAGAAGGTCCTCAGCACGGTCCGGCTGCACGGCGACCCCACGGGCTGACCGGCGACGGCCGGACCCGCCCGGCCGCGCCGAGTCCTGGGGGCCTGGCGGAGAGCGGGTCAGCCGATGCCGAACGCCCCGCCGGGGGGCGCGGGTGACGGGACGGCGTCCTCGTCCCGTACCGGCTCGGCCCCGGCGACGAACGCGCGCAGGGCGGCGCCGTGTTCGACCCGGGCGGGGAAGGCGTCGGCGGCGGTGAGCCGGGCCAGGGCGGCGGTGTCGAGGGGGTGGTGCGCGGCGGCGAGCACCGCGTTGCCGAACCGGCGGCCGCGCAGCACACCGGGCTCGGCGATGAGCGCGATCTCCTCGAACACCGCCGCGAAGGTGGCGAGTTGGGAACGCAGGAAGGCGAAGGGCGCGGCGTCGGCGAGGTTGGCCAGATAGACCCCGCCGGCGCGCAGCACGCGCCCGGCCTCACGGGCGTAGGCGAGGGACGTGAGGTGGGCCGGGACCCGGGAGCCGCCGAAGACGTCGGCGATCAGCACGTCCGCGGAGTCGGCCGGGGCGGCCTCCAGCCCGGCGCGGGCGTCGGCCGCGTGCAGCGCGATCCCGGCGTCGTCGGGCAGCGGCAGATGGGCGACGACCAGTTCCAGCAGGCCGCGGTCCGCCTCGACGACGTCCTGCCGGGAGCCGGGGCGGGTCGCGGCCACGTACCGGGGCAGGGTGAGCGCACCGCCGCCGAGGTGCAGCACGTCCAGCGGTCGGCCCGGCCCAGCGAGGGTGTCCAGGACGTGCCCGAGCCGGCGCGCGTACTCGAACTCCAGGTGAGTGGGGGCGTCCAGGTCGACGTACGACTGCGGCGCCCCGTCCACGGTCAGCAGCCAGGCCCGCTCGCGGTCCACGTCGGGCATCAGCTTGGCGGTCCCGTGATCGACATCGCGCAGCAGGGGTATCGGCTCGGTCACGGCTCCATTGTGCCGGGGACGGGCCGGCACCGGTCCCCGCACGCCGGACCCCGGCCGCCGCGCGCAGGGCCCGAACCCGCCGAGCCTCCGGCGCCCCGGCCCCCCTGGCTGGGGAGTTCGGGGCGCGGAGGACTCGGGCGGCGGCCCGGACTACTCCACGGTGGTCACGGTGCCCGCGGCGACGGTGCGGCCGCCCTCGCGTACGGCGAAGCCCAGGCCCGGCTCGAGCGGCACCTCGCGGCCCAGTTCCACCGTCATCGTGACGGTGTCGCCGGGCCGGGCGACGGCGCTACCGCCGAGGTCCACGTCGCCGACCACGTCCGCGGTGCGGATGTAGAACTGCGGGCGGTAGCCGGTGGTCAGCGGGGTGGTCCGGCCGCCCTCGCGCTCCGACAGGACGTACACCCGCGCCGTGAAGCGCCGGCTGGGCGCGACGCTGCCCGGAGCGGCGACGACGTGGCCCCGGCGGACCGCGCCCCGCGGGACACCGCGCAGCAGCAGCGCCACGTTGTCCCCGGCCTGCGCCTCCTTCATGGGCTTGCCGAAGGTCTCCAGGCCGGTCACCACGGTCTCCACGCCCGCGCCGAGCACCTCGACCCGGTCGCCGACCCGCAGTGTGCCGCGCTCCACCGCGCCGGTGACCACCGTGCCGCGGCCGGTGATGCTGAGCACGTTCTCCACCGGCAGCAGGAACGGCGCGTCGAGATAGCGCTCGGGCAGGGGCACATAGGTGTCCACCGCGTCGAGGAGCGCCTCGATCGACGCCGTCCACCGCGGGTCGCCCTCCAGGGCCCTCAGCCCGGAGACCCGTATGACGGGCACACCGTCCCCGCCGTAGCCGTGCGCGGTGAGCAGGTCGCGGACCTCCAGCTCGACGAGGTCGTTCAGCTCCTCGTCGCCCGCGTCGGCCTTGTTCAGGGCGACGACGATGTGGTCGACGCCCACCTGCCGGGCGAGCAGCACGTGCTCGGCGGTCTGCGGCATGATCCCGTCGAGCGCGGAGACGACGAGGATCGCCCCGTCGAGCTGCGCGGCCCCGGTGACCATGTTCTTGACGTAGTCGGCGTGGCCCGGCATGTCCACGTGCGCGTAGTGCCGGGTGTCGGTCTCGTACTCGACGTGCGCGAGGTTGATGGTGATGCCGCGGGCGGCCTCCTCCGGGGCCCGGTCGATGCGGTCGAACGGCACGAACGTGCCGCCGCCCCGCTCGGCGAGGACCTTGGTGATGGCGGCGGTCAGGGTGGTCTTGCCGTGGTCGACGTGGCCCATCGTGCCGATGTTCAGGTGCGGTTTGGTGCGCGCGTACGCCGTCTTGGGCATGGCTGTACCTCGAAGCCTCTTCGGTGGTGCTCGGTGAGGGTCCCGGCGCGGATGCGGACACGCGGCCGGGACGGGGACCCCGGGAACTCCCCGACCCTCCCCCTGCGGGGTCCGCCGGACGATCCGGGGAGGGTCAGCTTCGGGCGCCGTCGACTGCGGCCGCGAGGATCAGGACGGCAGCCTTCGGGGCATCCGCGGCGGCGGATGCTGCGAGGAGGAAGGCGTACCGGAACATGGGACGATCATGTCCGACGCGTCCGTGCGCGTCGACCGGTTTTTCCGCGCGCCGCCCGCCGAGCGCCCGCGTCCGTGCCGCCCGGGGGAGGGACCATACGGCGATCACACACATGTGTCGGTTAGTGTCGCCGGATGCTCGATGCCACCACCCGCTCTGGAGGCACCGCCACGGCCTCTCCCCGGGCCGCCGCCACGGAGCGCTCCGTAGCCGTGGCCACGCCCCTGCCCGTCTCGATCGCCGCGCCCGGCGCCCCGGCTTCGTCGGTCCCGGCCGTCGAGCCGGTTCAGGACGCCCCGGCCGTCGTCCCGATCCCGGGCGCGGGCGTCGTCCCGGACGGGCGGCTCGCCCGCTGCTCCAGAGCGCTGCTCTCGCCCTGGTCGCGTCTGACGCTGCTGGTGGTCCTGCTCGCGGCGGCGGGGACCTCGGTGCTGCTCTTCGAGCCGCAGCGGCTGCTGGCGGCCGGCTGGCCCCCGCAGCTCGGCGGTGCCGCGGCGGCGGTGACGTTCGCGGTGGCGTACGGCCTGTGCACGGTGGCGTTCGTGCCGCGTCCGCTGCTCAACCTCGCGGCGGGCGCGGTGTTCGGCTCCCAGCTGGGACTGGCGTCGGCGCTGGCCGGCACCGTCCTCGGGGCCGGGTTGGCCTTCGGCCTCGGCCGGGTGCTCGGGCAGGACGCGCTGCGCCGGCTGCTGCGCGGCCGCTGGCTGACGGCGGCGGACGGGCAGCTGAGCCGGCACGGCTTCCGCTCGATGATGGCGGCGCGGCTGTTCCCGGGCGTGCCGTTCTGGGCCGCGAACTACTGCGCCGCCGTCTCCCGCATGGGCTGGCCGGCGTTCCTGCTCGCGACGGCGCTCGGATCGGTCCCCAACACCGCCGCCTACGCCGTCGCGGGCGCCCGTGCCTCCGCGCCGACCTCGCCGGCCTTCCTGATCGCCCTGGCCTTCATCGCCGTACCGGCCGTGGCGGGCGCGGTGCTGGCGTGGCGCAAGCGCCACCACCTGCGCCGCCTCTGAACGCCCGCGCCACCACCCGCGCCTCCCCTGGCTGCCCGCGCGCGACCCGGCGGCGTCCCTCCCTCGCGGCCGGAGAGCCGCACCTCCCGGCCCGCACGGCCCTGTGAAGGCCCCGTGCTCACGGGGCGCTACGCTGCCCCTCATGACACCCGATCACCGGGCACGGCGGCCCGGTGTGTCCATCTCCGTTTTCCCGATCGGCACTTGGACTCCCAACCTCCATGTCTTGGCTTGAATCCCTCATCCTCGGACTCGTCCAGGGGCTGACCGAGTTCCTCCCCGTCTCCTCCAGCGCGCACCTGCGGCTGACCGCGGCCTTCTCGGGCTGGAAGGATCCGGGCGCGGCCTTCACCGCGATCACCCAGATCGGCACGGAGTCGGCGGTGCTCATCTACTTCCGCAAGGACATCGGCCGGATCCTGTCCGCCTGGTTCCGCTCACTCGCCGACAAGGAGACGCGCCGCGACCACGACGCCCGTATGGGCTGGCTGGTGATCGTCGGATCGATACCCATCGGCGTGCTCGGGGTGACGCTCAAGGACCAGATCGAGGGGCCGTTCCGCGATCTGCGGATCACCGCGACCATGCTGATCGTCGTCGGCGTGGTCATCGGCATCGCTGACCGGCTGGCGGCGCGCGACGAGGCGGGCGGCCGGCACCGCGCGCCCAAGCAGCGCAAGACGCTGGAGAACCTGGGCGTCAAGGACGGTCTGGTCTTCGGCTGCTGCCAGGCCATGGCACTCATCCCGGGCGTCTCCCGCTCCGGTGCCACCATCAGCGGCGGGCTGTTCATGGGCTACAAGCGGGAGTCGGCGGCCCGCTACTCCTTCCTGCTGGCCATCCCGGCGGTCCTGGCCTCCGGCGTCTTCGAGTTGAAGGACGCGATGGAGAGCGACCACGTGGCCTGGGGGCCGACCCTGTTCGCCACGGTCATCGCGTTCGCGTCCGGATACGCGGTCATCGCCTGGTTCATGAAGTACATCTCGACCAAGAGCTTCATGCCGTTCGTCTGGTACCGGGTGGCCCTCGGAGCAGTCATCATCGCCCTGGTCGGCGCCGGTTTCCTGAGCCCGCACGCGGCGGAGTCCGCGGGCTGAGCGCGCTTCAGGACCCCCTGGCCACCAGGGTGGTCAGCTCCGCGACAGCGGCCCGCAGGTTCGCGACCTCACGGCGCAGCACGTCCACACCCTCGTGCGCGGCGCGGGCGTGCGCGTAGCCCGAGCCGAGCGCGGTGCCCACCGGAACCGAACCGTCCGACAGGGCGCCGTCCTCCGGCCACCGGGCCCGCGCCCACTCCGCGACCGTGACCGCGTCCGCGAGTGTCACCGCCACGGGCTCGGCCGTGCCCTCGACCGTCCGGCCCGGGCCCACGCGGTCGGCCGTGCCCGGCCCGGCGAGGGCGGGGGCCGGTGCCGGACCGGCGGCGAGCGTCGCCTTCACGTCCGCCCTGACCTGCGGCATCGCCATGATGGTGTCGCGGGCCCGCCCCGGGTCCCACTTGTCCTTCGACCACTCGCCGTGCCCGATGACGGACTTCTCGGACCAGCCGTGGAAGTCGAGCACGGCCGCCGATAGCCGAAGGGCCGTCCGGTACTGGACCTCGGCCATCGGGTGACTGCCGCTGTACTGGATCTCGACACCGTAGAAGTGGGCGTTGCCGTCGACGCCGTCCCGGTCCCCCTTGGCCGGGTGCAACTGCCCGGTGTAGTCCTCCTCGACGACGTGCCGCAGCACCACCGGGTCGCCGCCGCCCGCGTGGTTGGCGCGGCCCCAGCCGACGAGGTAGACGGTGCCGTCGACGCCGATGGAGAAGTGGCACAGCGGGCCGGGCAGGCGGGCGTCCCCGTTGAAGAGGTGCCCCGCGGCGTACGCCCGCGCGTCGGGGACGTCGACGCCGGTGTGGTGCCAGACGAATCCGTTGACCGGGCCCCAGGGACCCTTGTGGTTGCGGTTGTGGGTGGCCCATCCGGAGATCCCGGCGTGCGCGATCCGCCATTTCTTCAACTGGTCGACGACCTGAGTGGCCGTCATGGGTGCGGCCATGTCGGCCTCCTCCCTGTCCCCGTGGGACGACGGCTGTCCCGTCGTCCAGGCCATGGTGCTCCCGATCGGTCCCGCCGACCGGTATCGACACTCGTGGAAAGCGCGCGGCCCGGGCGCGGCGCCGGTGACCGAGTCCATACGGTCCGCGTAGCCGTCCGGTAGCGCAGAGTCAGCTCTTGCCCCTAGGCTGGTCGCCATGTTCCCCGAATCCATGGCCCGTGGTTCCGTGCGCTCCGCCGCCGAGCTGAACGAGCGGATCCGGGCGCTGTGGCTGCGCTCGGGCGGTTCCCTGTCGGCTCAGGAGCGCGCGGAGTACGAGCTGTTGGTGGTCGAGTGGGCCGCCGCCCTGCGGGGCGAGGTCATCGAGGCGGCCTGACGTCTTCCGGCCACGCGCCGGGTCTCACCGTCCGCCCGACACCCGCAGCACCGCTCCCGTCGTGTAGGAGGCGTCCGGAGACATCAGCCAGGCGACCGCCGCGGCGATCTCCTCGGCGCGCCCCGCGCGGCGCAGCGGGATCGTCTCGGCGGCGCGCCGGACCCGGTCGGGGTCGCCCATCGCCGCGTGGATCCCGGTGTCGACGACGCCCGGCGACACCGCGTTGACGCGGATGCCGTCCGGGCCGAGCTCCTTGGCGAGGCCCACGGTCAGGGCGTCCACGGCGGCCTTGGCCGCGGCGTAGTGGACGTACTCCCCGGGGCTGCCCAGAGTGGCGGCGGCGGAGGACACGTTCACGATCGCGCCGTTGCCCCGGGGCGTCATCAGCTGCGCGGCGCGGCGCGAACAGAGGAGGGTGCCCAGGAGGTTGACGTCCACCACCCGCCGCAGGTCGGTCACGTCCGTGTCCGCGAGGCGGCCCAGCGGGCCGGTCACCCCGGCGTTGTTCACCAGCCCGGTCACCGGGCCGAGCCGCTCCTCCGCAACGGCGAAGAGCCGCTCCACGTCCGCCTCGGCCGACGTGTCCACCGGCACGGTGACGCTGCGCGCCCCGGCCTCGAGCACCTCGTCCGCCACCGCCTCGGCGGCCTCGGCGTCCCGGACGTACCCCACGACCACGTCGTGCCCGTCGGCCGCCAGACGCCGGCAGACCGCGGCGCCGATGCCCCGGCTGCCGCCGGTGACCACGGTGACGAGACGCTTCATACGGACCTCCGCTCCACCCGCCGACACCCCCGCATGTGATCACCCTAGGCCCGCGGGCGGCCGGGCACATCGCCGGACCCCGTCGGCATCCAGTCCGATCCCCCGGCCCCGCGCCCCACCGCGGGACCCCGTGCCGTCCCGCGCATCCGCCCGCCCCGGCCGTATCACCCGTCCGGCGCAGCGCGTTCCTCCCCCGCGAGCGGCCGTGCGCCTCACCCGGTCCCGGCCGCGCCCCTTGGCTCCTCGCGTCCGGTGCCCAACACTGAGCCGATGACGCAGCGGATCGAGCTCGCGACGGTAATGGACCGGCTGGCCGTGGACGGCCTGATCACGGAGTACGCGGTGGCGGTGGACGACGGCGACTGGGCCGCCTACCGGGGGCTGTTCACCCCGGACGGGCGCGCGGACTACCGGTCCGCCGGCGGGATCGAGGGCGACGCCGGGCAGGTCGCCGGGTGGCTCGCGGAGACCATGCGGCAGTTCCCGGTGCGCCAGCACCTCATCGCGAACCGGCGGCTGAGGTTCGGGATCCTCGAGCAGGACACGGGCGACACCGCCCGGGTGCAGGCCGACTACGTCAGCCCGATGTGCCTCGCGGGCGACGACGCGGGAGGGACCGCCCCCGACTTCGTGTGCGGCGGCCGGTACGCGTTCGCGCTGCTGCGCACGGACGAGGGCTGGCGGGTGCGCGAGGTGGTCGTCCACGAGAAGTGGCGCTCCCTGCCCGGACCCCGGTCCAGGCCGATGCCCGGCTGACCGGCTCCCGTTGTGCGGGCTGAGCGGGTGAACCGGGGCCCGCTGTGCGAGCCGAGCGGGTGGGCCGGGGCCCTCTGTGCGAGATCGCCCACAGCACGCACACTGGAATGACCACGGGGTAGGAGGGCGCCGTATGAAGACCTTCGGCAACTGGCCGGCCTCCCCGTGGCGGCGCTCGCTCCTCGCCGCGCTCGCGGGTGCCCTCCCCATGCTCGCCTTCCCGGCGCCCTCGCTGTGGTGGTTCGCCTGCGTCGCCCTGGTCCCGTGGATCCTGCTCGCCCGCGCCGCCCCGACCGGGAGGCGGGCCGCGTACGACGGCTGGTGCGGCGGCCTGGGCTTCATGCTGGCCGTGCACCACTGGCTGCTGCCCGAGCTCCACGTCTTCACCGTGGTGATAGCGGGGCTGCTGGGCGCCCTGTGGGCCCCCTGGGGGTGGCTCGTGCGCCGCTTCCTGGCCGGTGCTCCCTCACCGGGGCGCGCCGCGGCCGCCCTGGTCGTGCTGCCGTCGGGCTGGCTGGCCGTCGAACTCGTGCGCTCCTGGCAGGGGCTGGGCGGGCCGTGGGGGATGCTCGGCGCCAGCCAGTGGCAGGTGGCTCCGGCGCTGCGGCTGGCCTCGGTCGGCGGAGTGTGGCTGGTCAGCTTCCTCGTGGTGGCCGTGAACGTGGCGGTGGCCGTGCTCGTCTCGGTCCGCGCGTCCCGGGTGCCCGCGGTGGCCGGCCTGGTGGCGACGGCCGCGCTCACCTCCGCGGCCTGGGTCTGGGCGCCGCGCCCGCACGTCGACGGCCGGGTCCGGACAGCCGTGGTGCAGCCGGGCGTCGTCGACGGCGTCGACAGTCCCGCCAGACGCTTCGACCTGGAGGAACGGCTGACCCGCCGGCTTGCCGGCCGGCATGTCGACCTTGTCGTCTGGGGGGAGAGCAGCGTCGGCTACGACCTCGCCCGGCGCCCCGACCTGGCGCGCCGCGTCGCCGCCCTGTCCCGCGAGACCGGCGCCGACATCCTGGTCAACGTCGACGCCCGGCGCTCCGACCGGCCCGGCATCTACAAGAGCTCCGTGCTCGTCGGCCCGAACGGCCCGACCGGCGAGCGCTACGACAAGATGCGGCTGGTCCCCTTCGGCGAGTACGTGCCCGCCCGTTCCGTGCTCGGCTGGGCGACGGCCGTCGGCAAGGCGGCCGGCGAGAACCGCAGGCGGGGCACCGCGCAGGTGGTGATGGACGTCGGCCACGGCCTGCGCGTGGGCCCGATGGTGTGCTTCGAGACGGCGTTCCCGGACATGAGCCGGCATCTCGCCGAGGACGGCGCCGAGGTGCTGCTCGCGCAGTCCTCGACCTCCACCTTCCAGCACAGCTGGGCGCCCGAGCAGCACGCGACGCTCGGCGCGCTGCGTGCCGCCGAGACCGGCCGGCCCGTGGTGCACGCGACGCTGACCGGCGTCTCCGCCGTCTACGGCCCGGGCGGGCAGCGCATCGGGTCCTGGCTCGGCACCGACGCGAGCACGGCCGCGGTGTACGACGTGCCGACGGCCCACGGAACCACCGTCTACGTCCGCTTCGGCGACTGGCCGGTGTACGGCGCGCTGCTCGTACTGCTCGCGACCTGCGCCGCGGAGGGCGTGCGGGCGCTCAGGCCGCGGCGGAACGCTCCAGCACGGCTCGTACCACCTGTTCGCACAGGGCGTGGGTCTCCAGCGCGTCCCGGGCGCTGAGCGGTTTGCCGGAGCGCACCGTGTCGAGGAAGGCCAGCACGGCCTGTTCGATACCGCGCTGCCGGGCGACCGGCACCCAGTCGCCGCGCCGCCGTACGGACGGCTGCCCCTTGTGGTCGACGGTCTCGGCGAGGTTGACGACCTGGCGCTTGGTGTCCTGCCCGGAGACCTCCAGGATCTCCTCGGCCGAGCCGCTGAGCCGGTTCATGACGCCGAGCGCGGTGAACCCGTCACCGGCGAGCTGGAGCACGACGTGGTGCAGCAGGCCGTCACGCACACGGCCGCGCACGATGACGTCGTCGACCGGGCCCGGCACCAGGAACCGCAGGGTGTCCACGACGTGGATGAAGTCGTCGAGGATCATCGTCCGCGGCTCCTCGGGCAGCCCGATGCGGTTCTTCTGCATCAGGATCAGCTCGCGCGGGTGCTCGGCGCACTGCGCGTATCCGGGGGCGTGGCGCCGGTTGAAGCCGACCGCGAGCGGGACGCCGCGCTCCTCGGCGAGGGCCACCAGGCGCTCGGAGTCGGCGAGTTCGTAGGCGAGCGGCTTGTCGACGTAGGTCGGGACGCCCGCCTCCAGCAGCCGGGTGACGATCTCCGGGTGGGTGGCGGTGGGGGCGTGCACGAAGGCGGCGTCGAGGCCCTCGGTGAGCAGAGCGTCCAGACTGGGGTGCCGCCGGCCGGCCGGGAGGTGCAGGGTGTCGGCGACGCTTTCCAGGGTCGCGGGTGTCCGGGTCTGCAGGTGCAGCTCGACCCCGGGCAGGGTGCCGAGCACCGGCAGGTACGCCTTCCGCGCGATGTCGCCGAGTCCGACGCAGCCGACCTTCACTTGGACTCCCTCACCGCTCGCCTGTCCCCGCCTGCGTCGCAGCATACGGGGGCTGCGGCGGACGCCAGTCGGCGATCCCGTCGAAACCGCGCAGCAGCAGTGCCGGGCGGGCCCGCGACAGTGCGGCCAGGGCGGTGTCGCGCACGGCGGTCCCGGCGCGGCTGCCCGTCATGTTCAGGCGGGCGGCCCGCACGGCCCGGCGGGCGACGGCGGTCGTACGGGGCAGGCGGGCCGCCGTGTAGGCGGCGAGGTCGTCGCGATGGTGGGCGAGCACGACTGCGTCCTCGAGGGCCTGGTTTCCGCCCTGCCCGAGGGTCGGCGGCATGGCGTGCGCGGCGTCCCCTAGGAGGGCGACCCGGCCGCGGTGGTGGGCGGGCAGCGGCTCGGCGAGGTGGTGCACGTCATGGCGCAGCACGTCCTCGGGGCGGGCCGCCTCGATCACGGCCGGGACGGGGTGGTGCCAGCCGCCGAACCGGCGCAGGAGTTCGGCCCGCTCGTCGTCGGCCGCGTGCTGCCCGGCGGGCGTGACGGCGGCGGCGTACGCGTAGACCCGGCCGTCCTCGAGGGGCTGGGTGCCCCACAGGCGGCCCCTCCCCCAGGTCTCGTGCGCGGCGAACTCGGCGCCGGGGACCGGGATCACCACCCGCCAGGTGGTGAAGCCCGAGTAGACGGGTCCGGGGTGGCGGGGGAACAGGGCCCGGCGTACGGCGGAGTGCAGACCGTCGGCGCCCACCACCAGGTCTGCCTCCAGCTCGCCGTCCGGGGTGCGGACTCGGGCCGGGCGGTGGGCGTCCCCGGGGTCGGCGAGGTGCGCGGCGGTGTCCGTGCGGACCCCGTCGGGCGGCAGGAGCGCGGCCAGGCGTTCGATCAGGGTGGCGCGGTGCAGCAGGACGAGGGGGCCGCCGAAGCGCTCGGCCGCCGCGGCGGCGTCGGTCCTGGCGATCCAGCGGCCGCCCGGGGTGCGCAGCCCGCCGTCGCCCTGCCAGGCCGCGAGGTCGCGGATCGCGTCGCCGATGCCGAGCACGTCCAGGGCACGCAGCGCGTTCGGGGAGAGGGAGATGGCAGCGCCCACGGGTTCCAGGGAGCGGGCCCGCTCCAGGACGATGACCTGCCGGCCGGCCAGGTGCAGCGCGGCGGCCGCGGCGAGGCCGGCGATGCCGCCGCCGATGACGACGACGCGTGACGACTGGGCCATGGCCATGGCTCCTCCTGGTGCGCTGACTACAAGTGTAGTGCCCGGCCCTGCGACTGTACTACGGCTATAGTGAGCGCGGCTACGACCACAACGGGCGCGGTGACTACGGCCGTAGTCGCCCGAGGGAGCCGCGGGTAGGTTCGTCTCCATGGCCGCACACCCCCCGAGCGCCTCTCGCGCCGACCTCGTCGCCGACACCGCCCTCGCCCTGCTCGCCGAACGCGGGATGCGCGGTCTGACGCACCGGGCGGTCGACGAGACGGCCGGACTGCCGCAGGGCTCCACCTCCAACGTGGCGCGCACCCGCCTGGCCCTGCTCGAACTGGCGGTGCGGCGGCTCGCCGACCGCGAGGCGCGGGTTCTGGCCCTGCACGAGATGCCGGACCCGCGCGGCGGACTCGACGCCCTAACCGACGGGCTCGCCCTGGCCACGCACCGCGCGCTGACCCTCAACCGGGAACTGACCGTCGCCCGCTACGAACTGGCCCTGGAGGCGACCCGCCGCCCGGAGCTGCGGGCCCACTTCGACGCGGCGGGCGCCCGCTTCCGCGACCAACTGGACGCGCTGGTACGGGCGATGGGCTCGACGGACGCCGACCGGCACGTGCTGTCCCTGGTCGCCTGGGCGGACGGGCTGATGTTCTCCTGCGTGGTCGGGGCCTTCCACACCCGGGTGCCGGGGTTGGACGAGGTGCGGGCGGGGCTGCGCGAACTGTTGGAGGGGATGTTCGGTGCCGGAAAACGGCTGGTGTGACGGCTCGGCCCGGGACAGGATCGGGGACATGACGATCGAGCGCCGAGAACCCGCCCTGAACGCCGACGAACGCACCATGCTGGAAGGCTGGCTGGACTACCACCGGCAGACCCTGGCCTGGAAGTGCGAGGGCCTGACCGACGAGCAGGTGCGGACCGCGGCCGTGGAGCCGTCCGAGCTGTCCCTGATGGGGCTGGTGCGCCACATGGCGGAGGTGGAACGGGGATGGTTCCGCAAGGTGCTGGTGGGCGAGGAAGCGGGCCCTATCTACTGCACCGATGAGGACCGGGACCGCGACTTCCACCTCGCCGAGGAGGACAACTGGCAGGAGGCGTACGCCACGTGGCAGGCCGAGATCGAGGTCGCGCGGCGCACCTGCGTCCCGTTCGCCCTGGACGACCTCTCCAAGGGCCGGAGCAGGTCCACGAACGAGCCGTTCAGCCTGCGGTGGATCTACACCCACATGATCGAGGAGTACGCGCGGCACAACGGCCACGCCGACCTGATCCGGGAGCGGCTCGACGGCGCGACCGGGGACTGAGCGCTGGGCCCGGCGTCAGCCGGACGGGCCGCCCGCACTCGCAGGGGGTCAGGAGATCACTCGTGCGGGGCATCCTCCGGCGGTCCGCCGCCCCCCGGTGACCCTGACCCAGCAGAGTGGCGCGGGTGCATCGAACGACGACCACCGCAACGCTCCTGCTCTCCGTGGCCGTCTCGGCCCTCTCCGGTTGTGTCACGGTCCAGCAGCGGCCGCCCGTCTCCGCCCCGCAGACGGCTCCCTCCCGCCCGTCGGCGCCCCGCCCGGAAGGGAGCGCCGAGCCGCGGGACGTACAGGCGCCCGCCCGGGAGGCCCTGGAGCTGATCAGCCCGCAGCGCACGCCCGGGGCGGCCGCCCGCGCCCACGCCCCGGCCGCCCCGGCGGAGGACCGCTCCCGTCCCCCGGCGCACTTCCCCGCACCTCACCCGCCCGTCCCTGCACCACCGCACCGCCACGCACCGCCGCCGCGCATCGACCTCCCGAAGCTCCCGCCACAGGCGGCGCGGAAGAAGGCGGACATCTGCGCCCTCGGCCGGAAGTACGGCGACTGGAAGCCGGGCAGCCCGGAGGCGGTCATCTGCGGGCAGGCGTACGGCCGGTGAGACGGACCGGGACACCACGCGCGGCCTGGGCGTCCGGCGGGTCTTGCCGGTCCGGCGGCTCCGGCACGTCCGGCGGGGATCGGGCGGGAGGCCGCTACTCCGGGCGCTGGCGTGGCGGGCTCCGCCTGCCGCCGGTGGGACCGCCCTCCCCGAGCCGCAGTGCCAGGCGGTGGATCGCCGCGCGCACCCCGTCGCCGTACCGGTCGTCGCCGAGCGCGCCGGCCGCGCCGCGGGCCCGGTGGAGGTGGACGCGGGCGGCCTCGGCGCGGCCGAGCTTCACGTAGTCGGCGGCGAGGTTCAGGTGGAGGGACGGGTAGAGGGTGCGGACCGCAGGCGCGCCCTCGGCCCCGGCGAGCCGCTCGTCCCTGAGCTCCTCGGCCGCCGACAGCGCCCTGAGGTCCCAGGCCAGTTCGTCCTCGGGGTCGTCCTGGGTGTCGGCGAGATAGTGGGCCAGGGTGCAGCGGTGCAGAGGGTCGCCGTCCTCGCCGATCTCCCCCCACAGGTCGAGGAAACGCCCCCGGGCCTCCTCGCGGTCCCCGGCGTGATGCAGCAGGACGCTCTGCCCGATCCGCGTCAGCACGGCGTCCGGCGCCGCCTGCTCCTGTCGCTCCACCACCAGCGCCTCCAGCCCAGTCCCGGACCCGATCCCCCGACGCTAACCGCAGCGCACACCGATCCGGCTCAGGCACCCCCGAAGAACACCGCCCCGGCTGCGCCTCACCCGGCCGAGCCCGGGCGCGCGGCGCCCCCGGGCCCCCGTGGCCGGGCGGGACGCTCAGCCCAGGTTGGGGATGTGCCAGTCGATCGGCTCGTGGCCCTGCCGGGCAACTGCCTCGTTGATCTGGGTGAACGGCCGGGAGCCGAAGAACTTCTTGGCGGACAGCGGGGAGGGGTGCGCGCCCTTGACGACCACGTGCCGGGACTCGTCGATCAGCGGGAGCTTCTTCTGCGCGTAGTTGCCCCAGAGTACGAAGACCGCCGGGTCCGGGCGGCCGGCCACCGCCCGGATCACCGCGTCGGTGAACTTCTCCCAGCCCCGGCCCTTGTGCGAGTTGGCCTCGCCGCCGCGGACGGTGAGCACCGCGTTCAGCAGCAGGACTCCCTGCCGGGCCCAGGGCATCAGATACCCGTTGTCCGGGACGGGCGTGCCCAGCTCCTCGTGCATCTCCTTGTAGATGTTGCGCAACGACGGTGGGATCCGGACCCCCGGCCGGACGGAGAAGCACAGCCCGTGGCCCTGCCCCTCGCCGTGGTAGGGGTCCTGACCGAGGATCAGGACCTTCACCTCGTCGTACGGCGTGGCGTCCAGCGCGGCGAAGACCTCCTCCCGGGGCGGGTACACCGGCCCCTTCGCCCGCTCCTCCTCGACGAACTCGGTCAGCTCCTTGAAGTAGGGCTGCTGCAGCTCGTCGGCCAGAACCCCGCGCCAGGACTCGGGCAGCATGGCGATGTCGGTCACGTCAACGTCCTCACGATGTGCGGTCACTTCCAGGTCTCAGAACCTACCGGCGACCACTGACAACGAACCCCCGCCTTGGAGAACGCCCCGCCTACCAGCTGGTCTTCCGGGACAGCTCCCACATCATCATGATGGTCGAGGGGTCGAGCGCCCGCTCGCCGCCGGAGATGTCGTCGCTCGCGGCCACGTACTGCTTGCCCTGCCACAGCGGCAGCAGCCGCGCGTCGTTCACCAGGATCTGCTGCGCCTGCTCGAACTCCTTCACCACGGCCCCGCGGTCGCTCTCGCCGCGCGACTTCGGCAGCAGCTCCGTGGTGATCTTGGGCGCCGGGTAGGGCGTACCGAGCGCGTTCTGCTGGCCGACGAAGGGGGCGATGAAGTTGTCGGCGTCGGGGAAGTCCGGGAACCAGCCACGCCCGAACACCGGGTACTCGCCCTTCTGGTAGCCGACCACGTAGGTCTTCCAGGGGCGGCTCTTCAGGGTGATGGTGAACAGGCCGGACGCCTCCAGCTGCCGCTTGAGCTCCTGGAACTGCAGGGCGGTCTCCGAGCCGTAGCGGTCGGTGGTGTACCAGAGGGTGAGCGGGACCTTCTGGTCGATGCCCGCCGCGGAGAGGATCTTGCGGGCCTTGGCCACGCTGGGGTCGCCGAAGTCGTCGAAGAAGCCGGTGGTGTGGCCGGTCAGACCCTTGGGGACCATCGAGTACAGCGGGTCGACGGTGTCCTTGTAGACCTTGTGCGCGATCGCCCCGCGGTCGACGACCTGGGCGACGGCCTTGCGGACGGCGGTCTTCTGCGCCCAGGGATCCTTCGGGTTGAACACCAGGTAGCTGATGTCGGTGCCGGCGCCCTCGACGAGCTGGAGGTCCTTGGCGTCCTTGCGCTGCAGGGCGATGATGTCGTCGGCGGCCAGGCCACGGTAGGTGACGTCGATCTGCCGGTTCCGCAGCGCCTTGACCATGGTGGCCGAGTCCTGGAAGTAGCGGATGGTCACCGCATCGTTTCTGCGCTGGGCGAATCCCTTGTAGTTGCCGTTCTTGACCAGCTCGGCCTGCTTGCCGTCCTCGTACGACTTGAGGGCGTACGGCCCCGAGCCGAAGACCTTGTTGTCCTTGCGCAGGGTGCGGGCCGGGTACTCGTCCGGATCGACGATCGACATGGCAGGGGTGGCGAGGACGAACGGGAAGGTGGCGTCGGGCTTGTTGAGGTGGAAGACGATCTGCTGGTCACCCAGCACCTGTACCCGGTCCAGGCTGCCGAGCAGCCCCGCCGGGCCGCCGGCCACGTTGATGGTGCGGATGCGGTCGATGGAGTGCTTGACGGCCCGCGCGTCGAGCCGGTCGCCGTCGGCGAACTTCATCCCGGAGCGCAGCACGCAGCTGTAGGTGGTGTTCGCGCTGTCGGTGAACTTGCAGCTCTCGGCGGCATCGGGCTGGGGCGTGGTCGCACCGTTCGGATAGGCCAGCAGCGTCTGGTAGATGTTCCGGAACAGCTCCCAGGAACCGTCCCAGGAGGCGGCCGGATCCAGAGTGCTCGGGGCACTGGTGGTGCCCACGACGATCGGTCCCTGGTCGTCCGGGGTGCCGTCGGAAAAGACGCTGCACCCGGCGACCAGGGATATGGACGCGAGGCCCATTACGGGCCGCAGGCATCGGTTCCGGTTGAACACGCGCACGCTCCTCGATCCGCCATACCCAGGGTTGGCAGACCATACCGCAGTGCCCCGCCCGGTGAACCCGGTCTGAACCAGACCTTGATCAGCACGTGACTGACTACGTTGTCATCCGTGCGCGGCACGGGTCATACATCGACGCGGGCGCCGTTTCCGTCAAGAGGTCCGCGGAAATCGTCACGGGAACGGAAACGGCGCCCGGGCCGGTCAGCCGACTCCGGCGTTGAGGAAGATGCCGCCGTCGACGACGAGCGTCTGCCCGGTGATCCAGTCGGACTGCTGCGAGGTGAGGAAGGCCGTCGCGCCGCCGATGTCCGAGGGCACGCCGAGCCGGCCGAGCGGATAGGACGCGGCCGCCTCCGCCTCGCGGCCCTCGTACAGAGCCTGGGCGAACTTGGTCTTCACCACGGCCGGCGCGATCGCGTTGACCCGCACCTTCGGCGCGAACTCGTGCGCCAGCTGCTGGGTCAGGTTGATCATCGCGGCCTTGCTGACGCCGTAGGCGCCGATGAAGGGCGAGGGCGCGAGGCCGGCGACGGAGGCGATGTTGACGATCGTGCCGCCGTTGTCCTTCTGCCAGGCGTGCCAGGTGCGCTGGGCGAAGCCGAGCGCGGAGATCACGTTGGTCTCGAAGACCTTGCGCGCCACGTTCAGGTCGAGGTCGGCGATCGGCCCGAACACCGGGTTGGTGCCGGCGTTGTTGACCAGGTGGTCGACGCGGCCGAAGGCCTCCATGACGCGCTCGACGGCCTCGGCCTGGTGCGCCTCGTCATGGGCCTTGCCCGCGACGCCGATGACCCGGTCGGCGCCGAGTTTCTCGACGGCCTCCTTCAGGGCCTCCTCGTTGCGGCCGGTGATGCACACCCGGTCGCCCCTGGCCACCAGCGCCTCCGCGACGCCGTAGCCGATGCCCCGGCTGGCGCCCGTGACGAGCGCGACCTTGCCGGAAAGTTCCACGGAAGTCATGTTCCCGTCCCCCGGCCTCAGTCGAGCGGTCCGCCGGCGACGTACAGCACCTGGCCGGAGACGAAGCCGGCCGCGTCGCCCGTGAAGAAGGCGATCGCGTTGGCGATGTCGTCCGGCTCGCCGACGCGATGCACCGGGATCTGGGTGGCGGCGGCGGCCTTGAAGTCCTCGAAGCCCATGCCGACGCGGTCGGCGGTGGCCTTGGTCATCTCGGTGGCGATGAAACCGGGGGCGACGGAGTTCGCGGTGATGCCGAACTTGCCGAGCTCCTTGGCGAGTGTCTTGGTGAAGCCCTGCAGACCGGCCTTGGCGGCGGAGTAGTTGACCTGGCCCCGGTTGCCGAGCGCGGAGGACGAGGAGAGGTTGACGATGCGCCCGAAGCCCGCGTCGACCATGTGCTTCTGGCAGGCCTTGGCCATCAGGAACGAACCGCGCAGGTGCACGTTCATGACGGTGTCCCAGTCGGAGACGCTCATCTTGAACAGCAGGTTGTCGCGGAGCACACCCGCGTTGTTGACGAGGATCGTCGGCGCGCCGAGCTCCTCGACGACGCGCGCGACGGCGGCCTCGACCTGTGCCTCGTCGGACACGTCGGCGCCGACCGCGATGGCCCTGCCGCCGGCCGCCGTGATCTTCTCCACGGTGTCCTTGCAGGCGGCCTCGTCGAGGTCGATCACGGCGACCGCGCGCCCCTCGGCGGCCAGTCGTACGGCGGTCGCGGCGCCGATGCCGCGCGCGGCACCGGTGACGACGGCCACCCGCTGCTCAGTGGTGGACATTGCTGGTTCTCCTCGCCCTTGGAAAGCCTGGAACACCTTCGGAACATCTGCGGCTGCAACGGTACGCCCCTCAGGTGAGCGACCGCTTAGTACCTTCAGCAGACGTGACGCTAGAAGCCCTGGCACCCGGTGTCAACGGCACACCCGGTGCGTGTGATCCATTACCTCACCAGGAGGTCCAGCAACCGCTCAGTCTCCGCCGCCGGATCGGTGGTCAGTCCGGTGTGCACGGGTCCCGGCTGGACGATGGTGGAGCGGGGCGCGATCAGCCAGCGGAAGCGCCGTCCCGCGTCGTCGCCCGCGGCCTGCCCGGCGGTCTCGCCCCCGGCGCAGACGCCCTCGACGGCACGGAGTGCGGCCCGCACGCCCGCCACGTCCGCCTCCGGGTCGAGCGCCAGCAGCCGGGCCTCGTCCAGGTGGGTGCGGGCGCCGACGTAGGCCGTCGCCCGGCAGTAGACGAGCACGCCCGCGTTGACGCACTCGCCGCGTTCGATGCGTGGCACCACGCGCAGCAGGGCGTACTCGAAGACGTGCCGGTCGCTCGCCGGGCCGCCCCTGATGATGTGGCGGTCGTCCGTACGGCCGCCGCGCTGCCCGCTCATGCGGCCTCCCCGATGCCCCGGACGCGCTCGTGGATGACGGCGGCCCGCGCGAGCAGGGGCCGCGCGTAGGCCCGGCGCAGTTCGTCCGGGGTGGCGAAGCCGGGCTCGCCGGTCAGCCAGGCGTCAGGGATCTCGGCGGTCACCTCGGCGAGCAGGTCCTCGGTGACCAGGGGCGCGAGGCGCGCGGCCGCGGCCGCGACATCCGGGCGGAAGGGCAGCAGGGCGTGCTCCGAGGCGTCGTAGGGACGGGCGGCCGAGGTCTCGGCGCCGGGCCAGTTGTGGTGCCAGATCATGGTGGCGCCGTGGTCGATGAGCCACAGGCCGCCCCGCCATCTGAGGAGGTTGGGGTTGCGCCAGGAGCGGTCCACGTTGTTCACCAGCGCGTCGAACCAGACGATCCGCCCGGCCTCCTCGGGATCCACCGGGAAGGCGAGGGGGTCGAAGCCGAGGGCGCCGGAGAGGAAATCCATGCCGAGGTTGGTGCCGCCGCTGGACCGCAGCAGCTCCTGCACCTGCTCGTCGGGCTCGCCGAGTCCCAGCACCGGGTCGAGGCCGACGGTCACCAGCCGGGGCACCCGGAAACCCAGCCGCCGGGCGAGTTCCCCGCACACCACCTCGGCCACCAGCGTCTTGCGGCCCTGCCCGGCGCCGGTGAACTTCAGGACGTACGTCCCGAAGTCGTCGGCCTCGACGAGTCCCGGCAGCGAGCCGCCCTCACGCAGCGGCGTGATGAAGCGGGTCGCGATGACTTCCTTGAGCATCGCCCCAGGCTACTGGCGTACGGCGGGGCCGGTCACCGGCGTGCGGCCGGGCCCGGGACCGCCCGGTGGCAGGTGGCCGCGGGGCCCGCTGAACACCTCGGGCCCGTCGGCCGTACCCCTGTGCGGACGCACGAAGCCTGCGCGGAAGGGAACGTCAGCATGACCAGCGAATCGCTTCAGCCCCCGGGGTCACCGGCCCGCCGCACCGTCGTGGCGGCGGTGGGCGCGGTGGGACTCGCCGCCGCGCTGGCCGCGTGCGGGTCGGACGACGAGTCGTCCGGCTCCTCCAGCACCGGGAACAACAGCAAAGGCGGTGGCGGCAGCGGCGGTTCGGGCGGCGGTGGGGCCGCGGCCGGCGGCGCGGTCCTCGCGAAGACCGCCGACATCCCGGAGGGCGGCGGCAAGGTGTTCGCGAGCCAGGGCGTGGTCGTCACCCAGCCGAAGAAGGGCGAGTTCAAGGCGTTCTCGTCGAAGTGCACCCACCAGGGCTGCGCGGTGAACCGGATCGCCGACGGTGTGATCAGCTGTCCGTGTCACAAGAGCGAGTTCTCGGCCACCGACGGCAGCGTCAAGAAGGGCCCCGCGACCCAGCCGCTGCCCGCCAAGAACATCACGGTGTCCGGGGAGGAGATCACGCTCGCCTGACGCCCACGCCCGGCCCGCCGACCGGTCTCCCGTTGCCACCGGCGGTGCGGCCGGGCGAGAGTGGCCACCGTTGCGTGCGGAGGGAAGACGACCCATCCTTTTCTGACGTGATGTCAGAGAATCTCTCCCGGGCGGGCCGGGGGACTTTCCCCTCTGGCACGACGTGAGACATGGAGGGGGCCGCATGACCGCCACACAGCGCCGGGGCCGGAAGATCATGATGACGCCGGGCGAGCTGGACGAGTTCCTCACCACCCAGCGCACCTGCCGGGTGGCCACGGTGTCCCCCGGCGGCGCCCCGCACGTGAGTGCCCTCTGGTTCGCCTGGGACGGCACCTCGCTGTGGCTGTACTCCGTGGTGCGCAGCAGGCGCTGGGCCGACCTGCGCCGCGATCCCCGGGTGGCGGTCGTGGTCGACACGGGCGAGGAGTACGACCAGCTGCGCGGTGTGGAGCTGTCCGGCACGGTGGACTTCGTGGGTGAGATCCCCCGTACCGGGGAGCTGCACGCCGAACTCGACGTGCCGGAGACCCTGTTCGCCCGCAAGAACTTCGGGCTGGACGAGATGCCCCACGACGGCCGGCACGCGTGGCTGCGCCTGACCCCGGAGAAGGTCGTCTCCTGGGACTTCCGCAAACTCGGCTCCGCCTGATCCCGGCGGGAGGCCTTCGAGACCCACCCGTCGACTCGGGCCGCGGCTCAGGCGATCCCCTCCCCCGCCGCGCGCAGGGCGTCGGCCGCCGCGCGGATGGAGGGGCGGCGGTCGGCGTCGGCCCGCCACACGGCGTAGACGTGCCGCCGCACCGCGTGCCGCACCGGGACCGTGCGCACGCCCGCAGGCAGCGGACCGCGCCCCAGCCGCGGCGCCACGCAGACCCCGAGTCCGGCGGCGACCAGGGCGAGCTGCGTGGCGTGCTCCTCGGCGCGGTGCGCGATGCGTGGTTCGACGCCCTTGGAACGCAGGGTGTCCAGCAGCCACTCGTGGCAGAACTCGGCCTCGCCCCAGGTGATCCAGTCGTCGTCCGCGAACTCCTCCAGGTCCGCCTCGGCGCGGGCCGCGAGGGGATGGGCCGCAGGCAGGGCCACATCGGCGGGGTCGTCGAGGATCGGGGCCCGGCTGAGCCCGTCGGGGACGGGCAGCGGCTTGTTGTACCAGTCGAGGACGACGGCCAGGTCGACGTCGCCGCGCAGCACCGCGCGCACGGCCGCCGCCGGCTCCATCTCGGTGGTGGTGACCCGCAGGCCCGGGTGGCGGTCGCGCAGATGGCCGAGCGCGGCGGGGAACAGCCCGCGCGCGGCGGTGGGGAACGCGCCGAGCCGCAGCTCACCGACGACCTGCCCGCGCTGCGCCTCCAGATCGGACTGGGCGATCTCCACCTGGGACAGGATGCGCGCCGCGTGCTCGGCGAGCAGCCGCCCCGCGTCCGTGAGCCGCACCCCCCGGCCGTTCCTGGCGAGGAGCTGCTGGCCCACCTCCCGCTCCAGCTTGGCCATCTGCTGCGAGACGGCGGAGGTCGTCACGTGCAGCCCTTCCGCCGCGCCGCTCACCGAGCCGTGGCGGGCGAGCGCGTCCAGGGTGCGCAGGCGCTCCAAGTTCAACATGTAAGCGATGCTACGAGATACAGCGCTCGAATTCTCGCTTGTGCTACGAGGTTACCGGGCGGCATGGTTACGTCCATGACCACCGCGACCACCGCGACCGCCGCCCCGTCGACCCCGCCCCGTCCCGCCGCACGCGCCCGCGGGCCTCTTCCGTGGCGGGTCCGTTTCGCCTTCCTGTCGTCCGTGTGGGGCTTCAGCTTCCTGTTCATCAAGGTCGGCACGGAGGGGTTCGCCCCCTTCCAGGTCACGTTCGGGCGGCTGCTGTTCGGCACGGCGGTGCTCGCGGCGGCGATGGCGGTGAAGCGGGAGCGGCTGCCCCGCGGGGTGCGGACCTGGATGCATCTGGCCGTCGCGGCGTTCTTCCTCAACGCGCTGCCGTTCTCGCTCTTCGCCTACTCGGAACTCACGATCCCCTCGACGCTCGCGGGCATCTGCAACGCCACCTCGCCGCTGTGGGGCATGGCCCTGTCCCTGGTCGCCCTCTCGGAGGACCGCCCGACCCGGGTGCGGGTCGCGGGGCTCGGGCTCGGCTTCCTCGGCGTGCTCACCGTGCTGGGCGCCTGGCAGGGCTTCCACGGCCTGGACGCCGCGGGCACGGCGATGGCCCTGCTGGCCTCGCTGAGCTACCCGGTGGGCTGGATCTACGTCCGGCGCACCCTGGCCGGTTCCACCGAGTCGCACCTGGCGCTGACCGGCGGGCAGTTGCTGCTGGCCACGCTGCAACTGGCCGTCGTCACACCGCTGTTCACCAGCCTGCCGAGCCATGTGTCCGTGCTGCCCCTGCTGGCGGTCGCCGCGCTGGGCGCCCTGGGCACCGGCCTGGCCATGCTCGTCCAGTACGGCCTGGTGGCCGAGGTCGGCCCGACGACGGCGCAGATGGTCACCTACTTCGTCCCGATCATCGCCACGGCCGCCGGTGTCGCCGTACTCGGCGAGCACCTGGCCTGGTCGACCCCGGTGGGCGCGGTGATCGTCCTGGCGGGGGCGGCCCTGACCCAGGCCCGCCCGAAGCGGCGGACCGAGCCCGCCCGGGAGCCCCTTCAGGAGCCCGCCCGGGAGCCGGCCCCGCGGCCCGGGGACGAGGTCCTCCGCTCCGGCGACGAACTCACGGCCTGCACGGCCCCGGCGGCCCGGGCCTGAGGCCCGGTCTCGCAGACCGGAGGCCCCGGCGCCGTCCTAGACGTAGCCGCGGGCGGGCGCCGGGCCGAGGGCGGCGGCGACCGCGTCCGCCAGTACGGCGATGTCCTCGTCGGTCAGTGCCGAGACGGTGATCCGGACGCCCGGCGGGGCGCTCATGCGGAAGCGGGCGCCGGGCGCGACGGCCCAGCCGGCGTGGAGCAGCCGGGCGACGGCCCCCGTCTCGTCCGGCACGGGCACCCACACGTTCATGCCGCTGCGCCCGTGGGCCCGCACCCCGCGCCGGGCCAGCGCGCCGATCAGAAGGTCGCGCCGCCTGCCGTACTCCGCCGCCACCGCGCACGTGTCGAGCACGCCGTCCGCCCACAGCCGCACCACGGCCCGTTGCAGCAGCAGACTGACCCAGCCGGGCCCCAGCCGCTGCCGGCCCCGGACCCGGTCGACCGTGACGTCGTCGCCGGTCAGCAGGGCGAGACGCAGGTCGGGTCCGTACGCCTTGGCGACCGAGCGCACGAAGGCCCAGTGGCGGGTGACCCCGGCGAGCGGGTGCAGGGGCAGGTCGACGATCCCGTGGCCGTGGTCGTCCTCGATCACCAGCGTCCCGGGGTGCTCGCGGAGCACGGCCCGCAGGGCACGCGCGCGCGGGGCCGTCACCGCGGCGCCCGTCGGGTTCTGCGCGCGGTCGGTGACGATGAGGGCCCGCGCGCCGCTCTCCAGGACGCGCCGTACGTCGTCGGGGAGCGGCCCCTCGTCGTCGACGCCGACGCCGGCCGTGCGCAGGCCGAGGGCGGGGACGAGGTCGAGGGTCCGGCCCCAGCCCGGGTCCTCGACGGCGACCGTGTCACCGGGCTTGAGGTGGGCGGCGAGGACGCGCTCCACTCCGTCGAGCGCGCCGGACAGGACGGTGAGCGGTCCGTCCGGCACTCCGTCCGCGTCCAGCCCGGCGCGCGCGATCCGCGCCAGTTCGGGCTCCACCGCGTCGTCCCCGTAGAGCACCGGCTCCCGGTCGCCCTGGACGGCTGCCGCCGCGAACGCGGGCGCCAGCGGCGGCAGCAACGCCGGGTCCGGGTTGCCGCTCGACACGTCGCGCACGCCCTCGGGCACGTCCACGCGGATGTGGTCCCGCCCGGTCGTGGCGGGCGCGGGCCGCACCCGGCTGCCCCGGCGCCCGGCGGTCTCGATGACTCCGCGCTCCCGCAGGATGCGGTAGGCGGCCGCGACGGTGTTGGGGTTGACGCCCACTTCGACCGCCAACTCCCGCATGGACGGCAGCAGTTGACCCGGCTCCAGCTCTCCCGACCCGACCGCGCGTTCGACGCTCGCCGCGATCTCCGCTGCGCCTCGCCCCTCGATCCGATATCCTCCTAGCACAAACATCATTATGCACTAGTGCAATGGAGACCGCAATGCAGGGGACCCAGCAGCCGACGTCACCGCCCAGCGCCTACGCTCCGACCGACCGGACGGTCCCCACGCGCTCCGCGAAGCGGGCGTCGTACGACAGGGAATTGGTGCACGCGATCCTCGACGCGGACTACGTCTGCCACCTCGGCTTCGTCCGCGACGGCGCGCCCGTGGTGCTGCCCACGCTCTACGGCCGGATCGGCGAACGGCTCTACGTGCACGGCTCGACGGGCTCACGCCCCCTGCGCATGACGGGCAAGGCGGACCCGGGGCTCCCGGTCTGCCTGACGGTCACCCTGGTCGACGAACTGGTCCTCGCCCGCTCCGCCTTCCACCACTCGGTCAACTACCGCTCCGTCGTGGTGCACGGCATCGCCCACCAGGTCACCGACCCCGAGGAGAAACGCACGGCGCTGGACGCGCTGGTCGACCACGTGGTGGCGGGCCGCTCGGCCGACTCCCGGCCCGCGAACGCCAAGGAGCTGGCCGCGACCGCGGTGATCCGGCTCGATCTGGACGAGGTCTCCGCCAAGGTGCACACCGGGGGCGTGGCCGACGAGCCCGAGGACCTTGCCCTCCCCCACTGGGCGGGCCTCGTCCCCGTCCGCAGGCAGTACGGCGCCCCGGTCCCCGACCCCGGCCTGGCGCCCGGCACCGTGCTCCCGGACTACCTGACGGGCCTGTGATGCTGATACACCCCTGGGACGCGCCCCGCGACGACGAGGAGTGGCAGCGCTGGCTGGCCGCCCACGACTTCGGCCAGCTCGCCGTCAACGGCCCGGCCGGCGCACCGCCGTTCGTCCAGCCGCTCCACTTCGCCTACGACCCGCGGCGGGGCGAGGCCGTCACCCATCTCGCCCGCCCCAACCCGCTGTGGCCCGCCCTGGAGGCGAACCCGACGGTGCTGCTGAGCGTGGTCGACGACTACGCGTACGTCCCCGGCCCCTGGCAGGCGGCGCCGGACTCGCCGCCCGAGCACGGCGTGCCGACGAGCCTGTACGCGGCCGTCCAACTCACCTGCACCGCACGGATCGTGGACGATCCGCGGGAGAAGGCCGAGCTGCTGAACCGGCAGACGGGCCACTTCCAGCCGGAGGGCGGCTCGGCCCGGGCCGCGGCGGGCGAGGAACCCTACGGGCGCCTGCTGTCCGGCATCCGCGGACTGCGGCTGGCCGTCACCGGCGTACGCGCCAAGTTCAAGTACGCGGGAAAGAGGTCCGAGCAGGTCCGGGACCGCATCGCGGTGGGGCTCGGGGAGCGCGGGGGCCCGCGCGACGCGGCGGCGCGCGAGCACCTGCTGCGCCGCAGCGGGCCATGACGCCGTGAGGGGGGCGAGCCCCGTCGGCCAGGGTTCGCCCCCCGCGGTCACACCGGAACCGGCTCCCGCTCCGCCCGCACGGCCCGCGCCCCGCGCGCCTCGGCGTATGCCAGGCCGGTGACCGAGCCGAGCATCAGCGCGGTGCCGACCAGGGTCGCCGCCGTCAGCCGCTCACCGAGGGCGACCGCGAGCACGGCCGCGCTGACGGGCTCCAGCAGCATGATCACCGACACGGTGGCCGACCGTACGACGGCCGCCCCCGCGAAATAGAGGGCGTAGGCCAGGGCGGTGGGGACCGTGGCGATGTAGGCGACCAGCCACAGCAGACGCCCGGGGTCGGCGGTGTGCGGCACCAGCCCCTCCGCGAACGCGAACGGCAGCAGGCACAGGGTGGTGACCCCGAACGCCCCCACGGTCGTACCGGAGTTGTCCGCGCCGCCGTCCCGGCCCCACCAGCGGGTGAGCAGCGTCATCAGGGAGTAGCCGGCCGCCGACGCCAGCGCGAGCAGGACACCCCACGGGCGCACCGTGGCGTCGCCGCCGCCGAGCACCAGCACAGCGAGACCGGCGAGCGCCCCGGCGACGGCGATCACGCCGCCGCGGCCCAGCCGCTCGCCCAGCGCGAGCCGGGCCCCGAGCGCGATGAGGACGGGACCGGCGCCCAGCGTCACGACGGTCGCCACGGCGAGGCCGGTGGCCGACACCGCCGCGAAGTAGGCCGTCTGGAACACCGCGAGGCCGATCCCGGTGGCACCGGCCCGCACCGCCCCGCGCCGCAGGGGCACCGAGGGCGCGGACCGGTCGCGGGGACGCAGCAGACGGGCGGCGATCAGCAGCACGGACCCGGTGGCGCAGCGCCAGAAGGACAGCGCGACCGGGCCCATGTCGCTGGTGCGGTAGACCAGCAGCGCGGCCGCGCCCGCGGTGCCCCAGGCGGCGCCGGCGACGATCAGGTAGAGCAGGCCACGCCCGACGGGCAGGCCGGAGGAAGCATCGGACACGAGATTTCTCCGCAGAGTGCAGAAGTTCGGGAAGGGACCCCGCTCGAGCGGGGTCGGCGGACTTCTTCTGCGGGCAGCACCGTTCGGCCCGGCACAGCGCCGGGCTCGGTCACCGGAGGGCCCGCCTCAGGCGGCCGGCGGCGGAAGAACGAGTGCGTGCAGATGCATGATCATCACCCTAGGCCGCCGTTCCCCGGGCCGCCAACTCCCTTTCCGCGCCGCCGCCCGCCACCGGCTCCGTGGAGCTTTTCGCGGGCGCCGACGACTGCGCGATGAACGCGCCCAGCAGCACGACCACACCGCCGACGACCTGCGGCGCCGAGAGGTGCTCGCCGAGCAGCACCCAGGCCAGCACGGTGGCGATGACCGCCTCCAGGCAGGCGACCACGCCCGCCACCTGCGGCGAGAGCCGGCGCACGGACAGCACTCCGGTGACGTAGGCGAGGACCGTGGCGACCAGCACGATCCAGGCCAGCAGCGCGGCCGCCGGGACCGCGCTGCCGTCCATGCGCGCGGTGTGCGCGAGCACCGTCCAGTCCATGGTCCAGGGACGTGCCACGGCGGTCAGCGCGGCGGCGCCGACCAGCAGCCCGTACGCGATGACGCCGAGCGGGTCCGGGGCGGCCGCGCCGCCCGGTTCGCCGCCGTGGTCGGAGAGGATGAAGTAGCCGACCTGGCAGCACGCGGCGCCGAGCGCGAACAGCAGCCCGAGGGCGTCGAAGCCCAGGCCCGACCAGACCTCCACGACACAGGCGAGTCCCCCGACCGCGAGCACCACACCGAGGGCGGCGGCCCGGGTCACCGGCCGCCGCTGCACGAACCGCACCCAGCCGAGCACCAGGGCGGGCGCCAGATACTCGACGAGCAGGGCGACCCCGACGGGTATGCGGGAGATCGCGGCGAAGTAGCACGCCTGGACGCCCGCCACGGCGAGCAGCCCGTAGCCCAGGAGCAGGGCGGGGCGGCGGCGCAGCAGCGCGCGGTGCCGCACGGCGAGCGGGGCCATGACGAGGGCCGCGCCGGTGACACGCAGCCAGACGACGTGCAGCGGGTCCAGGCCCGCCTCGATCAGTGGCTTGGCCGCCACACCCGACCCGCCGAAGGCCACCGCGGAGACGAGCGCCAGGCCGATCCCGGCACCCTTGCCGGAGCGGCTCCGACTGCTCTCAGACGTACGCATCGGCACATGATGACAGGGGATGACATGAGCGTCATCCCCGATGGCACCTGTCTCATCGGCTGGACAGGGACACTCCCCGCGCCGGGCGCTCAGGGGCCGGTTGCGGCGCCTCCGGCGCACTCCCCCACGCAGCCCTCGGCATCGTTGTCGAGACGCGTCCCGAGTTCGTCGCCGGGCTCGCCGACGAACTCGCCGTCGAGCTTGTCGCCGAGCCCGTTCTCGAGCCGGAGGGCGAGGGCCTCGGCGTCGATGCCGGCGCGCGTGAGCACCTCGACGGCGCGCGCCTGCGGGTGCGCGACGCTCCCGGCGAGCAGGTCGACGCCACGCGCCAGGACGTCGCCGCGCCGGCCGGCCCGCGCCCGAGCGCACTCCAGGGCGGCCGCGGCCAGGGGCGAGAAACCGTCGGCGTCCGTCACCGCGGGCAGGTTCCCCTCGGGCCCGGTCACCAGCCGTCCGGACACGAGGGGTCCGGCCGTCGGCGGTCCGGCGCCGAAGTCCTCCACAGCGCTCTGCCAGCGCAGGCCGTAGCCGATGCTGCGCTGTACGAGATAGCCGAGCAGCCGGGCGATCTGCGGGCCGACGAAGACGGCGCGCACCCCGGGGTCGGCCTCCAGCAGCGAGTGCAGCAGGTGGGCGGTGTCGATCTGCCGGTCCCCGTCCCGGACGGCTCTCCGGCGGGCACCGGCGACCACCGTCGCCAGTTCGGCGCTGAGCGGCCCGGCATGGCCGTCAGGGGGGCGGTCGCCCTGCTCATCGGCCGACTGCCGCGGAAAACGGGGGTGCACATCCCCCACCTCATCAGCCCCCGACGGCCCGGGGCATCCCCGGCGGGAAGCATCTTCGCGTCCCACGGAAAGTGGACCCGGGCCGATGAAATCTCCTCCTTACGGATGAGATCAGGCCGACCGCCACACCTCCCTGACGGTTCATCAGTATGGAACTTCGCCGTTCCGGCCGCTCCGTTCCGCCCGCCCCTTGCCGCGCCCGAACGGTCGCCCGCCTCGTACGCGACGGTGCCCCGCGGACGATCCGCGGGGCACCTTGTGCCTGCCTGCGCCCGGTGCGGTGGTGGGGCCGCTCGGCCGCACGCGTCAGCCGGGCCCGGCGGGCCGTCAGTCCTCGTCGGCGAGGATCAGATACAGCTTCTTGCGGGCGTCGTTGATGACGGTGAGCGCCTTCTCGCGCTGCTCCTTGCTCCCGGTCTTCCAGACCTGCCCGAAGGCCTCCATCAGGCCGAAGCCGGCCTGTCGGATCTCCCCCAGCGCCTCCCAGTCGACCCCGCGCGAGGCCTCCTCCCACGGGGCGTCCGCCCCCTCGGCGGCCGCGGCGCACCCCGCCTCGGTGAGCGAGAACAGCTTCTTGCCGCCCTCGCTCTCACTGGCGATCAGCCCCTCGTCCTCCAGCAGTTGGAGCGTGGGGTAGACCGAGCCCGGGCTGGGCTTCCACGCGCCGCCGCTGCGCTCGGCGATCTCCTGAATCATCTCGTAACCGTGCATGGGGCGGTCCTTCAACAGGGCCAGGATCGACGCCCGTACGTCACCGCGCCGTGCCCTCCCGCGCGGTCCGCCGCGCCCTCGCCCACCCCAGGGGCCCGGACCGAAACCCGGTCCGAAGCCGGTACCGCCCGGACCGAAGGGGCCGAAGGCCGCCCGCCGCCCCTCGAAGCCGCCCCGACCGCCCCGAGGGCCGTCCTGCCGGTGGCCACGCTCGAATCCATGGCTGCGCACCGCCACCACTCCATTCCATCGTTGATCAGTCGCGATGCTTCGACGATATATCGCAACAGCTCGTCCGACAATCCCCCACGGACTCTCTCCCGGCCCTGACGCCTCCCGCGCGGAGGCCGCCGACCGCGGATTGGCCTTGGCCCGGGACTTCACCGACCGTCTAGCGTCGGAACATGCGCATACGAATCGTCGACGCCTTCACCGACCGCCCCTTCTCCGGCAACCCGGCGGGAGTCCTGCTCCTGGACGCCTTTCCCGAGGACGACTGGCTCCAGAAGGTGGCACTGGAGTTCAACCACGCCGAGACCGCGTTCGCGCACCGGTTGCCCGAGGGCGGTGAGGCCGACTGGGCACTGCGCTGGTTCACCCCCGCCACCGAGGTCGCGATGTGCGGCCACGCGACCCTGGCCACCGCCCATGTGCTGCACGCCACCGGCACCCACGACGGCCCGGTGCGCTTCGCCACCCGCAGCGGCGTACTCGTCGCGACACCCGCCGCGGACGGCTCGATCACCCTGGACTTCCCCACCGCGCCGCTCACCGCGGTCGAGGTCCCCGACGGCGTCGCCGAAGCCCTCGGTGCCGAGCCGCGCGCCGCCTTCGACACCGGCCCGAGCGTGGGTGACCTGGTCCTGGAGCTCGCCGACGAGAAGACCGTGCGCGGCCTCACCCCCGACCACAGGGCCCTCGCCGCGTACTCCATCCGCGGTGTCATCGCCACCGCCCGTGCCGAGGACCCCGCCCGCGGCTACGACTTCGTCTCCCGGTGCTTCTTCCCGAACGTCGGCATCGACGAGGACCCCGTCACGGGCAGCGCGCACACCGCGCTGGCTCCCTACTGGTCCGAACGGCTCGGCCGCCCCGACCTGACCGGACTCCAGGCCTCCCCGCGCTCCGGCCTGGTCCGCACCGGCCTGCGCGGCGAACGCACCTTCCTCACCGGCCGGGCCGTCACCGTGATCGACGGCGAACTGCTCGCCGGACCCGGGCCCGTCCGGTAGGCCGGGCCTGTTCGCGGGCGGCTCAGGCGGTGGGCAGCCAGCCCACCTTCCCGGCCAGCAGCGCGTACCCCACGAAGGCCCCGATGTCGAGCAGGGAGTGCGCGACCACGAGCGGGCCGACGCGGCCCCAGCGCCGGTACAGCCAGACGAACACCACGCCCATCACCATGTTGCCGACGAAGCCGCCGATGCCCTGGTAGAGGTGGTAGGAGCCGCGCAGCACCGAGCTGGCCACCAGCGCGGTCCCCGGGGTCCAGCCGAGCTGCCTGAGCCGGCGCAGCAGATAGCCGACGACGATGACCTCTTCGAGGATCGCGTTCTGCAGCGCCGACAGGATCAGCACCGGGTACTTCCACCACACGTCGGGCAGCGCCTCCGGCACCACCGTGAGGTTGAAGCCGAGACCGCGGGCGGCCAGGTAGAAGGCGATGCCGGTGCCACCGATCACCGCGGCGATCCCGGCGCCCCGGCCGAGGTCGGGCCACGGCCGGGTGCGGTCGAAGCCGAGGGTGCGCAGGCTGCGGCCCTCCCGCAGCAGCAGGTGCGCGACGAGCACGACCGGCACCAGCGCCGACGCGATCCCGAACAGCTGCCAGGCGAGGTCGAGCCAGGGGCGGCCCGGGGCCGCGGAGGCGTTGAGCGTGGCCGCCTGGTCCTTGAGGCCGCCGGGCTTGGTGACCGACCCGACGAAGCTGATCAGGGCGGACACTCCGCTCGCCCCGAGCGAGAGCGCCAGGACGAGCAGGGTCTCGTCGCGCAGGATCCGCCGCGGCGGCCGCTCCCGCCATTCAGCGTCGGCCCCGGGTCCCGCCTCCGCGTGCACACCTGCCTCCAGTCGCGTAGTCCCGCCTCGCCCCCGTCCTCACCCGATCCGCATCCCTGTCCGCACCGGGCCGAACCGCGGCAGAACCGAGTGGGCCGACGGACGACACGCAGTGACAAGGTCGCCGTCGGCAGGGGTACGACCGTCCTCGGACGTCACAGCTTGCCCCATCCGCCCGGCGCGCACACCGGCGGCCCCGGAAACACGCGGGAACCGGGCAAGCGCACGAGACCGCAGGACCGTACGGCCGGAGGACTGGAGGACCGCGCGAGCGGACCCCGGCCCGCCGCCCCTCCCGTTCCCCGACCTCACGCCCTCACGCCGGCGGATCACCCCGTCGGCACGGGCTGCGGCAGGCCCACCGGCCAGGTGTGCACGGGCTCGCCGAGGTGCATCAGCCGGCAGTACTCACGCGTGGTGGCGGCCAGCGCGGCATCCCGGCCGAGCCCCTGTTCGAGGGCCTGGTGGAAGGTGGCGACCTGCCAGGACGCGCCGTTGACCCGGCGCCGGCAGCGCTCCTCGATCACCCCGAGGTACAGATCCCGGTCGGCGGGCTCCACGCCCCAGGCCGTCAGGCCCGACTCGGCGAGCGGCAGCAGTTCGTCGCGGACCAGGCTGACGGCGTCGACCTCGGCCGTGCCGGAATGGCGGCCGCGCCGCGGCCACGTGAGGCGGGCGTCGATGCCGTACCTGCAGGCGGCGTCGAAGTTGGCGGCCGCCGCCTCGAACGGCAGCCTGGTCCACACCGGCCGCGACTCCTCGGCGAGGGCGCGGACCAGGCCGTAGTAGAAGGCCGCGTTGGCGACCACGTCGACGACGGAGGGCCCGGCGGGCAGCACGCGGTTCTCCACCCGGAGATGGGGGACGCCGTCCGCGATGTCGTAGACGGGGCGGTTCCAGCGGTAGACGGTGCCGTTGTGCAGCACGAGCTCGGCGAGCTTCGGGACGCCGCCCTTGTCGAGAGCGTCGAGGGGGTCCTCGTCGTCACAGATGGGCAGCAGGGCCGGGAAGTAGCGCAGGTTCTCCTCGAACAGGTCGTAGGCCGAGGAGATCCACCGTTCGCCGAACCAGGTGCGCGGCCGTACGCCCTGGGCCTGGAGCTCGGGCGGGCGGGTGTCGGTGGACTGCTGGAACAGCGGGGGCCGGGACTCGCGCCACAGCTCGCGGCCGAAGAGGAAGGGCGAGTTGGCGCCCATGGCGATCTGCGCGGCGGATGCGGCCTGCGCCGCGTTCCACACGTCGGCGAAACGGCCCGGGGTGACCTGGAGATGCAGTTGCACGGAGGTGCATGCGGCCTCGGGGGCGATGGACTTCGAGGTGCAGCGGAGGTGTTCCACCCCTTCGATGTCGAGCGTGAAGTCCTCCCCGCGTGCCGCGACGATCTGGTCGTTGAGGAGGGTGTAGCGGTCGACGTCGGAGAGGTTCGAGGAGACCAGGTCGTCCCGGTCGAGGGTCGGCAGGATGCCGATCATCGCAATTCCGGCGTCGACCTCTCCCGCTTTCCGGTGGGCATATGCCAGAGAGGTCGTCACCTCTTCGGCGAGCCGGTCGAATACCCGGCCGCCGAGCCGGTGGGGAGCGATGTTGACTTCCAGGTTGAACATGGCGAGTTCTGTTTGGAAGTCCCGGCTCGCGATGCGCTCCAGTACTTGCGCATTCAGCATTTTCGGCGTCCCGTCGGAGCCGACGAGATTCAATTCGATCTCCAACCCCATGAGGTTCTTGGGGCGATCGAACCGCTTTTCCTCCAGGAGCCGCTCCAGCCCCTGCAGGCACCGCTTGAGCTTGTCGCGGTAGCGGTTGCGATCGGACAGGTCGAACTGGCCTGCCACGACCTTCTCGCCCATCGCAGTGTCCCTCCTTGCACGGGCGGGCCGCACGTACGGCCGCCTGGGGTCCCGGTCAGGTGTGATGATGCCCCGCGAACGCGATCGATAACGTCCCACGGCGGCCCCGCACCGACTACTCTGGATCCAGGTGACCAGAGGCACATTCACGAGGCATGGGGCACGAAGCAGTTTCCGTTCCCCGCGGAACTCGTGAAAAACGCCGACGAGAACGGGCCGACCGCCCCGCGGGCAGAACCCGAGGCCAGCGCGGCGAAACCGGCTCGGAATCGGGAGCATTACCGCATATCCGCGGCCGAATAGACCCTTGTTGCGCGCGCCGGAAACGGCTAGACGAAACATCGTCTGAACATGTGTCGTATAAACTCCACACCACAGGCAGAAGGTTGGCGCCCACGGCCCTGGATCCTGCCGCCAAGGTCACGTGTGCAGGCCGCACTTCGCACCCCCTCGTTTCGCCGCTCCCGGCCCCACCCTCTCCTGCCTCGAGAGCTGACAGCGCCGTCCGCCCCCGCCCCCGCCCCACGCCCTCGCGCCACCGTGCCTGTCGAAAGAGAGGCGACCCACCATGCCCCTGCACGTCCCTCCGGCTCCCGCGCCCGCACTGCGTTCCGTCCTCACGGCCCTCGCGTCCCCCACCGCCGTCCGCGAGGCCCGCACCCCCGCTCTCCGCGCCGCCCAGGAACCCGCCACCGCCGAGCTTCCGCTGCCCGTGCACGTACTGGACCGGATCACCCCCGAGGGGGTCTCCGCGACCAGGCTGGCCGGCTGGCGTTTCCAGATCCGGTGCGGCAGCCACGCGGTGGCCGCCGCGGAGACCATGCTGACGCCCGACGGCTGGGCCTTCTCCCACTTCTTCGAGGGCCCCTACGTCACCTCGACCGAACGCGCGCTGCGGCAGGCCGAGACCATGAGCCAGCCCTACCAGCCGCGTCTGCTGTCCGTGCCCGGCCTGTACATGCTGACGCTGTGGCTGCACGGCGATCTCTCCGCCGACGGCGCCACCGGCCATCCGGTCGCCACCGACCTGCTCGTCCCGCTGGCGCCGGCTCCGCCCGGCATCGCGGCCAACCGGCCCCTGCGGGTCGCCGAACTGCTCCCGGTCCTCACTCACCGGGTGACTCCCGTCCGGCTCATGGGATCACCCGCCTGACAACGCGCTTCTCACCCCGCCTCGTACCCCGCCGCCGGATTTCCCGGAGGCGGGGTCGTCGCTTTTACGGAGGGTACGCAGGCGTTTACCGCAGAATTACGCTCGGACGAGCCGGATTACGCTCGCATGAGCCCGAAAAGAGTGCGCCCCCACCGGACTAGCCCCATCCGGCCACGCCGAACCACCCAAAGGGACAGGGCAGTTGGGATGAACCGCCCAGGTGGGTGACGCGTCCTCATCCTGTGAGAAGCGGTGCCGCGAAATGCCTGCGGAATCACGCCCGTGGGGCAACACTGGGTTCAGACCGACTTATCAAACGGGGGGCGGCCATGGAGAATGCCTCTAGCCGCGGGATACGCACGACAACCAGCCCACACCACACGACAGAGCGAAAGATCCCACCAATGTGCCAGCACCAGCCACCGTGCCCGTCAGCCGACTCCGCCGACCGGGAATCCGCCCGCCTCGCGGCGCATCACCCGGAGCAGGGATGGAGCCTGCTGTGCAACGGCGTTCTGCTCTTCGAGGACACCGGTGAGCTCCTGCCGGACGGCCAGATCATCGCCCCGCACCGCCCGCTCGGCAGCGACAAGGTGATGACGGCCGCCTAGAGCCTCTCTTTCGGATCCTGCCGCGGCCACGGGGCCTGCCACCTCAGAAGGCACCGGCGCCCGGAGCCGGCCGGATCCGAAAGGAACGCCCTGGCGGCCCGGACGGCCCGCGCGGGCGTCCGTGTTTTTCCAGGGGCCGGCCCGCACCCACGCGGTGCGCACCGGCCCCGACGCATGTCCGGGGGCGACTACTCCCGGTAGCCGACTGGGAACGCCCCCCGGGGCGAGCGCGCCTCCCGCGGTGCGCCGGACCGGACGGACACTCAGGTGTCGAGACGGGCTGACGTGTGCCAACACGCCGAGGCGGGGCGGCACGTCCGCGCCGGCGAGCGAAGCGCCCCGGACGCGGGGAGGCGGACCGGGGCTGGGCCCGACCCTATGCCCGGCACCCCGCTCCCGGACATCCCCCCGACGCGATGCTGACGGTGATCGGCCCGCCGTGGACACGACGGTGACACCCGGGTGGCGGCTCCCACTCCGGCCACCCGGCGGGGGCGCGCTTCACCAGGTGGGGGGCCGTCCGTCACGGTCGGCCCTCGGTCCCCGGTCGCACCGGATCGGCTCCCAGGGCACGGTGCCGATTTCAACGACGTTCACCCGCGGCTCGCCCCGGAGACCGGCCGTGCGCACCGGGACCCGGTCCCTGACCAGCCACTCCACCCGGGTGGTGGGCAGATGGCTCCTCTCGGCGGGCCGGTCCACCCGGATCCGTGCGCACGCCGGGGAGATGTCCGGATCCGGTCATGAAGGCCGGCGCTCCCCGTTGCGGCTGCGGGTCGCCGCTGTCGGGGCGTCAAGAAAGGCCCACCGGCCGTCAGAGACGTGTCAACGCCCCCGGCACCGGCCCCACCCGCGCCTACGGTGGGTCGTAGTCGTATGAGACATCGTGACGACGCGCGGCCGGGCGCGGCGGGCACGGCAGACCGGACCGGCGCGGCAGGCGCGGCAGACGCGGCAGACGCGGCAGACGCGGCAGACGCGACGAGCCCGACCGGCACTCGATCCGACGGACCCGCCCTCCACGACCGCCACTGGGCGCGGGACGTGCGCGGCTCCACCGGCTGCGCGGCGGCCCTTCTCGCGCTGCTGCTCCTGCTGGACTGGGCCTCGGGCAGCCTCACCTGGTGGCACGCCGCTCTGTGGGCCGCCCTCGCCGTACTGCTCTTCCTGGTGCTCTGCCCGGCCCGGGTCTCCGCCGGCGAGGGCTGGCTCGCCTCCCGGTCGTTGCTGCGCGGGCGAGCGGTGCGAACCGATCTGCTGGTGTCGGTGCGGAGCCCGGACGGCGTCTGCCGGCGCGTGGTCCTGCGAGACGCCCTCGGGGGCCGTGTGGAGATCGACCCCGAGGTCCTGATGGTCAACCCGGACATCTGGTACCGGCTCGACGCGGACGCGTGGACATCGTCGCTGCGCGGCTGCCCGCAGTACGACCCGGACGGGCTGCGAAGCCTGGCGGAGCAGGTCGAGCGTGAGACCGCCCGGTCCGTGTTCCGGATCTCCGGGCTGGAGTGAGAACTGCCGGGGCGGCCGCCCCGGCCGGGCGCCCCTGGGTCCGACGACGCGCGGCCCCCGCGCAGATGACGCTGCGTGCACGTCTCCGGCCCGTCCGCCCTGCACCCCCGCGTGGCCCGGGCCCCCTGCGAGACATCGCTCGCCGGCCTTCCCTGGTGCGCCTTTCCCGCACCGGGGCCAGTTCTTAACGGAAGATTGACGCCCGCGAGGCCCTGGATCCGTGGGCCCTCACATCACTCTCCGCATACGCTGGTGCCGCCGTCCGTGCGATGGCTCATTCCCGTACCGCACACCAGGAGCCGGGCCGATGGCCACCACCGATCACCCTCCCAGTCGTCTGCGTGCCTGGATGCTGGAGGGCCTGTCCGACATGGGCAAGGACGTGCAGCAGGCGCCGCACGCCGCACCCGAGCCCGCGCACGAGGGCCAGCGATGGTGGCGGGTGATGTGCCTGACGGGTGTCGACTACTTCTCCACCCTCGGCTACCAGCCGGGCATCGCCGCGCTGGCGGCCGGCCTCCTCTCGCCGGTGGCGACCCTCGTGCTGGTGGTCGTCACCCTCGCGGGCGCCCTGCCCGTGTACCGGCGCGTGGCCGCGGAGAGCCCGCACGGCGAGGGCTCCATCGCGATGCTGGAGCGGCTGCTGTCCTTCTGGCAGGGCAAGCTGTTCGTCCTGACGCTGCTCGGCTTCGCCGCAACCGACTTCCTGATCACCATCACCCTGTCGGCCGCCGACGCCTCCACCCACCTGGTGGAGAACCCGCATCTGACGGGCGTGCTGCAGAACCAGCAGATGCTGATCACACTGCTGCTCGTGGCGCTGCTGGGCGCGGTCTTCCTCAAGGGGTTCCTGGAGGCGATCGGTGTCGCCGTCGCTCTGGTGGGCGTCTACCTCGTGCTGAACGCCGTGGTGGTGGTCGTCGGCCTGTGGCACGTCATGACCGCCGGCCAGTTGGTGACGGACTGGTCCCATGCGCTGACGGCCGAGCACGGCAACGCTTTCGCGATGGTCGGGGTGGCCCTCCTGGTGTTCCCCAAGCTCGCCCTCGGCCTCTCCGGGTTCGAGACCGGCGTCGCCGTCATGCCCCATGTGCGGGGCAACCCGGACGACACCGAGGAGCGGCCCATCGGCCGGATCCGGGACACCAGGAAGCTGCTCACCACCGCCGCCCTGATCATGAGCGTCTTCCTGATCGCGACGAGCTTCATCACGACCCTGCTCATCCCGGCGAAGGAGTTCAGGGCCGGCGGCCAGGCGAACGGGCGCGCGCTGGCGTATCTGGCGCACGAGTACCTGGGCAACGCCTTCGGCACGGTCTACGACATCTCCACCATCGCCATTCTCTGGTTCGCGGGCGCCTCCGCGATGGCCGGTCTGCTGAACCTCATGCCGCGTTACCTGCCCCGGTACGGCATGGCACCGCACTGGGCGCGCGCCGTGCGTCCGATGGTCATCGTCTTCACCCTCATCGGCTTCCTGGTCACCTGGATCTTCGACGCAAACGTCGACAAGCAGGGCGGCGCCTACGCCACCGGCGTGCTGGTGCTGATCAGCTCGGCTGCGATCGCCGTGACCATCGCCGCCCGCAAGGCGGGCCAGCGGAGGTGGACCGTCGCCTTCGGGCTGATCGCTGCGGTCTTCCTCTACACGACGGGGGCCAACGTCGTCGAACGGCCGGACGGTGTGAAGATCGGCGCCTGCTTCATCGTTGGCATCATCCTGGTCTCGCTGCTGTCCCGGCTGGCCCGGTCCTTCGAACTGCGGGTGACCGGCGTGACGCTGGACCCCATGGCGGAGCGATTCATCCGTGACATGGCCAGCCGCAAGATACGGCTCATCGCCAACAAGCCGGGACTGCGCGACACGGCCGAGTACCGCGACAAGGTCGAGCAGATCCGCCAGGACAACGACATCCCGGCCACCGAGGACTTCGTCTTCGTCGAAGTGACGGTCACCGACCCGTCCGAGTTCGAGGCAGGCCTCACGGTGCGCGGCGAGGTGCTGCACAACCGCTACCGCGTCCTGAGCCTGGAATCCGCCTCCATTCCCAACGCGCTGGCCGCCCTCCTCCTGCACGTCCGCGAGCGCACGGGCCGCACCCCGCACATCTACTTCGAGTGGACCGAGGGCAACCCGTTCGCCAACTTCCTCCGCTTCTTCCTCTTCGGACAGGGCGAGGTCGCCCCGGTCACCCGTGAGGTGCTGCGCGAGGCGGAGCCGGACCGCGCCAAGCGGCCGCGGGTGCACACCGGCTGAGCGATCCGCGCGGGCGGGGCCGCGGCTCCGGTGACGGGCTCCCACTGCGGCCCCACCTCCGCGACGGGCTCCCTCGGGGCCCTATCGTGACCGGCATGCAGTCCTACACGATCGGTCAGGCCGCCCGGCTGCTCGGCGTCAGCCCGGACACCGCCCGCCGCTGGGCGGACGCGGGCCGGGTCGCCACGCACCGCGACGACACCGGGCGACGGCTCATCGACGGCCGCGACCTCGCCGCGTTCTCCGTCGAGCTCGCCCGGTCCGGGGACGGCGAGGAGATCCCCTCCCGCACCTCGGTGCGCAACGCCTTCCCCGGCATCGTGACCGCCGTCAAGCTGGGCGACGTCGCCGCCCAGGTCGAGATCCAGGCCGGCCCGCACCGCCTCGTCTCGCTGCTGACCCGGGAGGCCGTGGAGGAGTTGGGCCTGGAGGTCGGCATGGAGGCCACGGCCCGCGTGAAGTCGACGAACGTGCACATCGACCGGACCTGAGTGGAGGGCCGTACGAACGCACATGCAGCCCCCAACGAACTTCTTGCCCGGCTCATGCGATGCGACAGGGGACTTCCCCCTCGCACATGCGGCAGTATGATCGCCACATGGCCACCGAGAGGCCGTGGCAGGACCGGGGGTCCTGGTGAGCAGCACCAGAGGGAGTCGACCGTGATCATCCGTCCCGTGCGCCGGACCCGGCGCACTCTGCGGGCGGCCGGCGCCGCGACCGCCGCACTGCTGGCCCTGAGCGCCTGCTCCTCCGCATCGGACTCGTCGGACCCGGCGCGGTCGCAGAAGCCGGCCGGCTCCGGCTCGTCCTCCTCCGCGAAGCTGTCCGGGACCGTGACCGTCTTCGCCGCGGCCTCCCTCAAGGAGAGCTTCACGAAGCTCGGCAAGGAGTTCGAGAAGCAGCACCCCGGCACGAAGGTCACGTTCAGCTTCGGCGGCAGCGACAGCCTCGCCGCCGGCATCACCGGCGGTGCCCCCGCCGACGTGTTCGCCGCGGCCAGCCCCAAGACCATGGCGATGGTGACGGAGCAGCGGGACGCGGCCGGCCCGCCGGTCACCTTCGTCCGCAACCAGCTGGAGATCGCCACCCTGCCCGGCAACCCGGACAAGGTCTCCTCCCTCAAGGATCTGACCAGGCCCGGGCTCAAGGTCGTCCTGTGCGACAGGACGGTGCCGTGCGGCGCCGCGGCCCGGAAGGCGCTCGCCGCCGGCGGCCTCGAGCTGACCCCCGCCTCCTACGAGCAGGACGTCAAGAGCGCCCTGACGAAGGTGGAGCTGAAGGAGGCCGACGCGGCCGTCGTCTACAAGACCGACGTGCGGGCGGCCGGGGGCAAGGTCGAGGGCGTGGAGTTCCCCGAGTCCGCCCGGGCCGTCAACGACTACCCGATCGCCCTGCTGAAGAACGCGCCCAACGCCCCGGCCGCCGAGGCGTTCGTCGCGCTGGTGCGCTCCGCTGCGGGCCAGAGGGTCCTCACGGCGGCGGGGTTCCTCAAGCCATGACCGCCACCGCCAGGCCCGATGCGGTGACCCCGGCGGGCGGGTCACGGCGCGGGCGCCTCCTTCGCCCCGTACCGCTGCCCCTGCTGGTCCCCGCACTCGTGGGCCTGGCGTTCCTGCTGCTGCCTCTGCTCGCCCTGCTGGTACGGGCGCCGTGGCGCAGCCTGCCGGACCAGCTGACCAGCCCCGAGGTCTGGCAGGCGCTCCGGCTGTCCCTGGTCAGCGCGACCGCCGCCACCGCCGTGAGCCTGGTGCTCGGCGTGCCGCTGGCCTGGCTGCTGGCCCGCACGACCTTCCCCGGGCGCGGACTGGTGCGGGCACTGGTGACCCTGCCCCTGGTCCTGCCGCCGGTGGTGGGGGGTGTGGCGCTGCTGCTGGCGCTCGGCCGGGGCGGTGTCGTGGGGCAGTGGCTGGACTCCTGGTTCGGGCTCACCCTGCCGTTCACCACGGCCGGGGTGGTGGTCGCGGAGACGTTCGTGGCCATGCCGTTCCTCGTCATCAGCGTCGAGGGCACGCTGCGCGCCGCCGACCCGCGCTACGAGGAGGCGGCCGCCACCCTCGGCGCCTCCCGCTTCACCGCGTTCCGCCGGGTCACCCTGCCGCTGATCGCACCCGGCATCGCGGCGGGTGCGGTGCTGGCCTGGGCGCGGGCGCTCGGCGAGTTCGGCGCGACGATCACCTTCGCGGGCAACTTCC
Source organism: Streptomyces sp. NPDC014864 (assembly GCF_043081525.1). Lineage (NCBI taxonomy): Bacteria > Bacillati > Actinomycetota > Actinomycetes > Kitasatosporales > Streptomycetaceae > Streptomyces > Streptomyces sp. NPDC014864. Next base: position 389,860 of record NZ_JBIBWT010000007.1, read on the forward strand.
CCGGACGTACCCAGACCATGCCGCTGGCGGTCTACCTGGCACTGCAGAACGACCCGGCCGCCGCCATCGCCCTGAGCCTGGTGCTGCTCGCCGTGTCGATCACGGTCCTGGCGGGGCTGCGCGACCGCTGGATGAGGGCGTCATGACCGACCTCGACGACACCACGCGCGGCGCCCTCGCCGCGGGCACCCACGCACTGGGGCTCGACGCCCGTCTCGTCGTCGAGCGCGGGGGCTTCCGACTCGATGCACGGCTGATTGCCGCCCCCGGCGACGTCGTCGCGCTCCTCGGCCCGAACGGCGCCGGCAAGACCACCGCCCTGCGCGCGCTCGCGGGTCTGACCCCGCTCTCCGGCGGGCATCTGCGCCTGGACGGCGCCGCGCTGGACCGGACGCCGCCCGAGGCCCGCCCGGTCGGCGTCGTCTTCCAGGACTACCTGCTCTTCCCGCACCTGTCCGCGTTGGACAACGTGGCCTTCGGGCCGCGGTGCCGAGGCGCCTCAAAGGCGGAGGCCCGCGCTCAGGCCGCCGCCTGGCTGGAGCGGATGGGTCTCGCCGGCCACGCCGGTGTCCGGCCCCGCCGTCTCTCCGGGGGCCAGGCGCAGCGCGTCGCGCTCGCCCGCGCCCTGGCCACCCGGCCCCGGCTGCTGCTCCTGGACGAACCGCTCGCCGCGCTCGACGCCCGTACCCGGCTGGAGGTCCGTGCCGGGCTGCGGCGCCATCTCGCGGAGTTCGAGGCGGTCGCCGTCCTGGTCACCCACGATCCGCTGGACGCGATGGTGCTGGCCGACCGGCTCGTCGTCGTCGAGGACGGCGGCGTGGTCCAGGAGGGCACCCCCTCCGACATCGCCCGCCACCCGCGGACGGACTACGTCGCCCAGTTGGTCGGACTCAACCTGTACCGGGGCCGGGCCGAGGGCCACGTGGTCCGGCTCGACGGCGGTGCCGTGCTCACCACCACCGAGATCCTGACGGGTCCGGCCTTCGTGGCGTTCCCGCCCGCCGCGGTCACCCTTCACCGGGACCGGCCCATCGGCTCCAGCGCCCGGAACCTGTGGCGCTGCGAGGTCGCCGGTCTGGAGACCCACGGCGACCAGATCCGCGCGGACCTGACCGGCGAGCTGCCCCTCACCGCGGACCTGACCACGGTCGCCGCGGCCGAACTCGACCTGCACCCCGGTGCACCGGTCTGGGCGACGGTGAAGGCGGCGCAGACCCACGCCTACCCGGCCTGAGCCGGCCCCCGCGGCTACGGTGAGGACCGCCAGGGGGTGAAATCCCCCTGTACCTCCCGTTTCTCCTCACCTCTGCGAGGCGTGACCGATGAGCCTGAGCATCCGCAACCGACTGCCCGGTACCGTCACCGCCCTCAACCCGGGCGAGGCCATGGCCACGGTCGGGGTCCGACTGGACGGCGGGCAGGACCTGACCGCCGCGATCACCCGCGAGTCCTTCGACGAACTGGGCCTGACCGTGGGCTCCGCCGTCCGCGCCCTGGTGAAGTCCACCGAGGTGTCCCTGGCCACCGGGCCGCTCGAGGGCCTGTCCATCCGCAACCGGCTGCCCGGCACGGTCACGGGCATCGCCACCGGCCGGGCCATGGCGTCCGTCAAGGTCGGCGTCGACGGCGGGGAGCTGACCGCCGCGATCACCAAGGACGCCGTCACCGAGCTGGGCCTCACGGCGGGCTCCCCCGTCGTCGCCCTGATCAAGTCGACCGAGGTCGCGCTCTCGACGCCGTGATGTGCCGTGCCGGCGAGGGCACCTGCCCGGGGGAACCGGGCCCTGGCCGGACAGGGCCGCGGCGCGGCAAGGGCTCCGCACCGGCCTTCGAAGGGCCGGGGCGGAGCCCTGTCACGGTGCTCAGTCCTCGTACGCGTCCAGCGGCGGGCACGAGCAGACCAGGTTGCGGTCGCCGAAGGCCTGGTCGATGCGGCGCACCGGCGGCCAGTACTTGTCGGCGGCCGAGACACCGGCCGGGAAGACCGCCTCCTCACGGCTGTAGGCGTGCTCCCACTCCCCGCCGAGCGCGGCGGCGGTGTGCGGCGCGTGCCGCAGCGGGTTGTCCTCGGCGGGCCACTCGCCCGAGCCGACCTTCTCGATCTCGGCGCGGATCGCGATCATCGCGTCGCAGAACCGGTCCAGCTCGGCCAGGTCCTCGGACTCGGTCGGCTCGATCATCAGCGTGCCGGCCACCGGGAAGGACATCGTCGGCGCGTGGAAGCCGTAGTCGATCAGCCGCTTGGCGACGTCGTCGACGCTCACCCCGGTCGCCTTGGTCAGCGGCCGCAGGTCGATGATGCACTCGTGCGCGACCAGGCCGCCCGGGCCGGTGTAGAGCACCGGGTAGTGCGGCTCCAGGCGCTTGGCGACGTAGTTGGCGGAGAGCACGGCCACCTGCGTGGCCCGCTTGAGGCCCTCGCCGCCCATGAGACGGACGTACGCCCACGAGATCGGCAGGATGCCCGCCGAACCCCAGGGCGCGGCCGAGATCGGGCCGACCCCGCTCTCCGGACCGGCCTCGGGCTGGAGGGGGTGGTTCGGCAGGTACGGCGCGAGGTGCTCGCGGACCGCCACCGGGCCGACGCCCGGACCGCCGCCGCCGTGCGGGATGCAGAACGTCTTGTGCAGGTTCAGGTGCGAGACGTCCCCGCCGAAGTGGCCGGGCTCGGCGAGGCCGACCAGGGCGTTGAGGTTGGCGCCGTCGACGTACACCTGACCGCCGGCCTCGTGCACCGCCGCGCAGATGTCGGCGACGTGCTCCTCGAAGACGCCGTGCGTGGACGGGTAGGTGATCATCAGCACCGCGAGCTCGTCGCGGTACTGCTCGATCTTCGCCCGCAGGTCCGTCACGTCGATCTCGCCGTCCTCGGCGGTCTTCACGACGACGACCTTCATGCCGGCCATCACGGCGCTGGCGGCGTTGGTGCCGTGCGCGGAGGAGGGGATGAGGCAGACGGTGCGCTGGGCGTCGCCGTTGGCGCGGTGGTAGCCGCGGACGGCGAGCAGACCTGCGAGCTCGCCCTGGCTGCCGGCGTTCGGCTGCAGGGAGACCTTGTCGTACCCGGTGACCTCGGCGAGGCGCTCCTCCAGCTCGCGGATCAGCGTGAGGTAGCCCTGCGCCTGCTCGGCGGGCGCGAAGGGGTGCAGCTGACCGAACTCCGGCCAGGTCACCGGCTCCATCTCGGTGGTCGCGTTGAGCTTCATGGTGCAGGAACCCAGCGGGATCATGCCGCGGTCGAGCGCGTAGTCGCGGTCGGCCAGCCTGCGCAGGTAGCGCAGCATCGCGGTCTCGGAGCGGTGCTGCTGGAAGACCGGGTGGGTGAGGTAGTCGTCGGTGCGCAGCAGCGCCTGCGGCAGGACGTCCGCGGCGGCCGCGTCCAGCGCCTCGACGTCGCCCTCGACCCCGAACGCGGACCACACCGCGCCCAGCTGGGCACGGGTGGTGGTCTCGTCGCAGGCGATCGAGACGTGGTCGGCGTCGACGAGGCGCAGGTTGACGCCGTTGCGGCGGGCGGCGGCGACCACGTCGGCGGCGCGGCCCTCGGCCCGGACAGTCAGCGTGTCGAAGTAGTGGCCGTGGACGACCTCGGCACCGCCCGCGGTGAGCCCCTCGGCGAGCACGGAGGCGTAGCGGTGGGTGCGGCGCGCGATGGTCCGCAGCCCCTCGGGGCCGTGGTAGACGGCGTACATGCCCGCCATCACGGCGAGCAGCACCTGGGCGGTGCAGATGTTGCTGGTGGCCTTCTCGCGGCGGATGTGCTGCTCGCGGGTCTGCAGGGCCAGGCGGTAGGCCCTGTTCCCGTCCACGTCGACGGAGACGCCGACAAGGCGGCCCGGAAGGCTGCGGGCGAACTTCTCGTGCACCGCCATGTAGCCGGCGTGCGGCCCGCCGAAGCCCATCGGCACGCCGAAGCGCTGCGTGGTGCCGACCGCGATGTCCGCGCCGAGCTCACCGGGCGACTTCAGCAGCGTGAGGGCGAGCAGGTCGGCGGCGACGGTGACCAGCGCGCCCAGCTCGTGCGCCTGGTCGATGACGGGCTTGAGGTCGCGTACGGCACCGGAGGCGCCCGGGTACTGCAGGAGCACGCCGTTGATCTCACGCTCGGCGACCCCGGCCGGGATGCCCTCGCTCAGGTCCGCGACGACGACCTCGACGCCGGACGGCTCGGCGCGGGTCCGGATGACGGCCACGGTCTGCGGCAGCGCGTCCGCGTCGATCAGGAACAGGCCCTTCTTGTTGCGGCCCATGCGCCGGGAGAGGGCCATGGCCTCGGCCGCGGCGGTGCCCTCGTCGAGCAGGGAGGCGCCGGAGGTCGGCAGGCCGGTCAGCTCGGCGACCATCGTCTGGAAGTTCAGCAGCGCCTCGAGGCGGCCCTGGGAGATCTCCGGCTGGTAGGGGGTGTACGCCGTGTACCAGGCCGGGTTCTCCATGACGTTCCGCAGGATCACCGGGGGCGTGAAGGTCCCGTAGTACCCGAGGCCGATCATGGAGCCCAGGACCTCGTTGCGGTCGGCGAGCGAGCGCAGCTCGGCGAGCACCTCGGCCTCGGTCCGCGCGTCCGGCAGGTCCAGCGCACCGGCGTTCTTGATCACGTCGGGGACCGCTGCGGCCGTGAGGTCGTCGAGCGAGCCGTAGCCGACCTGCGCGAGCATCTTGGCCCGGGCCTCGTGATCGGGGCCGATGTGGCGCTGCTCGAAGGGGGTTCCCTGTTCGAGCTCGGAGAGCGGAATGCGATGGGCGGTCATGCGGAGGCCTCCTGGTCTGACGCGACCTTCGAGGGGCACCACGGATGGGTGCCCGGACGGCCTCCCCCTCTGTCATCTGACCTGAGAGCTTCACCGGGTCGCACTGGGGCTCCCGGCTTTCACCGTCGGTGAGAGCGGAAGCCGTCGACACCCGCTCTGCTTTCCAGAGTGACCTCGTCCGTGCGGTACGTGGGCCTGAGAGATTCCGGGGAGGATTTGCTCCTTCGGCGCCTCCGATGATGCTGGAGGACTCTCCCGCACGGGGTCAGCAGCCGCTGCCAGCGTACCAGCGGGCCCACCACACGGGCTTTCGAGTGGCCGCCCACCGTGATGTGCTCTTTTGTAGTGCTAACGGAGGTATTGCGACCACGTGGAGGGCCCGTGCAGACCGACATCGATCCGCGCAACCTGATCGGCCGCAAGGCGTTCGACCGCAGAGGCATCAAGATCGGCACGGTGGACGAGGTCTATCTCGACGACGCGACCGGGGTGCCGGAGTGGGCGGCCATACGCACCGGCCTGTTCTCCAGGGACGCCTTCGTGCCCCTGGAGCCCAGCGAACTCGTCGAAGGCGCCCTGCGCGTCCCCTTCGACCGGGCTCTGATCAGGGACGCCCCCGACTTCGGCGTCGGCCGCCACCTCTCCCCCGAACAGGAATTGCAGCTCTATCACCACTACGGCCTCGACGTGGCCGCTCCTCCCGCGGTCCCGGACCGCGACTTCGGCAAGCTGGCGGGCTCGGAGGAGGCCTGAGCCACGCCGCCGGCCTTCTCCGCCGCAGCCCCTTCGGCCGCGTCGGGCGCCCTCGTCCTGTCGGCGTCCGGCGACATCGCCCCGGCCGCCTCCGGCGAGGTCCTCGCGGCCGCGTCCGAGCCCCGATCGGCCGAACCCGCCGAGGTTTCCCCCTCTCCGCCCGATCCCGGTCTTCGCGCCACCAGCGGCAGCGGATCGACCGGCTCCAGCTCCGGGTCCTCCACGCGGAAGGTGCGAACGCGTCCGGGCTCCGAGTCGGGAGTCTCGAACCGGACCGTGACCCGGCCGAGCCCGCTGCCCTGCACCCATCCGTGCCCGTACACCGAGTGCCGCACGTCGTGGCCCGCCGGCCAGCGCCGCTCGGCGGGGGCCGGCTGCTCCACGGCCGGCTCGACCGCCGGTTCCTCCTCGGGCCCCTCCGGCCCGGCGCCCGCGGCCTGGGCGAACAGGTCCTCCTGGGTGTAGTCGGCGAGCCCGGAGACGCCCACGCCGAGCAGCCGCACCCCGCCGGTGGTGTCGACGGAGTCCAGCAGCCGGGCCGCGGCCTCCCGCACCACCGCCGGGTCGTCCGTGGGCCCGCGCAGTGTCTCCGACCGGGTGAGGGTGGAGAAGTCGTACCGCCGGACCTTCAGCACGATGGTCCGCCCCGACAGCCCGGCCCCGCGCAGGCGCCGTACGCAGCGGTCGGCGAGCCGCTGCACCTCGAGCCCCACCCGCACCCGGTCGTGGATGTCCACGTCGTAGGTGTCCTCCACCGATACCGACTTGGCCTCGCGCTCGGCGACCACGGGCCGCTCGTCGTGGGCCAGCGCCATGGCGTACAGCGCGTGCCCGTGCGCCTTGCCCACCAGCCGGACGAGTTCGTCCTCGCCGGCCTCGGCGAGCTCCTCGACCGTGTGGATCCCGGCCCGGCGCAGATGGTCACCCGTGGCCGGGCCCACCCCCGGAAGGGTGCGCACCGACAGGGGCCCGAGCAGGGCCCGCTCGGTGCCGGGCCGGATGAGCACCAGCCCGTCCGGCTTCGCCCGCTCCGAGGCGATCTTGGCGAGCATCTTGGACGCGGCCAGCCCCACGGACCCGGTCAGGCCCGTGACGGCCCGTATGTCGGCGCGCAGCCGCTTTCCCACCCGTCTGGCCGACTCCTCGTCCCAGGCCGCTCCCCCGGCCTCGAGGTCCACGAACGCCTCGTCCAGGCTGAGCGGCTCCACCAGCGGCGACAGTGCCCGCAGCAGCCCCATGACCTGCTCGCTGATCGAGCGGTAGAAGGCGAAGCGCGGCATCAGGTACGCCGCGTTCGGCGCCAGACGGCGCGCCTGGGCCGTCGGCATCGCCGAGTGGACGCCGAAGACCCGTGCCTCGTACGACGCGGTGGCGACCACCCCGCGCGGTCCGAGGCCGCCCACGACGACCGCCTTGCCGCGCAGGCTCGGCTTGGACGCCTGCTCCGCCGAGGCGAAGAAGGCATCCATGTCGAGATGCAGGATCGTGGGCGCGCTTCTCACATGTCCGATGCTGCACCACACCACTGACAATGCGGCGGGAGTCCCTCGGGCATGGCGGCCCGTGCGCTGTCAGACCGCCCGGTTGCGCCGCCGGGCCAGCTCGTCGCCGGGGTTGTGGCCCACCAGGGTCTCCCCGGTGTCGACACGCTCCCCGTGCAGTTGCGACAGCGCGTTCTCCACGTCGCGCCACACCACGCCGACGGCGATCCCGAAGATGCCCTGGCCGCCCTGGAGCAGGGCGTGGACCTCGTCCGGCGAGGTGCACTCGTACACGGTGGCGCCGTCGCTCATCAGCGTCATCCGCTCCAGGTCGCTGAAGCCGCGCTCCCGCAGGTGCTGGACGGCGGTGCGGATGTTCTGCAGCGAGACACCGGTGTCCAGGAACCGCTTGACGATCTTGAGGACGACGACGTCGCGGAAGCTGTACAGACGCTGTGTGCCGGACCCGTGGGCGGGCCGCACACTCGGCTCGACCAGGCCCGTGCGCGCCCAGTAGTCCAGTTGCCGGTAGGTGATGCCTGCGGCCGCACAGGCCGTCGGGCCGCGATAGCCGATCTGCTCGGACGCCACGGACGTCGCCCCTCCGCTGTTCGGCACGGCTGCGGGCCGCTGCGGAACGTGGTCGGCCGCGCCGCCGTGAGGGGGATATCCCCTGTTCGCGCGGAGCCGAGAGTGCGTGGGAGGGTACGGGCCGTTCCCCCCGACACCGCGTTCGGGGGCACCCCCAGCCGTACCGTCGCCGCTGCTTCTCACGCCGACCTCCGTCCTTGACCTGCCTCCTCGACGGTAGGCAGTCACCTGGGGTGCGTCAACGATCGCCACACTCGGCACGCCGAGTGATAATCACCCTAAGAGTGGTTTCCCGTGCCCCACCGCGGGGAAAGGCTAGCCGAATGGCCTCCCGGAAACCCGCAGGACGCCCTCAATGGCCGACGGCATGTGCCGACGGCCGGCTCTGCACCGAGGACGACCGCCCCGGCAGGTTACCGGTCAGGCGGGCCGCGGCCCCCCTCGAGCCCGGCCGGTCACTGGCTGCTGGTGCCGAAGTCCTCCGGCGAGATCTGGTCGAGGAACTCGCGGAACTTCTCCACCTCGTCCTCCTGCTCGTCCGGGATCGCGATCCCCGCGTCGTCGAGCACCGTGTCGCTGCCGTAGATCGGCGTCCCGGTGCGCAGGGCCAGCGCTATGGCGTCGGACGGCCGGGCACTCACCTCGACACCGCTGGCGAAGACCAGCTCGGCGTAGAACACACCCTCGCGCAGATCCGTGATGCGCACCTCGGTGAGCTCCTGGCCGACGGCCTCCAGCACGTCCTTGAACAGGTCGTGGGTCAGCGGTCGCGCGGGCGCCATGCCCTGCTGGGCGAAGGCGATGGCCGTTGCCTCCCCGGGCCCGATCCAGATGGGGAGGTAGCGGTCGCCTCCCACTTCACGCAGGAGCACGATCGGTTGGTTGGAGGGCATTTCGACCCGGACACCTACGACATCGAGCTCGTTCACACAGCAACCCTAGGCCGTGCCCGCAAGGTTTGGGTAGTCGGGCCGGAATCGGGAGGCCGATCCGGCCGCGGCGACGCCCGGCGCTCAGGGCAGGCGCAACCCCAGGGCGGTCTGCACCAGCGCGGCGTGCAGCTTCACCGTGAGCACCGCGAGTTCCCTCGCGCGGGCCTCGGCATGGGCGCGGGTCTGCGGGTTGCGGTGGCGCCTGAGCGGGGCCACCACCTGGTCGATGAGGCCTGCCTCGCGGTCGGCGGCCGCCTTCATCACGCGCAGATGCCGTGGCTCGATCCCAAACCGCCCCAGCGCGGTGACGAGCGAGGCCACGGTGATCGCCTCGGCATCGTAGGCCCCGCCCTCCAGTGGGGTGATGAGCCCGTACGACTCCCATTCCCGCAGGTCCGTGTCGTCGACCCCGGCTGCGGCGAGCAGCTCGGCCCGCCCGACCCGGGCCACCGCGGGAGCCTCGGCGGGCGCCGGCGCGGGCTCACCGTCGCGCTGGCGGCCCACGGCCGGCAGCGGGGCGGCCTCCCCGCGCTCCATCGCGTCCAGGTGCTCGCGGATCACCTTCAGCGGCAGATAGTGGTCCCGCTGCATTCTCAGGACGTGCCCGAGGCGCTCGACGTCCTCGGCACTGAACTTGCGATACCCCGAGGGGGTACGCTGCGGCTCGATGAGCCCTTCCGACTCCAGGAACCGGATCTTGGAGATGGTGACTTCGGGGAACTCGTCGCGCAGCGCGTTCAGCACGGCGCCGATGCTCATCAGCCCACTGTCCGCGGCGGCGGTGCCGTGCCAGGCACCGCCGCTCGGTGTTTGACGCATGGACCTTCCCTCGACATCCCCCCGGAACCGGTCCGGGAGAGGGTCAGACGGCCTGCCGGCTCGAGTAGAACACCAGCCGGTATTTGCCGATCTGCACCTCGTCGCCGTTGGACAGTGCCACCGAGTCGATCCGCTCCCGGTTGACGTACGTGCCGTTCAGGCTGCCCACGTCGGCCACCGTGAACGAGCCGTCCGGGCTGCGCCGGAACTCCACGTGGCGACGGGAGACGGTCACGTCGTCCAGGAAGATGTCGCTCTGCGGATGACGCCCGGCCGTGGTCAGCTCGCCGTCCAGGAGGAAGCGGCTGCCCGAGTTCGGACCACGGCGCACCACCAGCAGGGCGGAGCCCAGCGGCAGCGCGTCGACGGCCGCCTGCGCCTCCGGAGAGAGCATCGGGGTCTGGCCGGTGGCCTCGGAGTCGTATGCCTCCAGGCCCGAGATGGAGATCGTGGACGTCGTCTCCGAGGGACGCTCCGGAGCGACGCCCGGACGCAGCGGGGCACCGCAGTTGGAACAGAAGCGGCTGTTCTCCGCGTTGCGGTTACCGCACCTCGTACACACCAGGGCCGACATGGACGGATCCTCCTGCCGAGGCTGCCCCGCAGGGGCATGGGACGCGTACGGGTCGGAGGCAAACCCTCCACCCGTACCTGAGGTTGACGGTTGCCCGAAACCTATGTCGCCCGCGTGGGCAGGGTCAACAGACGGCACGCCCTGACCACCGGAAATGTCACCGCCCGGACCGGGAACCTGGTCCCGGAACAGCGGGCGCCGGCCCTCCGCGTCGGGCTGTGCGCGATGCCGAGCGGTCGCGTTGTCGCTGTCCTCTCGCGCGCTCTTGCCGAACAACTTCGCAAACAACTTCACGGGCGATTCCCCTTGACCGAAACAGACCCGCCCGTGGGGCAGGACGAACCCTGATTGCGTACACCGGTCGACCCGGACATCCTCACAACGTCCGTATCCACCAAACAGTTTCCATCACGCACCACCCAATCGGTGCGCCGACCCCCCGCAACCTCATGCCCCTGCCGGACGGCCGCCATGCACCCCCGATTCACTGGGAGGACGACCGAGCGTAGTCAGGCCGCTTCGCCGCCCGCAAGGCGTCGACGACGATCTTGCCCGACTGCTCCACGGTAACGGTGGCCTGCTCCTTCTCCAGGGTCTGCACCACGCCTCCCGGGATGTTGAGCGCCGGCTCGAGGTCCTGCGGCTTGCCGATGACCTTGAAACGATAGGGGGCGTTGATCTTGTTCCCGTCGACGTCCACGCTCTTCCCGGAGTCCGTCAGGTAGGTGCCGGCCACGACCCGCACACCGTTCACCTGGATCGCCTCCGCACCGGCGGCGCGCAGCTCCTGTATCGCGTCGAGCAGCATGTCCGCCTGGACCGTCCCCTTCGCGTCCTCGATCGTGATGGTGATGCCGGGTCCCTGCGCGGCCACGGTGCCCGCCAGAATGCCGAGTTGCTTCTCCTTCTCGGCCGTCTGCTTGCGGGCCTCCGCGGCCTGGTCCGAGCTGTTCTGGAGCTCCTGGCGCTGCTTCTCGAGACCTTGCTTCTCGTCCTCAAGACGCTGGGTGCGGTCATCCAGTTCGTCGAGGATGCGCACGAGATCCTCCTGGCGGGCGCCACGCAGCGCGCTGTCGCTGTCGCTGTTGGACGCCACCTGGACGGCCAGACCGAAGCCGAGGCCGAACAGGAGCACGGCCACGATCAGTTGGGCCCGGCTGACGCGCGGCGGCCACAGCCCCTTGGCCAGTCGCTGACGGCCGGTCAGTGCCGACTCGGTCCGCTCCTCGTCTCCGGAGGGGCGGCCGGGCTCGGAGGCCTGTTCGGCCCCGGGCGCCACCGCGGCCTCGGCCTCGGCCTTGGCGTTGGCCTCGGGGGCGGCATCCGACGCCGTCGCGGGAACCTCCTCGGGCAGCTCCTTGCGCAGCCTGTTGCCGGAATGATCGCGGTGCGGCCCGCTCCCGGCCTGCTCGCGGGACAGGCCGTCGCGGGACACCTGGGGCCGTTCGTCCTGGTTGCTCATCGGTCTCACGCCCGGAACACGTGGCGCCGGATCGCCGCGGCGTTGGAGAAGATACGGATACCGAGGACGACCACGACGCCCGTGGACAGCTGCGCCCCGACGCCCAGCTTGTCGCCGAGGAACACGATCAGCGCGGCGACGACCACGTTCGACAGGAACGACACCACGAAGACCTTGTCGTCGAAGATGCCGTCGAGCATCGCCCGCAGACCGCCGAAGACGGCGTCCAGGGCCGCCACGACGGCAATCGGCAGATAAGGCTCGACGACCGCCGGAACCTCCGGCCGGACCAAAAGGCCGGCCACGACTCCCACGACGAGGCCCAGTACGGCGATCACGATGTGCCTTTCTCAGTGCTCGGCTGTGCTGTACGTACGATCACGCTCGGTGCGGCGGGCAGCCGGAGGTCGCCCTCCGTGGAGATGCTGGTCCGGATGCCGTAGTTCTCCTGCAGGGCATGGAGGTACAGCCCGTCCGGGCTGTTCTGGAACCGGGTGCTCAACTCGTCGCCGTCCCCCACCGCCAGCACCGTGTAGGGCGGCACCAGCGGCTTGTTGTCGACCAGTATGGCGTCACCGGCCGCCCTGATCGCGGACAGGGCGGTCAGCCGCTGCCCGTTGATGGAGACGGCCTCGGCGCCCGACTGCCACAGTCCGTTGACCACGCGCTGCATGTCCCGGTCGCGTACCCGGCCGGTGTCGGAGAAACCCGACGTCTCACGCGGGTTGCCGCCCCCGCCCGAGCTGGCCTCCTTGGCGTCGTTCACGACCAGCTTCACCCCGGGGCCATGCACCGCGGTCGCGCCCGCCAGGATGCCCACGATGTCGGCCCGCGCGTTGCCGCCGCTCTTCTGGAGCGCCTGCCGCTGGCGCGCGCTCACCTCGTCGCGCAGCTTGTCCACGGTGCCCTCGAGGTCGTCCGCCGTCGCGGTCTCGCGGTCGATGCGGTCCACCAGCTCCTGGCGCTCCTTGGCGACGACGGGAGCGGCCACCCTCGCCTGTGCCGCGCCCACCGTGACCACGAGCGCCGCCAGCACCAGACCGGCGGCCAGCCCCAGGCGCGCCCTGAGGGTCTTCGGCATCCCGCTCTCGCCCGCGGCCTTCTTCCGCGCGGCCGCCTCGGCGTAACCGTCGTCGAGACTGTGGTCCATGACGTTCGTGATCAACGACATGGAGGCATCCGGACGGGAGGGCCGCGAGGGGGTGCTCCGAATGGGGGGTTGCTGCGGCATGTCGCACATAGTCGCATGGGGCGGCCGTGTCCTCCGAATGGCCCCACCGGCGTGCCGGACAGGCCCCCTTGGGGACACTTGTCCGGCACGCGTGCGCGCTGTCCGTTTTGCTACCGGTCAGCGCCCGGCGCTGTCCACGACCTCGGCCCACTCGTCCAGCAGGGCCTGGGCGGAGGCGTCGTCCGGACCCTCGGCCCACAGGTGCGTGACGGCCTCGGCAGGGTCGGGCAGGACCATCACCCAGCGGCCGTCGGTCTCCACCACCCGCACACCGTCCGTGGTGTCGACGGAGCGGTCTCCGGCCTCCTCCACGACCCGGCGCATCACCAGTCCCTTCACGGCCCACGGCGTCGCCAGGTCCCGCTTGAGGACGTGCGCCCGCGGGATCCGCGCGTCGATCTGGCTCAGCGTGAGCTGCGTCCGCGCCACCAGGCCGATGAGCCTGACGAAGGCGGCCGTGCCGTCGTAGACACTGCTGAACTCCGGAACGATGAAGCCGCCCTTGCCGTCACCGCCGAAGATCGTGCCCTCCTCGCCGCCGACCCGCTGCAGGTCGTCCGGGGAGGTGGTCGTCCACTCCACCTGCGTGCCGTGATAGGCGGCCACCTGTTCGGCGATCCGGGTGGTGGTCACCGGCAGCGCGACCCGGCCGCTGCGCCGCTCGGCCGCGATGAGGTCGAGCATGACCAGCAGGGCCCGGTCGTCCTCGATGATGCGGCCCTTCTCGTCCACCAGGGACAGCCGCTCGCCCACCGGGTCGAACCGGACGCCGAAGGCCGCTCCGGAGGACGCCACGATCTCGCCGAGGCGCACCAGCCCCGCTCGCCGTATGTCGGCCGTCTCCGTCGGACGTGACTCGTCGAGACCGGGGTTGATGGTCAACGAGTCCACACCGAGCTTGCCCAGCAGGCTGGGCAGGACGAGCCCGGCACTGCCGTTGGACGCGTCGACGACGACCTTCAGTCCCGACTCGGCGATCCCGGTCGTGTCGACATTCCGCAGCAGCGATCCGGTGTACGAGTCGAAGACGCTGGACGGGAAGTACAGGTCTCCGATCTCGCCCGGGAACGCGCGCCGGTACTCCTGCCGCGCGAAGACCCGGTCCAGCTTCCGCTGCTTGGCCTGCGACAGGTCGGCACCCTCCCCGTCGAAGAACATGATGTCGACGGAGTCGGGCACTCCGGGCGAGGTCCGGATCATGATGCCGCCGGCACTGCCCCGGGCGGTCTGCTGCCGTGCGACCGGAAGCGGAACGTTCTCCAGGTCCCGTACGTCGATGGCGCTGGCCTGGAGGGCGGAGATGACCGCCCGCTTGAGCGCACGGGCACCACGGGAGTGGTCACGGGCCGTGGTGACGGTGGAGCCCTTCTTCAGCGTCGTCGCATAGGCGCCGGCGAGCCGGACGGCGAGCTCCGGGGTGATCTCCACGTTCAGGATGCCGGAGACCCCGCGCGCCCCGAAGAGGTGTGCCTGGCCCCGCGACTCCCAGATGACCGAGGTGTTGACGAACGCGCCGGCCTCGATCGTCTTGAACGGGTAGACCCGGACGTTGCCCTGCACGATCGATTCTTCGCCGATGAGGCACTCGTCGCCGATGACGGCGCCGTCCTCGATCCGCGCCGCCCGCATGATGTCGGTGTTCTTCCCGACGACGCAGCCGCGGAGATTGCTGTGCTGCCCCACGTACACGTTGTCGTGGACGACGGCCTTGTGCAGGAAGGCACCGCTCTTCACGACGACGTTCGATCCGACGACGGTGTGCTCGCGGATCTCGGCGCCGGCCTCCACCTTGGCGTAGTCGCCGATGTAGAGCGGGCCCCGGAGCACCGCGTCGGGGTGCACCTCGGCGCCCTCCGCGACCCAGACGCCGGGCGAGATCTCGAAGCCGTCGATCTCGACGTCGACCTTGCCCTCCAGGACGTCCGCCTGGGCCTTCACGTAGCTCTCGTGGGTGCCGACGTCCTCCCAGTAGCCCTCGGCGACATAGCCGTAGATCGGCTTGCCTTCCTTCATCAGCTGCGGGAAGACATCACCGGACCAGTCGACCGGAACATCGGCCTCGACATAGTCGAAGACCTCGGGCTCCATCACGTAAATGCCCGTGTTCACGGTGTCGGAGAAGACCTGGCCCCAGGTCGGCTTCTCGAGAAAACGCTCGACCTTCCCCTCTTCGTCGACGATGGTGATACCGAATTCCAGGGGGTTGGGTACGCGGGTGAGACACACGGTCACCATCGCGCCCTTTTCCTTGTGGAACCGGATCAGGTCGGTGAGGTCGAAGTCGGTCAGGGCATCGCCGGAGATGACCAGGAAGGCATCGTCCTTCAACGCCTCTTCGGCGTTCTTGACGCTTCCGGCGGTCCCGAGAGGCTTCTCCTCGTTGGCATAGGTGAGCTCCATGTCGAGTTCTTCACCGTCACCGAAGTAGTTCTTGACCAAGGAGGCCAGGAACTGGACGGTGACGACGGTCTCGTTCAGCCCGTGCCTTTTGAGCAGCCGGAGAACGTGCTCCATGATCGGCCGGTTGGCCACCGGCAGGAGCGGTTTCGGCATACTCGAAGTCATGGGACGAAGGCGAGTGCCTTCGCCTCCGGCCATCACGACGGCCTTCATGTCGGAAGCGTCCTCCTCAGAGACGACGGTCTAGCCGACTTCACCCGTCAAGATTGTCCCGCACTTTTCCCCGGCGGGCCATCGAGCCACCGCAGCCGCCCTCATTGGCAGGCTCAGTCGGCCATGGCGTCCGCACGGACCAGGCGGCGGACTTGTACCACGTAGAGGACTCCTGCCCACCAATACAGGGTTGTACCCCATCCGGCGAACGCCCATCCGAAAACAGCGGCCAGTGACGCGATCCATCCGCTTCCGTCGCTGAGCAGCAGAAGCGGGAAGGCGTACATCAGGTTGAAGGTCGCGGCCTTGCCCAGGAAGTTCACCTGCGGCGGCGGATACCCGTGGCGCCGGAGAACGCCCACGGCCACCAGCAGCATCAGTTCCCGCGCCAGGAGGAGTGCGGTCAGCCAGGGCGGCAGAATCTCGCGCCAGGTGAGCCCGAGCAACGTCGAAAGGACGTACAACCGGTCGGCCGCGGGGTCGAGAAGCCGGCCGAGGCTGCTGATCTGGTTCCAGCGCCGTGCGAGCTTGCCGTCGAGGTAGTCGCTGACGCCGCTCAGCGCGAGCACCAGCAGGGCCCAGCCATCGCTCTTGGGGCCACCGAACTCCGGCCGGAGAATCAGCCACAGGAAGAGCGGCACACCGACGAGCCGCGCCATGCTGAGGATGTTCGGGATGGTGAGGACCCGGTCCGTCTGGACACGGGTCTCCTGGACCTCCACCCGGGGGCCTCCTGTGGGAAACGTACCGATCGATTCCCCCCGACCCTACCTCAACGCAAAAAAGCTCCGGCTCCTGGGCTGTGTGCCCAGGAGCCGGAGCTCTAAAGGGAGTTCGGCGGTGTCCTACTCTCCCACAGGGTCCCCCCTGCAGTACCATCGGCGCTGTGAGGCTTAGCTTCCGGGTTCGGAATGTAACCGGGCGTTT